>PMBV01000101.1:4823-33753 GCA_003153055.1 Myxococcales bacterium
CCGAGAAGGAGTCGGAGCGCCGAGCGCTGCTGCTCGGCGTTCTGCCGGCTGGCATCGAGCGCCTGCTCAGCCTCGAGGTACTGGGTCTCGACCCGCGAGACGTCGGCCTCGTCGACGGCGCCGGCGCGGTAGCGCTCCCGGGTGAGCTCCGAGGTCTGCCTCGCCGCGTCGCGCACCTCGCGGGAGAACAGGATGGTTCGCTCGGCGATGACGGCCCCGACATACTGCTGCTTCACCAGCGAAGTGAGGAGCCGCTCCGCGTCGAGCCGGGCCACCTGGGCCACTTCGACGCCGGAACGGGCCACGCGCTCCCTGAGCTCACGCTTCCCTGCGAGGAGTTGCCACAGCGCGCCCTGGTCGGAGAGTTGGGCGCCGAGGGCGGGGCTTCCGGCGCGACAGCCAGCGCCGTAGCAGCCGATCGACGGACCAGCCGAGAGAGACACCGTCGGGTTGGGGAGCGCCCCCGCCGCCTCGAGATCGCCTTTGGCCTGGGCGATGGACGCCTCCGCCGCTCTCACGTCGAAGCCGTGGCCTTTCGCCTCGCTCACGGCCTCCTGGAGGGACAGGGGAGCACCCGACGCCACCGCAGCCGACAGGAGCGCGCAGGTCACCCAGGCGCGGCCAGCGAGGGCTCCAGCTTCGATGCGAGCAGATGTGTTGGTCACGCCCCCCGACGAAGCATGAGCCGCGCCGCGCTCAACCCGTTGAAATCGCGAAGTGGGTGCGTCTCGAGGTGAAAGCGCCTTTCGGTCGAGGTGAAAGTTCTTTTCGAGCGGCGCTCAACCCTCGCTCTCGCGCACCAGCTTGTTGAAGGTCGGGTGGGAAATGCCCAGGGCCTTTGCCGTGTCGAGGCGGCGCCCACCCAGCCGCACCAGCGCCCACTTGGCATAGCGGCGCTCGAGGTCATCGAGGCTCACCAGCTCCTTCACCGCGAACTCGTCGGTGGCCGCCGGGGCCGATGGAGCCGCCCCGTTCCCCAGCCAGTCGAAGCTCAAGGTGTGGCCCTCGAGCACGGTGGCCCGCTCGAGAATGTTGCGCAGCTCCCGGACGTTGCCGGGGAAGCTGTACCGCCGCAGCCGCTCGAGGGCGCCCTCTCCCAGCACCGGCAGCTCCCGCCGGCCTTGCTCGGCGCAGACCCGAGAGAGGAGCCCATGGATCAAGCCGGGGACATCTTCGGGGCGCTCCCTCAGGGGCGGCACCTTGAGTCGGAACACCGACAGGCGGAACAGCAAGTCATCCCGCACCGAGCCGGAGTCGACGTCGCGATTGGTGGCGGCCACCACCCGTGCGGTGGCCGAGAGCTCCACGGCGCCGCCCAACCGGCGGAACCGGCCCTGGTCGAGGAACGTGAGGAGCTTGGCCTGCATCGGCGCCGACAGCTCACCCACCTCATCGAGGAAGAGGGTGCCTCCCTGGGCCAGCTCGACCAGCCCACGCCGGGCCGCCCGGGCGTCGGTGAAGGCTCCTCGCTCATGGCCGAACAGCTCGCTCTCGGCCATGGCCTCGGGAATGGCCGCGCAGTTGACTTGAACGAACGGGGCCGCCGCGCCGAAGGACTTCTCGTGGAGGTACCAGGCCAGCGCTTCCTTGCCGCTGCCCGTCTCGCCCAAGAGCAGCACTGGGCTGCGCGGGCTGGTGGTGGCGATACGGTCGAGCGTCGACACCACGGCCTTCATCGCCCCCGACACCGGCGCTACCAGGGCCCGGCGGGTCGTCAGCCGCCCCTCGGCCAGCGAGAGCCGGTCATGCAGGCGAATGTCCTCGGCGGCCCGGCGCGCCTTCATCACCAGGTCCGACAGTTCGATGGGCTTGGCGAGGTAGTCGAGCGCTCCCAAGCGAATCGCGTCCACCGCGCTGGAGATGTCGCCGTGCGCCGTCACCATCACCACCACCACCGAGGGGAAGTTGGCCTTCAGCTCGGGCAAGTAGGCCAGCCCGTCGCCGTCGGGCAGCTTGCGATCGAGGATGACGAGGTCGAACGAGCCCTCGGTGACCGCCAGGCGGGCCTCGTGGAGCGAGTGCGCCACCCGCACCGGAAACCCCTCGCGAGACAGCGTCGCCGCCGCCACGTTGGAGAAGGCGCGATCATCGTCCACCAGAAGCGTGCTCAGCATGCCTCGGTCTTAGCGCACTCCCACTCAGAGGTCGGAGCGCGGTCGGAATCTAGCCAGTCAGAAACCCAAGGCCGATGCTGAAGCGGTACTGTGGGTAGAGCAGCGGCACACCACGGATCTGAGGCACCGGCACCGAGATACTGAGGGGGTTGATGATGAGGAGCAACGCCCGAGAGACCTTCCATTCCAGCCCCAGCGGGCTCACGGCGCCGTAGAACCCAAGGCTCCCCTTGGGCGCTCCGTAGAGGTCCATCATCAAATACGAGAAGCCGAGGTTCAGCGTCGTTCGTAGGTTGAAGTTCTCGTACGCCAGAGGGAACCGGAGGATGATAGTCCCATAGGTGTTGATCACGCCTCTCTGGAACGTCGTGGGGCCGCCGTACAGCGAGAGCCACGGATTCCACTCCGCATCCCAGCCGAAGGTCCAATGCGTGCTGACGCGAAGGCGGAGGCCGACCTGGACGGCGACGGCTGGTTTGTCGATCGCCCCCGAAAGCCCCAGGTACCCACCGAATGCGAGCTCTGATGGATCCCGCGGTCCGGGCTGCGGCACCGGGACCGTCACTGGAGGCGGCGGGCTGTGTGAGACCGCCGGGGGTTGGCTCGGCTCCTCGGCTTGCGCGCCGCGGAGGGCGACCACCAGCACGCCCGCGAGCACGAGCCCCCGGGCCCTCGAGATGCCACCGAGGACGAGCGCCGCGACGAGCCCCAGGGCCGAAGCGCCGCCAGCGGAACTGCAGCCCTTTGCTGTGGCGGCGGCCTGGTACTGTCTCTCTGGAGCGCCGCACCAGCCGTTGTCGAACGTACACCCCGGCGAGTAAGACAGATACGTATCGAGGAGCCCGTCGACCGCGACGACCTTCTGGGCCCTCGTGAGCTGAGGGTCGAGCGTCGTCCTCAGGAGCGCGACCGAGGCCGCGGACGCCAGTGTGCGCCTGGTCGTTCTGAGCTCGTCGGAATCGTCGCAGACGTCGAGGGCCGAGAGATGTGCGGGCCCATCTCGTGACTCCACCAGCGTCTTGTTCTCCTCGTCGATCCAGTTCAAGACAACGGTGATCTTCAGGCCGTCGGCGGTTCGGTAGGTATGGGCAAAGCTGTCTTGCACGGCGTGCATCGCCTGGCCGATGCGCACGTAGTACGTTGGCAGACGAGCGTCGACGTTTCCCCGCAGTGCCAGGTGGAGCGGCAAGGACTCCCGCACGGCTGGGTCCGGCGCGCCGTTGGCGTCGAGCCCGTCGAGCGCTTCCGCCACCCGCCCGCGAATGAAGTTCCGGCAATCGTCGACCGCTGCTTGAGATCCGCTCGGTTCGTCCTGCGCCGCGCTGCGAAGGCAGTGCTCGTCTTGGTTGTCGGGGTTTCCGTGGACCTGCGCCAGGAGGCTGAGGTCGTCCGACGCCCTTCCCTTGAGGTCGTTGTCGCGGACACTCACCAGCAGGGTCGCGGCGCCGAGGTCCTTCATGTCCTGAGCCGGAGTGAACTCCAGATCGCCGATGAGGGCGCGTTCGTCGTTCGTCGCCGAGATCGGCGCGCTCTGCGGAAGCTCGAGGCGGACCGCCCGGAGCGCTTCGGTCGCGAGGCGTTCGTGACACCCCGGAGTGAAGATCGTCGAGATCGTATAGGCACTCGTCGAACCAGCGATGGCGACGAAGCCGACCAGGAATCTGCGTGGGATTCTTCTCATACCGCCACGCTCTGCACGGCCGGCGCCACTCTGGAACATCGAAGAACAGTCATGAATTCGGAGGCCTGCCTCGAAAGCGCAGAGTCACCCAATCGAATTGAAGGACGGGCGTCAGACGCGATTGGGCCTGGGGGCGCGGATGCCCACCCCCGGGCCTCGCGTTGTTCGGTGTCCAGGCCGGGCGCTGGACCGGCAGAGTGGTGACAGCTTCACGCCGTGCCGAGGTGGACGCCCGGGGTCAGAGTCAACGAGTGCGGCAAGTGAACGGTGGGGCGAGCCGCCACGCCCCTCCAGCGTTTGGCCGTAGGAAGGGACGTTGTTCGCCCCAGCGGTCGTCCTCGCCCCGCGGCGCCAGAGCGGGCCCCTCGCCTTGGGGCGAGGCGGGGAAGTGGGGAAGGCCGTCCGCCCAGGACAAAGAAGAAGCCTCTGCGGCCATGAGGTGCCTCAGGCTCACTCAAGGCCCCTGCGCGTCGGGCGCCTCCGCGCAGGGCCGAGATTCCTCGCCCCGAATCTCCGGACAACCTGTAGGGAGCTGCGCCGCGCTCCCAGAAGCGAAGTCCGCTAAGAGGACGCTCATGCGACGTCCGACGACCTGGCGCACGGTGTGGATCGGTTTCAGCAGCCTCGCAATGCTGGGACTGTCTGCGTGCGCTCCCGGCGTGGTGGGGTGTCCGGGAGAGACTGAGTGCGCTGGCGGCGGAGCGGCGACCGGGGGCGCTCGGCGACCGGGGGCGGATCCTCGGTCGGAGGAGGCGGCTCGGCGACCGGAGGCGGGTCCGCGGTCGGAGGAGGCGGCTCGGCGACCGGAGGCGGAGCGGCGGCCGGCGGTGGCTCGGCGACTGGCGCCGCGGGACCCCGCTTCATCGGGCGCTTCGACTCGGCCAAGCGGTTTTCCTGGTCCCACAGCGCCATTGCCCTCCGCTTCACTGGCACGAGCCTCTCGGTGACGTTGGCGGGTCCCGTCGTTTGGTACGAGGTCCTCCTCGACGGCCAGCGTTCCAAGTTCCAGGGCGGCAACGGCACCTTCTCGCTCGCCTCTGGGCTCACCGATGGCCCGCACGACGTCATGGTGATTCGCCGCCAGGAGTCCTTCAATGGCATCAGCACCTTCGTGCGGTTCAGCGCGCCCGAGACGGCCTGGCTGCCGAACCTCATCCCGCCGCGGCGTCTGGAGGTGATCGGCGACTCGATCTCGGCGGGCTACGGGAATGAGGGGTGCCCCTGGGACACCAACGAGAACGCCGATCTCACCTACGGGGCCCTGGCCGCGAGTGAAGTTGGCGCCGATCTCCACATCATCGCCCAGTCGGGCATCGGCATGGCCAAGAGCCTCAGCAACGCGGTGACGATGCCAGCGATCTACGAGCACACCTTCGGCGACAACGAAACCACCGCGTGGGACTTCTCCAAGTACTCGCCACAGGTGGTCGTCATCAACCTCGGGACCAACGACAACGCCGCGAAGGTCAACACCACCACCTACAAGACGACCTACGGGACCTTCCTCAACACGGTCCGAGGTCACTCCCCCGACGCGCTCATCTACTGCGTCTCCGACGATGGCACCCTGAGCACCGAGGTCCAAGCCGTGGTGGACGCCAAGGCCGACCCGAAAATCAAGTACCTCCTCCTCGAAGGAAATGGTGGCGGCTGCGATGGCCACCCCGACCTCGCTGGCCACCGCGCCATGGCCGACCAGCTCCTCGCCGCGCTCCACGCCGATCTCGGCTGGTAGGTCGCAGAGCGGTCGGCGCGCCGAAGGGCCGCTCGGCGCTCGTGTCTGCCGGTGCCGGGCACACGAAGGTCAACCGCACTGAGCAGCATGGTCTCAGGCTCCTATTCGCTTGGCTCCAGACACCGCGCAAGGGCCTGAGCGAACGCCTCTGGCTGCTCGAGCATCATCAGGTGCCCACAACCCTCGAGCACTGCAGAGCCGGCGCAACTCCGCGTGGCCCATTCCGGCACATCCCAGCCCGCCCGAGAGCGCTCACCCGCCAGCAAGTACACCGGATGGGTACTGAAGACGCGCTGGACCGCGGCCAGGTACGCGACCGGCCCGGTGGTGTCGACCACCGACTGCCCCATCGCTCGCAGCGTCGAGGCTGGCTGGTGCGCGAGCCATTGCGCGGCGGTGTCCCTCTGCGCGGCGGTGGCGCGAAGGCCGGAGCTCTCCAGCCAACCCGCGGGGTCCGCTCGAAAGCCCTCGAGCATGGCGTCGGCCTGCTCCGGGCTCATGCGCCCGATGGACGCCGACCAGAACGCGTCGCGCAGGGTGAAGTTGCCCTCAACCGAGACCACTCGGCGCACCCGACTGGGGTGGGCCTCGGCCAAGAGGAGCGCCAGCACGCCGCCCACCGAGTGGCCGACCAGATCCACCGGCGCGTCGCCAACCTGCTCTGCCAGCTTCCGGGCCAGGTGCTCCAGCTGCGCAGGCAGTGAGATGGTTTCGAAGGCGGCATCGCGGTGCTCGCCATAGCCCAGCAGCTCAGGGGCGAAGCTTCCTCGCTCACGAAACTGCTTGGAAGTAGCCAGCGGCTCCAAGCTGCCGATGAGGCCATGAATGAAAACCACCGGTGGGAGCTTCATCGCGGGGTGGAATGTAACAACCTTTGTCAGATTGGCGAAATGCTGGGCTCCGACACTCGCCGAGAATCCACCAAAGCCAGCCGGTGCCTTCCGGTGCCGAGGCAATGAACAGGAGCCCATCGTGAGCGTCGCCCCTCTTTCGTCGAGTCCAACGGTCCGTCAGAGCGCCAGCCGTGCCCTGACGTCGGGCTACACCCCAGCGCCCTCCCTCGCGAGCGCCGAGTCGGGGAAGGCAGTGCTCAAGCGGGGCATGGAGGGCCCGGCGGTGAAGTCTCTCCAGCAGCTGCTCGGGAAGTCGGGCTTCAAGGTCTCGACGGACGGCCAGTTCGGTCCCCAGACCGAGGCCGCGGTGCGCGCCTTTCAGAAGAAGCACAACCTGACCCAAGACGGATTGGCAGGGAGGCAGACGCTGGCGGCCCTCGAGTCATCGTACGCGCCGGCCCCTGCCCCTGGCACCGGGTCGACCGGCTCCAACGCCATTCTCTCCAAGTACAAGCCCACCGGAGCATCAGCGGCCACTGCGCGGCAGGACGGCCTGTCTGCGGGACCTGCTGCTTCCGCCAAGATGGCCAAGACGGACCTCGCCCGGCTCAAGCCGTACGCGGCCGAGTTCCAGGCGGCGGGGAAGAAGTACGGCGTCCCGCCCGCGCTGTTGGCGGCCATCGCCAGCCGCGAGTCCCGCGGCGGGGCTGCGCTCGACTCGCGGGGCTATGGCGACGGAGGCAACGGCTTCGGGCTGATGCAGGTCGACAAGCGCTCCCACGCCCTCAAGGGTGGGCCGTACAGCGCCGAGCACATCGACCAGGCCGCCGGAATCCTCAAGAGCTCCCTCTCGTCGGTGCAGAAGTCCCACCCGAGCTGGCCGCCCGAGCAACAGCTGCGCGGCGCGGTGGCGGCGTACAACTCCGGCCCCGGCAACGTGAAGACCATCGCCGGGATGGACATCGGGACGACGGGGAACGACTACTCCAACGATGTGTGGGCCCGCGCTCAGGCCCTCGCTCCGTCTTTCGGAGGGTGAAGCCCCGTAGGGCCGCGGCCCACGGTGAAGGAGGTGGGAGCGGAGCCGGCCGCTTTCCTCTCTACTTCGATGTGAATCTCTCCTAAACGTCTCATGCGCGCGTCGCTCACCCTTGCCTCGACCAGCCGGCGGGCGTCGACAGCAAAGAGATCCTCCCGCGCCCGACCGCCCGGGTGTGGTTGGG
Organism: Myxococcales bacterium; assembly: GCA_003153055.1. The sequence goes on from PMBV01000101.1 coordinate 12,410, forward strand.
GAGCCTCGGAGGAGCCGGACCATGGCCATTCACGACGACGCACGGAAGAGCCGCGACGCCCTGTTTCTTGATCGTGTGCTCACCGGCGCGCCCGCCGCCGGCCGCATCGCCTTCGCCAAGGCGTACTGAGGCCCGGCCAGATGCACGCCTTCGATCGGTACCGGCTGCGGCTCACCGAGGCCAGCCGCCCAGAGCGCGCATCGACGGTCCTGATCGCCCTGGGGTCGAATGCGTTGGTGGCGCTCGCCAAGACCGCCGCCGCGATCCTCACCGGCTCGCAGGCGCTCGCGGCAGAGGCCGTCCATTCGTGGGTCGACACCGGCAACGAGCTCTTCGTCATCGCGGCCTCCCGCACTGGCAGGCGCCCGGCCGACGCCGCGCACCCGCTGGGCTACGGGCGGGAGTCGTTCGTGTGGTCGCTCTTTGCTTCGCTCGGGACCCTGCTGCTCGGTTCAGTGGTGACGATCTGGCGGGCACTGGGCGAGCGAGCGGGCGACGACGGTCCAGGGCCGAGCTTCCTGGTGGGGTACCTGGTCATCGCGATCTCCTTCGTGCTCGAGGGCTACTCGTTCCTGCAGGCCTTCCGAGAGGTCAAGGAGAAGGCACGGCGGCGCGGTCGCGACGTCTTCACCCAGGCCCTCCGGACCTCCGACACGGCCTTGAGAGCCGTCTTCATCGAGGACCTCACCGCCCTGATTGCGCTGGTGCTCGCGGCGGCCGGCATGGCCCTCCATCAGCTCACCGGGCGCGTCATCTTCGATACCGTGGCGGCGGTGCTCATCGGCGCGCTGATGGGGGCCGCCGCGCTCCTGCTCCTGAACCACAACCGGCGCTTCCTCGAAGGGAAAGCGCTCACGGCTGACCAGCGGGCCGAGGCCATTCGTCTGCTGAAGAGCTTTCCCGAGGTGGCCCGGGTCAGCTTTCTCTACGCGGAGCTCATCGGTCCGGATCGGCTGATGCTGGTGGCAGGAGTCACCATCGCCGGTGAGCACACCCAAACGGACCTGTCGTACGTGCTGCGACGCCTCGAAGAGCGGATAGCGACCCACGAGGCGATCGGCCTGGCGATCCTGACGCTGGCCACTCCCGATGAGGAAGACGCGATCGCCTGAAAGCCGCCCCGACCACCTCGTGGCCTCCGCCGGTGGTCTCTGGGCCGAGCATACCGACGGCCACTGTCACGCTTTCTCACTTCGCGCCTATGAGTCGAGCGAAGGGGCTGCCCCCCTGTTTCGGGCCACGGGAGATGACATGAGACGAAGCTTTCGGAACATCGCTACGTTGGGCATCGCACTCGCCTGGGCGGCCGCCTTGGCCCAGACGCCGACCGGCGGCAAGGCCGTCGCGCCGGCGCCCAAGGTGGTCGAGCTCGAGGTGACGAAGGACGGCTTCGTCCCTCGCCAGGTGCGGGTGAAGGCGGGACAGCCGGTGACGCTCCGGGTGACTCGCACGGTCGAGCGGACCTGTGCCACCGACATCGTCATAAAGGACTTCAACATCTCGAGGGCCCTGCCGCTCCGCGCTCCGGTCGAGGTGACGCTGACGCCGACCAAACCTGGCACGGTCCGCTACAGCTGCGCCATGGGCATGGTGGACGGCGAGCTGGTCGTCGAATGAAGCCGGCGCTTCGGCCTTCAGCTTAACGCACTCGCTCTCCGGTGCTGAGGTCGGGCAACCACAGCTCGAAGCGACTGCCCTGCGCGATGCGGTGAAAAGTCACTCGGCCGCCGAGTTGCTCCGCCGCCCGCGTCGTCATGGTCAGCCCCAGGCCAATGCCCCGCGGCTTGGTGGTGTAGAAGGGCTCCCCCAGCCGCTCCTCGAAGCCTGGCGGTGGGCCCCCACCGTTGTCCTCCACCCGCAGCACGGCCCAGTCGCCCTCTCGTCGGCCCTCCACCCGCACCTCGGGCTGCGTCACCCGGCCCAAGTCCTTGGCGGCGACCGCGGCCTCGACGGCGTTGCGCACCAGGTTGTCGATGGCGGTGGTGAGCAACAACGGGTCGGTCGAGAGGCTCAAGGGCCCTCCGAGCTCGAGGGAGACGGTGGCCTCCGCCGCCTCAGGGAGCGTCTGCAGCGCGTCGACGACCTCTCTCGTTACCACCTCGAGGTCGAGCGGCACGGCCCGCGCTTCAGCCTTGCGAGAGAAGGACAACAGCGACGAGGCGAGATGCCCCAGGCGGTCGACCTGGCCCTTGACCGTCTTCGACACCAGCCCGGCGTCACCGCCCGCGTGCAACAGCGACACGGCCCCCCTGAGGCCGTTGAGCGAGTTCTTCACCTCGTGCGCGATGAGGGAGGCGGCGGTGCCGAGGGCGGCCAGCTTCTCTTGCTCGGTGATGCGGGCCTCGGCCTCGGTGAAGGCGCGCCAGGTTCGCCGGAGGAAAAGCGAGAAGGCTCCCAGGGTCACCACCTGGAGCAAGAGCAGGAAGGCGAGCTGCAGCGCCAGCCGGTTGCGAATCGGCGCCACCGACGTCACCTCGGACTCCATGGCCAGCACGACGAGCGAGGTGCCGCGGACCGGAAAGAGCTGGGCGATGACCTCGGTGCTGTCGACGGCCCAGCTCGAGTCACCCGGCCGGGTGCGCTTGGTGTCGAGCCACCCGCTGAAGACCCTGCCTCCGGCCCACGACGGGGCCTTCGGAGGCACCAGCACCCGGTCTCGACTGCTGAGCAGCAACAGGTGCTCACCCGGACCCTCGACGCCGTAGAGCAATCGGTCGCTGCCGTCGACGATGCCGACCAGCACCGAGCCGAGCTTGCCGTTTTCGCGCACTGGCAGGGCGATGGCGATGAGGGCGCTCCCGTCGTCGACCCAGGCGTCGATGGCCGCCGCCTCGCTGCCCAGCACCCGCTGGAACCAAGGCTGGCCTTGCACCGGGGCGACGAGGGCCGTGGACGGCTCGCTCCACAGCTTCGTTCCGTCGGGAGCGACCAGCGCAACGCCCCCGCCGAAGAGGCCTCGGTCGTCGCGGATGGCGGTGAGCACCACCTCGTCGCCCGCGTGGAGTTGCTCCACATGCCAGTCGGCCAGGTGCTGCAGCTCGGCCTTGAGCACGTCGAAGTGCAGGGCCAACGAGTCGGAGTACAACCGGCCCTGTTGCTCGAGGCGGACCTGCACCTGAAGTCGGGCCTCGTGCACGTCGGCCCGGTACGACACCACCGCTCCGACGATGCCGAAGAGCCCCACCAGCACCAGAGCTCCCAGCACGGAGCGCAGAGCCGATAGACTACCTCGCTGGATCGCGTTGGAGCTCCCCACGGGTGCTGCTGTAGCTCAAAAGGCGGGCCGTGCAGTGGGTGACGGTCGACGAATCCGCTGCGCGCACCGGGTGATGTCGCTACGTGCTTACCGAGCAGGAGCGCGGTGAAGGGTGCAGCGGATCGCTTCCGAAGTGTGCCGTCGGCGACCCTTTGTGCCGGGCTCGGTGGAGGTTTGTGTGTGCTCTCACGCTCCGAGAGAAACCGGGGGCGTTGGCGGCCACCAAACATGTTGAGCCGCCTGATGTGCCATGAGACTCTCATCGCCGTCGGCGGCTGGTGGACCTTTGGTCCGCAGCGACGCGCCGTGGATGAGGGTCTGTGTTTTTGCATTGCGAAGCCGCGAAGCTTTGGACGCTGGTGCTCGGGCGCGCGGACTTGTTTCCAATTGGAGGTGCTTGATGATCAAGGCTCTGTTCACGGAGATGACGAGGAGCGTGCTCAGTCTGGTGGGCGTCGTCCTCACCACGGTGAGCGCGATTCTCTTCGTGACGCTCTTCGCCACCGAGGAAATGGGCTCGGTGGGCAGCCCCTACAGCGGCATCATCGCCTTCGTCATCATTCCGACGGTGTTCGTGGCGGGGCTGGTGCTGATGCCGATCGGCCTCTGGCAGGTGAGGCGGGAGGATCGAAGGCGAGCGGCGGCAGGCCAGGAGAAGGTGCGCGCGCCGGTCATCGACCTCAACGTGCCTCACACCCGCGCCATCATCGCGGTGGTGGCCATGTTGACGCTGGTGAACATCATCATCATCGCCTCGGGCACCTACAAGGCCGTCGAGCTCATGGAGTCGACGGAGTTCTGCGGCGGCACCTGTCACACAGTGATGAGCCCGGAGTTCTCGACCCACAGCCGCTCGGCCCACGCTCGGGTCCGCTGCACCCAGTGCCACATCGGGCCGGGCGCGAACTGGTTCGTGAAGTCGAAGCTGTCGGGGAGCTGGCAGCTCGTCGCGGTGGCCCTCGACATCTACCCTCGGCCCATTCCCACCCCGGTCGAGAACCTCCGCCCCGCACGGGAGACCTGCGAGCAATGCCACTGGCCCACCCGCTTCGTGGGCGAGCGCCTCAAGATCATCACTCGCTTCGAGGAGGACGAGGCGAACACCGAGAAGAAGACGGTGCTGATGATGAAGATCGGCGGGGCCGAGGCAGGCAAGTCACGCGGCATTCACTGGCACGTCGACCCGAAGAACCGGGTTCGCTACAAGGCCGACAAACGGCGCCAGTACGTGAAGGAGGTCGAGTCCACCCTGGCCGACGGCACCACCCGCCTCTACACCAACCAGGTGCCCCCAGCGGCCAACACGTCGATCAGCAGTGAGTGGCGCACGATGGACTGCGTCGACTGCCACAACCGGCCGACCCATGTGTACCAGCGCGCCAAAGACGAGCTGGACCGAGGGCTCAGCTCCGGCGAGCTCGACAAGTCGCTCCCCTTCATTCGCCGCGAAGGTCTGCGAGTGCTCAACCTCCCGTGGAAGTCGTACGAGGAGGCCGAGCAGGGCATGAAGAAGGAGCTGGCCGATTTCTATGGCAAGGAGGCGCCCGACGCCATCAGCGAGCCCAAGAAGCTGGAGCAGACCGTGGAGGCGCTCATGGCGATGTACAAGCGCAACGTCTTCCCGGCGATGAACGTGGGGTGGAACACCTACCCCAGCTTCCGAGACCACGAGGACGACAGCGGGTGCTACCGATGTCACACCAGCGACATGAAGACCGCCGATGGGAAGAAGGTTTCCCAGAAGTGCGACCTCTGTCACACCACGCTCGCCGAGAAGGAAGAAAACCCTGAGATCCTCACCGAGCTCAGTGGCGAGTGAAGCAGAACGGCCGTAGGCCCGTCATACTCGGGTGAAAACAGTCGCAGTCATCACGCGTAGTTCCCTCCTGAAGGAGAAAGACATGAAGCGTCTTGGATTTCTGATTGCCGTGCTCTCGGTGACCGCCGCCTTGCCGAGCTTCGCTGCCGACAAGAAGATCGAGCGGCTGTGGAAGAAGAAGTGCGGCTCGTGTCACGGAGCGGACGGGAAGGCCGAGACCGAGAAGGGGAAGAAGATGAAGATGCACTCCCTGGCCACCGCGGAGTGGCAGGCCAAGGCGACCGACGCCGACATCAAGAAGCAGATCAACGACGGCGTGAAGGAGGAGAAGGACGGCGTCAAGAAGGAGATGGACGGATACAAGGATGACCTCTCAGCCGAGGAGCTCGATGGAGTGGTGAAGTACATCCGCGAGCTGAAGAAGTAAGGGGCGACAAGGCGCGGGCGGACGGCAAGGCGCGCTTGCGTCAGCTCAGTCTGCCGTGCCCAACAGCACCTCTGGGCGATGTCTCAACCGCTTCCCCCCGCCGCTCTCAGGGCCGCGGGGCCCTGGACGACCGCCCTGCCTTCGAGACTGCCTGGGTGGTTGAACGCTGGAGTGGCATCGCGGTTCGTGCGGGCCTCCACCACCGCCCCAATTCACCGTGGCTCCTTGGTTGTCACGGCTGGACCTTGGCACGGGAAGGGGCCGAGGCATGCGTCGAGGGCTGGGATCGTCGGTGGCTCCGGGCGAGCATCACAAGCCCCTCGGCCGGTCGGTGGAGTGCCGCGGGGCAGGATCGTGGCTTCTCACGTGTGCACGCTGGCGGTCCCGTCATGGCCTGGCTCTCGCGATTGGGCCGTTGAAATGAAATGGCCCGAGGCTGCATGGATCCTCTCGCACCTCGGCGATGCCGCCGTGCGCGTCCGGGGGCGTCCTGACGTGACGAAACGCGCACGCTGATGTCCGCGGCGGGCTGGGAGCGTCGATGAGCTGGCCCCCGCGGCCGCTCGGGCCGGGCCTCGAGGGTAAACCCCGGTCACTGCGCCGGAGTTGGCGAGTTCATCGAGAGCCTCGGCTCCGAATGGAAGCTGCTCTTCCATTTGGCCCTCACCCCGCCAGTCGCGGACCCCACGTGTGCTGACTACGCTCTCGGGTCGAGGAGCTGGCCAGACCGCCCGGTGGGTGGGCACCGGCCCCACCCTCGCACCTCAAGGCATGCTCGCACCGTCCTGCCCACTCAGAGCACCCGGCCACCTCACCCGCTCGCATGGCCCATGGAGCACTCATGCCTCGGCTCGCGCATGCCGGGAGCTCGGCCCAAAGTACGCTCCACCGAGTCTGGGGGCCTCGACTACGCCCGCGTTTCGCGCGCGGCGTCGGAGGGCCGGTTCCTGTGCGCCCAGCCCCTCCCGTTCACTCAGTGGCAGTTGTTGCAGCCGCTCGAGCTCTTGCTGTTCGAGATTCCGGCGTTGCTCGGCCGGTGCTTGAACGTCCAGATGTTGGTGGCCGCGGTCGTCGTCGCGTACTGGTGGCAGGCTCCACAGTTGGGCATCTTCGTGGCGGTGTGCGCCTGGGTGAAGGAGTCGCCGTCGTAGCTGCCGGTGACGCTGAACGTCTGACTGAACGTGTGCCCACCGGTCGCTACGGGGTATGTCAGGCTCGGCGTCGTGGTGAGCGTCGTGTAGACCTGACTCACGAAGGCGTGGCACGTCACGCAGCCGCCCGCGTTGGCCGTGGCGTTGGTGTGCTTGTACAGCAAGTTCGTGGTGGTGCCCTTGAAGCCGGTGAAGTCGATGTGGCACGAAATGCACGAGTTGCCGTTGGTGATGCCGCCGTAGTGGCTCGCCGCGGCAACCGTGAGCCGAAGGGTCGAGTTGCCCGTCTGGCCGTGGCAGGTGTTGCAATCCAACGTGGAGGCCGCCGTGGGCCCGCTCGAGGCGTGTGCCCCAGTCGCGTTCTTCCAGTCGGGCGTCGTGGCGCTGCTCCCCGGCCAGGCGTGGCACGAGCTGCAGTCCTGAGCCGAGGTCGCGGTGTAGGCCGAGTGGTCCTGGGCCGCGTAGGTGGAGCCCGGCTTGACGTTCATGTGGCAGTTGCTGCACCGGCCCGTCGCCGTGCCCGTCAGCACCATCACCAGCGGGTTCGATACGGTGAAGTTCTTGTGGAAGCTGGCCTGCGCCCATTCCTTGCCTTGGATGCCCGCGGTGGTCGAGGTGCCGACCTGGGTGTGGCAGAAGTTGCACTCGAAGCGGGTGACGTTGGTGTCGGCGTGGGTGATTTGGTCTGGCGTGTTGGCCGGCGACGCGCTCGACGTCGTCATGATGTTCGAGTTGGTGAGCCCCGCGGGCAGGTTGTTGTTCGTGCCGGGGGTGCCGCCGCCGTGACAGGCGTTGCAGGTGGTCACGCCAGTCGTCGTGTTCCCATGGAACGAGATGCTCTTGCTCCAGGCGCTGTTGCTCGTCTTCGCGTCGCTGGCGTGGCAGGCGACACAGTCCTTGCCCACCACGGTCGGCGCGGCGTGGCTCATTCGCTGAGCGCCGTTGGTGCTCGTCCCGCCCTGCGCCAGCACATAGGTGGTGCCGCTCTGCGTCGTCCCCGTCGGCGTGGTGACCGAGTGGCAGTCATTGCACGCGGCCGGTTGGGCGGGCACGGTCGGGTGCAGCGTGCCCGTCTGCCACTGCGTCACAGTGAGGCCTGACTTGCTGTTGGTGAGCGCCGTGGTGTGGCAGGTGCCGCAAGCCTGAATGGTGAGGCCGGTCGACCGGTGCTTCATCAGGTACCGAGTGGCCGGGGTCGACGTCACGTCGGCCTTGGTGGCGTCGGCCATCAACGGGTAGTGGCACGCGGTGCAGTCAGCCGGAACGCCCGCGCCAATCTTCTCGTGGAACTTGCCGTCGGCCCAGGTGTTGCCGGGGCTCGCGTGGCACACCATGCACTCCACGCCGCCGACGGTCGTGGCGCTCACGCCGCCGAGGTTGACCGAGCCGACGAAGCCCGCGTCGTGATCCATCGGCACCAGCGACGAGGCGGTCTTCTCGACGATGTCGGCCGGCCGCATCTGCTCGTGGCAATCCACGCAGCCCGTCAGCGTGACTCCGGCATCCACCAAGGCCTTGTGGAGGAACCCTCCGCCGTAGTCCGTGACCGTATGGTTGGTATTGGTGTGGCAGCGCCAGCACGTCGTGCGGTCTGGCGAGTTGGCCGGGCCCGGGTTCAGCCCCGGCGGCAGCGCCAACGAGGTGTGCAGCATGGCGTTGTTCAGCGTCGCCGACGACGACACCATGCCGGTGACGAGTTGGTTCGCGCCGCGGGTAAGGGCGATCTCCGTGATGTTCACGAAGTTGCCCGGAGAGGCCACCAGGACATCGCCGGGGTAATCCGTGGCCCCTTTCCAGTCGCCACCGGGAATCGGAAGAAGGTTGACGTAGTGGCCCGCCTTCACCGTGGCCTGGTGACAACCGTAGCAGTCGCCGTTGCCGCTGGTGGAGTGGTCGAAGCTGTTTGGGAGGAGCGCGGGGTCGATGGGTGGATTGAGGAGGTCGGGCCGCTGGCTCTTGTGACACGGCAAGCACGTATTCTTCGACGAGGCCGTCGGCCCGTGGGTATACGCGCCACCGACCCAGCTCTGGCTCGCAGTGCCCCAGGACCCTCCGGTGCCCGGGCCGGCGTGACAGACGACACAGTCTTGGTTGTTTCCGTGCTGAACGCCCGCGTCAGCCGTGCCCACGTAGTCGAAGGGGCTCGCCGTATACGTGGTGCTCTTCCACGAGGTTGTCGAGGTGGGCCGCTCGCCATCGTGACAGGGGAGGCAGCTCTTCGGGCTCGCGCTCCCCACTCGGTGGAAGATGCCTTTGGTCCATGAGGTCCATCGCGTGGCGCCTCCGCTGGAGTGACAGACGGCGCAGTCGCCCGTCGACTCCGGGCTCGCGTGGTCGAATTGGAGGCCGGCCGCGAGCGACGAGGTGCCGCTGGTCAACAACACGGCGGGACGGGTGTTCGCGTGGCAGTCGACACAGGACGACGGCTGCGGGAGCGAGGCAGTGGTGAGCGCCGGGTGGTAGCTCGCGGGGCCGGCGTCGGCCGTGCCCATCGTCCAGTTGGTCGGCTCGGTGTCGGTCGGGGCAACGTGACACGAGACGCAGTCTTGCGTCACCAGCGCGGTGAGCGTCGGTGAGCCGCCGTCCCACAGCACGGCGTCATGCTTCATCTCACCCGAGGGAGGCGTCCTCGCCGGCTTGGTCGCCAGCGGCCCCACGAAACCGGTCGGCGCCGCGGCGCTGTGGCAGCTCGAGCACCCGGTGGGCTGCGGCAGGCCGTTGATGCTGAGCGAGTCGTGCAGGTTCCCAGGGAAGTACGCGCCCCGAGGAGCGTCACCATGACAGAGGACGCAGTTGGCGAGGGTCCCGCTGGGCACCTGAGGGCTGAGGTGGTTCATCTGCATGTGCAGCGTCTCGCTCAGGGCCGTGAGCTTGGTGATGGTGGTGCCGGCGTACGAGGGAATCTGGGCCGTCAGCTTCACGTCCTTGGCCGGGTCGAAGGAGTTGGTGGGGGCTCCCGTCGCCGAGGTCCAGTTGGCGATGCTGTGGCACCCGCCGCAGTCCGAGGTGATGGGCGCGTGCGTGAAGCCCGTCACGGGGAGCGCCGCGAACGGGGCCCCCTCGGCGTGACAGGCGGCGCACTCGCCGGTGATGCCCGCGTGGTCGAAGGCCATCCGCTCGCCCGTGGGGTGGCACGCGAAGCACGACTGTGTCTGGTAGGTGTACCCCGACGTCGCCAGGTGGAGCCGATCGGTCAGCGTCTGGTCGTGCTCGTGGCAGCTGATGCACGAGAAGTCGGTGAAGGTCTGCGCGGCCGCCGAGTGGCACGACTCGCAGTTGATGGTGCCGGTCGAGACGGTCCGCCCGAAGGCATGGGCGCTCCCGGGGGTGAGCGGAAACCAGGAGTGGTTGATGGAGGTGACACCGCTCGTCTTGCTCGGCTGAGACGAACACGCCGTCAGCGCCAGCACGCCAACCAGGACACATCGTTTCAGATTGAGAAAACTCATAGACCTCTGATCGACTGCTGGGGGGAGAAAACGGTCACCTTCGGCCGACGAGGTTTGTTTTTAACCGTGAAAACCGAGGGATGTCGACGTGCTCCACGCCCCCACACGTGGGGAGGCTGCTCGGGTTGCCTGGGGAAAACCACCCCACCACATGGGCAGTGGCCGGGTTCCGGGTCGGCGCCGCGGGAGAGTACGACTGGCTCATGACCTCTCCGATGCCTGGTACCGAGTTATCGTCGTGGTTGACGAAGCACTCATCGTGGCGGGTAGAGAGCGGTCAGCTCTCCCGAACCTACGAGGCGACCACCTTCCTCAAGGCCATCGCCTTCGTGGAGCAGGTTGCGAAGGTCGCCGAGTCCTTGGACCATCACCCAGACATCGACATACGGTGGCGCCGGGTCAGCCTTCACCTCGTCACCCACGATGCCGGGAACGCCATCACCGAGCAGGATACGCGACTCGCGGCTGAGTGCGATTTGCTGTTCGCCGCGGCGACGTAATGCTCGTCGACCTTGGGCTCGAGCGACCAATCTCGGTACACGATGGGTGTATGGGTATCGATGACCGCCCGCGCGCCGACGGCCTCGCCGGGGGCGCCTTCCGGGGTAAGGTCTCGGCATGCACAGCGGCGACGTCGACTACGCCTTTTCGCGGCGAGTGGGCCAGCTCAGGTCCTCCGCCATTCGAGAGCTGCTCCGGGTCGTCAACCGCCCCGAAGTCATCTCGTTCGCCGGTGGGCTCCCGGCCCCCGAGTTGTTCCCGACCGAGCTCTTGGCCAAGCTGGCGCGGGAGCTCCTCGTGTCGTCGGAGGGCCGCCAAGCGCTCCAGTACAGCGAGACCGAGGGACTGGCGGCGCTCCGCCAGCGGATCCTCGCGCGGGCGCCCTTCGCCCCCGGCTCCTTCACCCTCGATGGAGCCCTCATCACCCAGGGCTCCCAGCAAGGGCTCGACCTCGCCGCCAAGCTCTTCCTCGACCCGGGAGACGAAATCCTCGTGGAGACGCCAGCGTACCTCGGCGCGCTGCAGACCTTCCGCTTCATGGAGGCGAAGGTCACCTTTCTCCCCTGCGACAAAGAAGGCGTCGACCCAGAGGCGCTCAGGGCCGCTCTGGCCCGCCGCCCGAAACTGGCCTACCTCACCCCCACCTTCCAGAACCCCAGCGGTCTCTGCTACTCGGCGCGGCGCCGGCTCGAGGTGGCGGCGGCGTTCAAGGGCTCGAGCACCGTGCTCCTCGAAGACGACGCGTACCGTGAGCTGTGGTTCGACGAGCCACCGCCTCCGCCCATCTCCACCGGAGTCGACCCCGCCCGGCGCGTCTACCTGGGGAGCTTCTCGAAGATCGCCGCGCCGGGGCTGCGCGTCGGCTTCCTCCTCGGGCACCCGGCGCTGGTGCGGCGCTTCGTCTTGGCCAAGCAAGCGGCGGACCTCCAGACGAATACGCTGGGTCAGCACCTCCTGCTCCGGCTCCTCGCCGAGTCGACCTTCGAGGACCACGTGGCGAGGCTCCGTGAGGTGTACCGGGGGCGGAGGGACGCGCTGGACCAGGCCCTGACGAAGCACCTCGGAGACCGGCTCACCTGGCAGCGGCCCGGCGGCGGCATGTTCCTCTGGTGCCGCCTCATCGACGGCCGAGACTCGGCCCAACTCCTCGAGAGGGCGCTCGAGCAAGGCCTCGCCTTCGTCCCCGGCGGGGAGTTCCACACCGAGGGTGAGGGGCGAGACACGCTGCGCCTCAACTTCAGCCACGCCCCGGAGCCCAAGCTGGAAGAGGGCGTCGCCCGGCTGGCCCGTGCGATGGGCGCCGGGGAGCAAGCCTAAGGTGAAGCGCCTCGACCGAGTGCTCGTCTGTGGCGCCGGGGCGGTGGGCAGCACCTACGCGGCGAAGCTCTTCGAGCGCGACCCCACGTGCGTGTCACTGGTGGCCGGGGGCGAGCGGCGGGAGCGCCTGCGCCGCGAGGGCGTGACGGTCAACGGCCGCCGGTACGACTTCCAGCTCCTTCCCGCCGGAGAAACAGGGCCCAAGGCCGACGTCCTCTTGGTGGCCGTGAAGCAGCATCACCTGGCCGCCGCCATCGAAGAGCTCCGCGGGTACGTGGGCCCCGACACCATCGTGCTGTCGCTGCTCAACGGCATTTCCAGCGAGGGTCAGTTGGCCGCGGCCTTCGGAGCCGAGAAGGTGCTCCACGCCTACGTAGTGGGAACCGACTTCGTCCGCGAGGGAGTGGCGACCCGGTACACCTCGATTGGCCGCATCGTCTTCGGCGCGGCGTCGAAGGACCCCGGCGATGCGCGCGTCGCCGCGGTACGAGCCCTCTTCGAGCAAGGGGGAATTCCCCACGTGGTGTCTCCCGACATTCTCAGGGAGCTGTGGTGGAAGTTCATGCTGAACGTGGGCGTGAACCAGGTCTCGGCGGTGCTGCGGGCGCCCTACGGGGCCTTCGCCCTTCCCGAGGTAGGTGCCCTGGCCAGGGACGCCATGCGCGAGGTGGTGGCGCTGTCGGCGTACGAGGGCGTGCCGCTCTCCGAGGCTGACGTGGAGCGCTGCTTCCCCATCTTCGCCACCCTCGCCCCGGAGGGAAAGACGTCGATGCTGCAAGACGTGGAAGCCGGGCGAAAGACCGAGGTGGAAATCTTCTCGGGCGCGGTGGTCGCGTTGGGGAAGAAGCACGGCGTGGCCACCCCAGTGAATGGGCTCCTCGGGCGGCTCATCACCGCCCTCGAGCGTCTGTCTCAGAGACCGGGCGGGTCACCGCCGCGGCGAGCAGGCGCTTGAGCAACGCCATCGGCGCGGGCTTGGCCAGCACGGTCAAGGCAAAGCCCGGCCTGGCGGTCACCTCCACGACCGCGAGCCCCGTGTGGAGCGCGGAGGGCGCGAGGACCTCGGCTCGACCCAAGAGCTCGAGGCCGCTCATTCCGCTCATGAGATGATCCGTGATGACCGCGGCCGGCGCTCCACCTGCTTCCAACCACGCGAGCGCCTCCTCACCGCTCTTCGCGGTCCGGGCCTCGACCCCGAGCACTTTCAACATGTTCCCCATCGTCCTGAGGACGATCTCATCATCATCGACCACCAGAATGACCCCCGAGCTCATGGCCGAGCATCTTGCCATGAATCGAGAGGTTCGGGAACCCGAACCCGCTGTCGAAGGGCGCCAGGTACACGTTTCAAAGAGATGGCAGCGCGACGTCAGTCCCCGAGACATCGGTCGCTCCCCGACCACGCAGCCAGCCGGGTCGGCGCCAGGGTGCGGCAGCTTCGACTCGAGGCCGGGTTCAGCTTCGACGCCTTCGTCGAAGAGACGGCGCTGGGGCGAGGCTACGTCTCGGAGCTCGAGCGGGGGCTGGTCGTCCCCTCGTTGACCGCGCTGGAGGCCATCGCCACGGCGTTGGGCGTCACCTCCGCCGACCTGGTGGTGGGCTCGACTGACCGGGAGCGCCTCTTCGACCGCGCCCGCAAGCTCGCTCCGGGCGAGGTCGATCGCCTGCTCCGCCTCGCCGACCGCCTGGCCCCCCCTCAGCCCAAGGCGCTGGCGCTCCCCTTCAAGGTCGTCTCCGAGGCGACGGCTCGCCGGCACCTCGCTGGGCTCCCGCTCCTCTCGGTGCGCGCCTCGGCCGGAGCCTGGAGCGCGACCCAGCGGCCTTCGGTCGAGGCCTGGGTGGTGGTGAAACTGCGGGTGCCGACGAAGCGAGGGCTCTTCCTTGCACAGGTGTCGGGGCACTCCATGGAGCCAGGCATTCCCGACGGCGCCCACGGGCTGTTTCAGCGCCCTTGGTCCTCGCCCCGGCCCGGCGAGGCCGGCCTCTTCGTCAAATGGGAAGGGCCCGACGAGGGACGCTTCACGCTCAAGGAGTACCGCCCCGAGCTGTCAGAGACCGAATCGGGTGACGCGGTGACCGGCACGCTCCGGGCACGGAACCCCGCCCACCTCTCTCTCGCTCCGGCCAGCCTCGACGATGCCCCGGAGCGGGCCTTCGCACGGCTGGTGCGCGTGCTCCCATAGTGGGAGGTGGCTTAGGTTGCTCACTCCAGCTCGAAGACGTGAACCTCGCCGACCTGGCTGTAATACAACCTCGACCCCGCAACCGAGACGTTGGTGCGAGGGTAGAACTGGTTCCCCTCGCTCGGCGCGGAGCCGGAGGTAATCATCGCGGGCACCGGGGCCACCGAGATGACCAGCGGGCTCAACGGCGCGTGCACGTCGAGGGCGTGAATCAGGTTGCCACGGTGGTCCGCGGCGAAGAGGTAGCTCCCGTACACCGCCACCGAGTCGAGGCCGGAATTCCCCAGGGCCAGCGAGGTCGTCAGCGGGCTCGCGGGCAAGCTCGCCGGGGGCTCCTGCATCGCCTCCTTGACGTCGATGACGGTGAGGCCGGCCCCGGTGGCGGCATAGAGCCAGCCCCCGCGAATGGTCGCGACGCGGGCGGCGGTGACGGTGGGGAACGACGCCAGCACCGACACCGAGCTCGTCGCTGGGTCGTCGTCGAGGAGGTCTCTCAAGTCGACGACGGAGAGACCGGGCGTCGGCTGGGTCGGCGCGGGGAGCGGCAGCTTGGCATCTTCGAGGCTCACGACGGCTCGCCCGTTCGTCATGGTGACCGTGGCCCACAGCGTCGCCGAGGGCGCGAAGCTCGCCACCTGGAAGGCTCCTCGGCTCGCCGTCGCCGGGTTGAAGGAGGCGATGCCCTGGCGGTTGCGCAACGCCCGCGCGTCGAACACCTCGAGCCAGACGCCATTGGCCCTCACCTCGGCGGCGATGAGCAGGTTGCCGTGCGCCTTGACGCCGGTGATGCGCGACCCGCTGACCGGTACCAGCAGCGAGTCACCCGCGACCATGTGCGTGGTGGAGTCGCGGTCGTTCACCTTCTCGAGGTTGGCGAGCATGAGCCCACCAGCTCCCTGGGCGGTGACGAGCGTCGAATCGAACCGGGTCTGGTCGAACGAGAAGTACCAGGACGACATCGCCGCGGGGACGGACAGCGGGTCGACCAGCGTCATCGACCCCGAATGCAAGTCATGGACGGCCCCGTTGCCGGTGTAGAGAAAGCCGGCCGTCACGTCACTGAAGGGACCACCGACGGCAGCCGAGGCGACCTCATGGAGCGTGCGCGGCGTCGCGACCTCGAAGATGTCGAGCTCGTTGTAGGCCGCGCCGATGAGGTGGTTGCCATAGGTCCTGAGCCCGGTGAAGGAAGCGCCTTGGTTGTAGCTGGTCAAGGAGGGGCTCGTGACCGTCGACAGGTCGACAGACCGGAGCGCCGTGCCCTCGGCGCTGAAGAGTTGGTGGCCGGCGACCTCGAGCGCGCCACCGGCCGCCGCGGTGTACGCCTGCACAAGGTCGGTCGTGACGAGGCCAGGGCCGCTGCTCGTGCTGCCCCAGAGGCCACCCAGCCTGTAGAGCTCAAACTCGCCGTACGTCCCCATGTACAGGTAATTTCCGCTGGTGATTGGTTTGGAGGCTCCCAGCCCGACAAAGAGCGTGTTCTGCGAAACCGGGCTGATGAAGTTGGCGACCGTACTGAAGGTCGGCGTGGCGGTGAGGGCCGAGGCGATGAGGGTGCCGGCGTTGCCACCTCCGTTCCGGTTGAGCTGTACCAGTCTGTCTCGCGTCACGCCCATATAGGCCGCCGTCGTCCCCACCTGACCGCTCGCCGTCGAGGTGCCAATGACGTTCGCGAGGCTGGGGACCGTCGCCGCGTTGAGGTCGTACAGGCTCGCCAGGCTCACCGCGATGATGGTGGGGTCTCCGCCGACGAAGAGCCGGTCGCCCACCAGCGCCAGTTGCTGCACGATGGTGCTGGAGGCCGAGAAGTCGAGTGTAGTGAGCAAGGTCGGGCTCGACGGCACCCTGAGCGAGAAGATGCGCACCTTGGAGCCCGAGGCGAAGAAGAGGAAATCGCCGTCCACCAGCACGTCGAGCAGCCCGGGCTGAAAGGGCGAGCTCGCGGTGCAGAGCACTGTGTCGGCGTAGGTGGTCGGGCCCCAGGCGATGGTCGGCTGGCTCGGGGTGAGGTTGATGTGTCCGGTGGCGATGGCGGGCGCGAAGGACGACAGGTCCACCACCGCCAGAGCAGGCGTCGCGCCCGAGACCTGGCCTCCCGAGGCGCAGGAGTAGCCGCCGACAAAACCCGCCAGGTAGGCGTACTGGCCGCTGATGACCATCGCCTTCATCAGCCCGATGGTCCCCAGCGTGAGCTTGGCGACCTGGTTGGGCGAGACCTCGTTGGGCGCGACCTGCACTTGTCGATTGGGGAGGTCGGTTGCGTTGTACGCCGGAGCGGGGCTCTCGTTGCCTGCCTGGTCGATGGCCGTCACGGTGGCGTAGAGCGTCGAGCTGTTGATGAGCCCCGACAGGGTGAAGGCCTGGTCGGCCTGCCCGTTGGTCGCTACCCGCACCGGGGAGGGCCCCTCGGCCGCGCTGGCGCCAGTGAAGCCCGTTGGCACCGTGCCTGAGGTCGTCCCGGCGATGGGTCCGTAGTAGACGTTGTACGCCACCACGTCGGTGGAGACCGAGGTACGCCAGTACACGGTGCTCCGCCCGCTCCCGTTGTCCACCCACTGCTGCTTGAGCACCGGCGGCGTGGGAATCACCGCGTCCCAGGTGATGGCCACCGAGTCGGCTGGCGATAGATTGCCTGCCTTGTCCACCGCGCGGAGCTGAAGCACGTTGGTGCGGTTCTGCAGCAGCGTGTAGCCGAAGCTCGTGCTGGCGCGGGTTGCGTCCGTCGACCCGTTGCTGCTCCACGAGGAGTCGGCGCCACCGCTGCGCTCGTAGCGATCAAAGTTCACGTCACTCACCGCCCCCGTCGTGGTGACGGTGAAGGCCGAGGTCGCCGTGGCGTTGAGGAGCTGCGGCGTGGTGGCGATGACCGGCGCCGTCGGAGGCACCCTGTCCAGCGTCACGGACATGGGGCTCAAGTCCGCGGGGTTCTGCGCCGCGTCGAGGAGCCTGAGGCACACGTAGCTGAGCCCCTCGGTCGCCGGGAGCTGGAAGCCCACCACCGACTGGAGCGCGCGAATGGGAGCGGACGTGAAGGCAGACGGAGGACAGGCGTTGCTGGCCGCCGAGGCCACTTGCACTCCCACCGCGTCGGCCGGAGTGTTCCCCAGGGTGAGCTGAACGTTGGTGTCGTTGGTGAAGCCGGTCTGGGCCCCGAAGGGAGGCACGAGTGCCAGCGTGACGCCCACCGTGGAGGGCGCGGTGACATCGATGGTCACCTGCGCGCTGGCGATGGCCGACTGGTTCCCGACGTCGTCGAAGAAGCGGGCGTACAGCGTGCGCAGGCCAGTGCCTCCGAAGGTGAAGTTGGTCGCGCCCAGCGCCTGGGCCGAGGGGAAGCTCGACGGGTCTTCCGACAGCGCCCAGGTCACCGCCGTTTGCGCCGAGCCGGTGATGGCTCCGATGGTGCCTCCTCGCAGCGCGACGGCGGCCGCGTTGATGAAGCTGGCGCCGCTGTCGATGGCCACCACCGGCGCCGTCGGGCCTTGGGAGTCCAAGGTGATGGTGGCAGGCGCGAGCGAGGCCACGTTCCGCGCCGCGTCCCGGAGGCAGCCGGCGATGGTGCGCGAGCCGTCAGTGCCTCCCAACGTCACCGTGCCGGTCGCCGCGAAGGGCACGTACGAGGGGTTCGCGGTCGAGCAGTTGATGCTGCCTTCGATGAGGGCCATCTCGGTGGCCCCCGCGCACGAGCCGATGGCCGCGGTGATGGCCCGGCTGGCCGTCTTGCCCGCTGGCGCCGCGGTACCGTCGACCTTGGTGCCGCTGAGCGCGAGGGTGCAGCCGGTGGGGGCGGTCGTGTCGAGGGTGAGCGACTGGGTCAACGGACCCTGCACGTTGCCCGCGGCGTCGCGTAGGCACAGCGAGACGACTCCATTCGAGGGCAAGGCCTGGTTTGTCAGCGCCGTGGCGACGATGGGGGAGTACCCGGCGCCGGGGCACACCGTCATCGTGGAGTCACCCAGGCGGAACAGCGTCGCGCCCTGGGGCACCAGGTTCACGGTGACTTGGGTGCTGGCCGTGAGCGTGCTCGACGGTGTGCCATCAGCGAGGAAGCCGGTGAGGCTAAAGGAGCCCGTGGGTGCCTCAGTGTCGAGCGTCACCTGCACCGACGTCACCGCCTCGTTGCCTGCCTTGTCACGGAAGCGCGCGAAGACGCTCCGCACGCCGTCGCCCGAGGAGAGCGAGAAGACCCTCTGGGCGCTGACTGGGAAGGCGAGCGGGCCGACGGTGGTGGCCGAGGTGAAGGTCGCCTCGTCGGACAGGGTCAGCGCCTGGGTGCTCGAGAGGTCGGCGGTGTTGGTGGTGAAGGCCAGCGTCACCCCGGCGTCGTTGGTGACCGACGGAGACAGCAGGCTGGCGGCGGCCGGGTTGGGCGGTGTGATGTCATAGACAATGGAGTCGGTGGCCGGGGTCGTCGTCTCGTTTCCCGCGATGTCTCGGAAGCGGGCGTAGACCGTCTTGGTGCCTTCGGTGCTGGTGTCGAGGAACCACCCCTGCGAGCTGGCGGTCGGCTGGTAGACGGCGGCGCCGAGGTCCTGCGGGCGGTTGGCCAGCTTCACCAGCACGCCTCCGTCTTGCGAGTCGGCCCACGTCTCGGCGGCCTGGGCGAAGGGCGAGTTGGTGTAGCCAGCCTCGGTTGCCTTGGGACCCCGGGCCAGGGTGATGGAGCCGGAGGGAGGCGTGGTGTCGACGATGATGGCGTCTTGGCCCACGTCGCTCACGTTGCCCGCTTGGTCCACCACCTGCACAAAGACGAGCTGCGTCCCGTCGGCCGTGGTGGTGCGGGTCAGCACCGGGGTCAGCTTGTACGTCTCGGTGGCGTGGGTGACAGTGCCAGAGCCGTCGAGCGCGTCGCCCACCCGCATGAGGGAGACGCCCGAGCCCGTGCCGTCGGTGGCCACCACCCGCAGGGTGAGTCCCTGGGCGACGTTGGTATACTTGAGCGCGTCGTTGGTGCCAGTGGTGTCGAAGGCCACCGAGGCGATGGTTGGGCGCTGCTGGTCGAGCACCACGGTGGCGCTGAACCTCTGGCTCGCCTGGCCAGTGCTGTCGGTGTATTGGGCAAACACCGTATGCGGCCCGTCGCCAGCGCTCACGGTGAAGGGCTGGTGCCGCCCGGTGTAGGCAGCGAAGGAGACGCCCGTGAACGTCGAGTCTTCACTGGCTCGCCAGGTCGCCACGCCGGTGGTGGGAAAGCCGCTCAGGTCGAGCTGCACGGCGAGCGTGCGGGTGTAGCCCGGCGTGTTGAGTGGGTCCGCGTCGTCGATGCTGAAGTCGCCGAAGAGCCTCGCCAGGGTGAGCACGCCGGAAGACACCGGGAGGTCCTTCACCACCACCACGGTGGTGGATGAGTTGGAGTACTGGTCCTTGCGAGCCACGACGCTCCAGCTGCCCACGGGGACGCCGGCAATCACGAACCCACCTTGCGAGGGGTCCGCGAGGTCCGGTGACACCAAGGTGGCGTAGTTGGTGCCCACCACCTCGACCCGAGCGCCGCTGACCGGAGAGCCATCAGCCAGCTTCACGGTGCCCACGATGCTGCCGCGATCGAGGAGCAAGGTGATGGGCTCGAGAGTGGTGGCCGCTCCCGCTACCAGCGTCACCGTCCGGGAAGACTCGGCGTCATGGTAGCCAGCCTGGGTGACGACGAGGCGATGGGCGCCGCCCTGCTGGCCTCCCACCAGGAACTGCCCGGCGGGGTCGACGATGGCGTTGTCGCCCGGTACGAGCTGCACCGCCGCGCTGCTGGCCGGCTCGGGCGCCTGGCCGTCGCGCTCGCGTAACACGGTGCCCGAGAGGGTGGCTGGGTTGACGTCGAGCACCATGGGCTGAGCGGTGAGGTCCTTCGTCTCGGAGGCCTCCAGCACCACGTCGGCGAGGTCCTTGGTAATGAAGGACGGGTGCGTGACATGAATGGTCAAAGTGCCCGGCGGGAGCAACCGGCGGAACACGCCGTCAGCCGCCAACGTCGCGCTGTCGAACACCACGTTGGAATAGAGGAACTGCACCGTGGCGCCAGTGATGTCTTGGCCCGACTTGCCCGCGACCTTGCCGACCAGCGTCGCCACTTGCGGCGAGGAGGAGAGCGACTCGGGCGTGAGTGTACCGGCGTCGGTGTCACGCCCCGAGCGCACCCGCAGCAGGTCCGAGGTGGCCTTGGCGTATCCGTTGAGGCTCACAGTCACCAGGTAGAGCCCCGGGGGTACGTCGCCGAAGACGAAGGCTCCGGTGTCGTCGGTGGTGGCCAGCTGAGAGACGCCGGTCTCTCCTGACAACACCACCTCCCGGCCTGCGTTGCTCAGCTTGCCCTTCGATGCATCGAGCGTCCCCACCACCCGGCCGCGCAACGGAGAAGCCGGCAACGACGTATCGAGGCACGCCGCGAGAGTGCCGGCGGCAAGGACCCACGCGATGAGGCGCATAGGAGTTTTCCTAAGGAAGACGTTCTCCTCGCGCAACGCGACCCCGGACCCCGAGCGCGGGGCCATTCGCCGTTAGTGTTGGGAGCCATGCTTCTTTTCGCGCTCCTCACGCTGGCGACAGCGCAGTCGGAACCGACCCTCGGGCTCACGGACTTCGCGACGAACAGCCCTTCCGGCGAGTTGGCGGCGGCTCTGACGAGCGTCACCAGTAGCGAGCTGGGCCGGCTGGGTCTTTTCCGCATCACCACCTCGGAGACGGTGCGCTCGCTCTTGGGCCTGGAGCGCCAACGGCAGTTGATGGGCTGTACGGAGTCCTGCGGAGGCGGGGCGTTGTCAAGCATGGTGGAGCTGGATTACCTGGTGACGGGGCGCATCAATCAGGTCGGCGGCCTGCGGGGCTCGCCGGTGAGCTTCACGGTGGAGCTGAACCTCCTCGACGTGAAGACCTCGCGGCGAGTGAGCTCGGAGCTGGTGACGCGGCTGGCCGAGAACGAGCTGGTGAGCGCGGTGCAAGGCGCGGTGGTGAAGCTCATCGCGCCACTGCTCAAGGGTCGCTCTGGCACGCTGGTGGTGTCTGCCTCGGAGGCAGGGGCAGCAGTGAAGGTCGACGGGAGCATCGTGGGCACCACGCCGCTCGAGGGTCGGCAGGCCCTCGTCGCTGGCCCGCACCTCGTGGAACTGGAGAAGGAGGGCTTCGTCAGGGAGCAACGCGAGGTTCGAGTCAAGCCAGACACGGTGCAGGAGCAGAGCTTTCAGCTGGTGCCCAGCCCAGACACCATCGCGGCCTACGAGGCGCGGGCCCAGCGGCTCAGGGTGATGGCG
>PMBV01000310.1 GCA_003153055.1 Myxococcales bacterium
CTGACGCTCCTCACCGTGCCGGTGGCCTACTCGTACTTCGACGACCTCTCGGGGTTCCTGAGGCGGGTCTTCAGCCGCAAAAAGGCCGCCGCCACGGAGCACCCACACCATGAAGCAGCGGTCACCGCGGAGGTGAGCAAGTGAGGCGCTTCTCGACACTGTTGCTGTTGGCCGCGCTTCCGGCCATCGCCCAACCGACGACGGTGAAGGAGTTCCTCGCCGCCGCCGATGCCCAGAACGTCGACCGCCGCATCTCCATCGAGCAGCGGGAGAAGGCGGTGGCCGAGTACCGGCAGGCGTGGACCGCGATGCTCCCGTCGTTGACGCTCCAAGGGGCCTGGACGCGGAACCAGAAGGAAGTCAGCTTGGACATCGCCGGGCAGCTCACGCCGCTCCTCACGCCGGTCTTCCAGGCGGTGCACGTGACTCCCCCGGACACCGCGTCGTCGCCGACGGTCATCACCCCGCTGCAGCAGCTCGACGCCACCCTGCGCGTCGACCTGCCCCTCATCGACACCACCCGGTGGATGCGCGCGGTCGCCGCCAACGAGGTCCAGCTGGGCGCCGAAGAGCGAGAGCGCGTCACCCGCGACTTGGTACGACGGCAGGTCGTCGCGGCGTACTACGGCTACGCGGCGGCGCTGGCGATGAAGGCGTCTGCGCTCAAGGCGCTCAACGCCGCCGAGCTGCAGCTCAAACTGACCACCGTGCGTGCCGAGGCGGGAGCGGTCACCGAGCTCGACGTGCTCCGGGCGCGGGCCGAGGTGGCGCGCAACAGTCAGACGGTCGTCGACGCGAACCTCTTGGCGGTGACGACCCGACGAACCTTGCGCACGCTCTCGGGGGTCGAGGCTCCAGACGCGGTGCCGCTGCCCACCGCGAACCTGAGCCTCGAGCCTGGCTTCGAGGAGCTGGAGAAGAGCGTGGGCGAGCTGCCGGCGGTGCGCGCGGCTGGGCACGACGCCGAGGCCGCGGGGAGCATGGCGACCATGCAGAAGCTGGCGCTGGTTCCCATCATCGGCGCTCAGTTCACCGAGCGAGTCACCAACGCCACCGGCTTCTCTGGGCAGTCGGCGTTCTGGAACACCGGACTGACGGCGACCTGGCGGCTCGACGCTCCCACGCTGATGGGCATCGAGGCGCAGGCGCGCGGCCAGAACATCGCGGCGCTGGGGGTCGAGCGGGCGCGGCTGAGCGCGGCGGATCAAATCCACAACGACTGGCAGCGTTTCAGCGCCGCCCTGCGGAAGATGGAATCGGTCGATGCTCAGGTGGCGGCGGCCGCGCGCGCCGAGCAGGTGGCGAGGGACCGGTACGCCGTCGGGGCGGCGACGCAGCTCGAGGTCATCACGAGCGAGCGCGACCTCTTCGCGGCGGAGTTCGGTCAGATTCAAGCGCTGTCTGACCTCGCCACCGCGCGCCTGTCGCTCCGACTCAGCGCCGGGCGGCCACTCGACGACGCTCCGTAGAGCCCGAAACCGCGGGCGGGCGCCGACGTGACGTCCACCGCGGAGAAGACGAGCCTGCGAGCCTCGGTCGAGCTGCCAGGCTCGCACTCCCGCCGAGGGCGTCGGCGAGATGATGTCGCACCACGTCGACCTGGGCGAGTACCTCGGAACACCAGTTACCAGACGTGTGCACAGTTGTTGTCAGGTGCTGTCAATTCCAGCACTTGCCCTCTCGTTTGAAATGTATTGAATGGGCGCTGGTGGCCGCGCCACAACTCCGTGCTAGCAATGAGGTGGTGACCCGAAAGACCCGGTGGCTTGCTCGATGACCCAGCCAAGGAGTTTTCGACTTGGGAGCCCGGAGGGCACGAGAATGACGGGTCACACGACACGAAGCTCGCGTTTCTCATGGACGCTCGTCCTGGTGGTGGCGGCGGTGCACCTCGGCTGCACCCTCGAGCCGGCCGGGCCGGTGAAGGAGCGGGTCTTCACCGCGGCCGACCGCGGAGCCCAGGTAAACCTCGCCAAGGACGAGCTCCTCACCATCGAGCTCGACGCCCGGCCCTCGACGGGCCTCACCTGGGAGCTCCTCGACGTCGACACCTCGGTCCTCGCGCTGGCTGGCCGGGAGCACCAGTCGGCCTTGGCGCTGGGCGGAGTCGATCGCGAGCGGCTCCACTTCACTGGCGTGGCCGCGGGGACGACCTCGGTGACGCTGGTGTACCACCGCCCCTGGGAAGAGCCGACCGGCGATGAGCCCACGTACACGGTCGAGCTCCAGGTCAGCGGACCCTACGCCGGCGCGTGGAGGCCGCCGCTGACCAAGGCCATCGCCCAGCAGGACCTCGGCGACAGCTTGATGCCCGCGGCCTTGAGTCTCTGCGACCCAGGTGACGGCGGCTACAGCCGATGTACGCCCATCAAGAACCAGGGGAACTGTGGAGGGTGTTGGGCCTTCGCGACGGCCGGAGTCTTCGAGAACCTCCTGTACTTCGCCAACCCGTCAGTGGTGCCCAGCCTCTCGGAGCAGTACCTCATCTCGTGCAACTCCAAGGGCTACAACTGCGCTGAGGGCGGGAACGTCGCTTTCGACTACTACACCAAGTCCTACGTCAGTCCGCCCGAGAGCGGCGCGGGCGCCGTGTACACTGCAGACTTCCCCTTCAAGGCGAATGACGTGGCCTGCGGCAACACCGCCCACCCGCACCACGAGAAGGTGACCAGCTGGGCCAGCATCAGCGGAAACCCCGCGAGCGTGGCGACGCTGAAGCAAGCCATCATGACCGCGGGGCCAGTGTGGACCGCGGTGTGCGCCGACGATGCGTTTTCTGCCTACACGTACCGGGGCAACTCCTCGAACGACGTCTTCCACGGCACCTGCACCGACTTGAACCACGCCGTCATCCTCGTCGGCTGGAACGACAACGGCGGCGACGGGTACTGGTTGATGCGCAACTCGTGGGGCAAACAATGGGGTGACCACGGCTACATGCGCATCGCCTACGGAGCCAACGGCATCGGCTCCGACTCGGCCAAGGCCGTCTATGGCACCCAGCCGCCCATCAACAGCCCGCCCACCGCCAGCGCTGGTCAAGCACAGACGGTGCGTTCTGGGGCCACCGTGAACCTCGACGGGAGCGGCAGCCGAGACACCGATGGCACCATCGCCTCGTACGCCTGGGCCCAGACGGGGACCCCGGCGGTGACGCTGACGGGCGCCACCTCGGCCAAGGCCACCTTCGTCGCCCCTCAAGTGACGAGCGCCACGACGCTGACCTTCACGCTGACGGTGAAAGACAACGGAGGCGCCACCGGTTCGGCCTCGGTCGTCATCACCGTGAAGCCCGAGAATCGTCTCCCCGTCGCCAACGCCGGCCCGGCACAGACGGTCGTTCAAGGGGCCACCGTCACCCTCGACGGGAGCGGGAGCTCGGACCCCGATGGCACCATCGCCAGCTACGCGTGGGCGCAGAGCGCTGGTCCGACGGCAGCGGTGTCGGGTGCGACGAGCGCCAAGCCCAGCTTCGTGGCCGCGGCGCTGGGGACCTTCACCTTCACGCTGACGGTGACCGATGACGCCGGCGGGACAGCGAGCCAGACGGTGACCATCACCGTGATGCCGCCCAATCAACCGCCAGTGGCCGACGCTGGGGTGGATCAAACCATCGCGCCAGGGGACACCGTCACCCTGGACGGCAGTGGAAGCGCGGACCCCGACGGTCGCATCGCTGGGTATGCCTGGGTTCAGACGTCGGGAACGCCGGTGACCCTGAGCGGAGCGACCACTGCCCAGCCAACCTTCGTCACGCCCCCGCTCACCGGCTCGGGCACCCTGAGCCTCTCGTTTGCGTTGACGGTGACGGACGACAGGGGGGCGACCGCGAGCGCGTCGGTGACCGTGACGGTGGCGCACGTCAATCGTCTCCCCCGCGTGAATGCCGGGGCAGCGCAGCGGGTGAAACACGGAGCGACCGTGAGGCTCGACGGCAGCTCGAGCTCGGACCCCGATGGCACCATCGCCAGCTACGCCTGGACCCAGACGGCAGGCGCGACGGTGGCGCTCTCTGGGGGCACGGCGGCCCGGCCCACGTTCGTGGCTCCAACGGAGGATGGAGACGTGACCTTGAAGCTCACCGTCACGGACAACGAGGGCGGCACGGCGAGCGCATCGGTGGTGGTCACCGTGGTTCCAGCGGGGGCCATGACGACGTCTGGACCAGCTGACGGAGCCGTGGTGGGGAGCTGCGCGTCGGTCGGACCGTCGGACCTGGGCCTCGCGCTCCTGCCGCTCATGATGATGGCGTGGCGTCGTCGGCGCTGAGGGACCTCGGCTCCCCTACGCAATCTCAGGGAGCATCATCGCCACCGCCGCGTAATGGAGAATGGCGGCCACCACGACGAAGAGATGGAACACCTCGTGGTACCCGAAGATGCGCGGAAACGGGTCTGGCCGCTTCAGCGCATAGACGAAGGCCCCCGCCGTGTAGAGGAGCCCGCCCGCGAAGATGAGCGTCACCTTGCTCACCCCGAGGGTGAAGAAGAGCGTCGGGCCCACCGGCACGAAGGCCCAGCCCAGCAAAACGAAGATGGCCGCCATCACCGGCTTGGGTGCCGTCGGCCACGCGAGCGAGAGAATGACCCCTCCCACCGCTCCTCCCCACACGACGGCCAGCATGGTGTGGCCTGGCCCTGGCCCCAGGAGCAACCCGACGGGCGTGTAGGTCCCCGCGATGAGGAAGAAGATGGCCGAGTGGTCCACCCGCCCCATCCAGTCGCGGGCGCGAGGCGGCCACGTCGGCCGATGGTAGATGGCCGAGATGGCAAACAGCGCGACGAGGCTCAGCCCGTAGGTCGCGGCGCCGGCCCGGGCCGCCTCCGAGCCCGCTCCGAGCCAAAGCGCTACCGCCGCTGGGGCCGCCACCCACGCGGCGGCTTCGTGAAGCACGCCCCGCAAGAGAGGCTTCTGACGGGGTGAGGGACTCGGGGCACGCGGCGACTCCATGACGACCTCCACCTTGAAAGCTAACGAGGGCCCGTCACGGCTCAGTCATACGGCGCCTCGTACAGTGCGAGTGGTTCCCGACCCCAACCCGCGTCACGAGCGCGCATGGGACGCAAGCAAACTCGCCTCGCGTCGTAGAGGCCCCGACGCAAACTGCTTTGATTTTCCTTGACCCCTTCGCTCGCCGACAGGTTATGTGGCCCGCCGTTCAACCGAGGAGAGTAACGCTCATGTCTCGCGCACTCGTGGGTCTGTTGGTACTCTTGCCTGCCCTGTCGCAGGCACAGGTTGATGGTGGTGCGCCCGCGGGGGATGACGCCGAGAGCCTCCGGCGCGACTTCGACGCCAAGCTCGAGGCCGCGCGCCGCGAGGTGAAGGAGCTCCGCGAAGAGATGCGCGCTCAGCTGGCCACCCAGTCCACCCGCCAGGGGTGGCAAGAGGAATGGGTCGGCGAGAAGCGGAAGCTCGAGCTGGTGACGCTCGACGGGTACCTCCGCGCCCGGCCGGAGCTGTTCTACAAGTTCGACATGGGCCGAGGGAACGACCCCGCGGGCTACTCCTTGTGGCCCCGCTCGCCCATCAGCGGCGCCGAGCGCACCAACGCCGGCGTCAACATGCGCTTCCGCCTCGAGCCCACCATCAATGTCTCCGAGGAAGTTCGGATTCGCGCGCAGATCGACGCGCTCGACAACATGGTGTGGGGCTCCACGCCCGACTACGCCTACTCGCTCAACTCGTCGAACAACTACGCCTACGACCGGAACCAGTTCTCCATCTTCAGCTTCGGTCAGGCGCCTCAGCGCAGCGGCATCAACTCGCTGGCCGACTCCATCGCCGTGAAGCGCGTGTGGGGCGAGGTCGACACCCCCATCGGCCTGTTCCGCTTCGGGCGCATGGGCAGCCACTGGGGCCTCGGCATGCTCCACAACGACGGCAACGGCATCGACAGCGACTGGGGCGACACCGTCGATCGCTTCAGCTTCACCGCCGAGCCGATTCCGGGCTTCTACGCGAGCGCCATGCTCGACTTCAACGTCGAGGGCCTCATCTCGGCGCGCCAGCCCGCCGGTGGCCAGCCCATCGACCTGTCGACCCTCGACGACACCCACAGCTACATCTTGGTGCTGGCCCGCCGTGACACCGAGCAGGAGCGCCAGGCGAAGCTCAACTCAGGCCAGACCGTGCTGAATTACGGCGTCCACTTCACCTATAGGACCCAGCGTGATGACGCGGTCGACAGCCTCTCTGGCCCCTTCACCATCGACGGCCAGACCATGGTGCCCACCATCGCCAACCCCGTCTGGGTGCCTCGCCGCGGGCAGCTCTTCATTCCCGACCTGTGGGGCAAAATCGAGCAGAAGAACTGGCGCATCGAAGCCGAGGCCGCGGCCATCTTGGGCTCCATCGAGAACCGCGCAATCACCGGCGCCACCTGGGCCGACCCGAACCTTAGCCAGTCGCTCTACATGTACCAGTTCGGCGCCACCCTTCAGGCGGAGTACCGCTTCCTCAATGGCGACTTGGAGATCGGCCTCGACGTGGGCTTTGCCTCGGGCGATTCGGCCCCGGGCTTCGGGCTGTACCCGCGAAGGCAGGGAACGACCAACAAAGGCATCTCCACCGTGGCTGGCGACATCGACGGGCCCCAGTTCAACTGCGAAGTGCCCAAAAGCGCGACCTCGAGCTCTTGCTCGGACAACGAGGTTCGCAACTTCCGCTTCAACCCCGACTACCGCGTCGACATGATCCTCTACCGGGAAATCCTCGGAGGCATCACCGACAGCATCTATTTCAAGCCGCGCGCCAAGTACCGCATCACCCAGGGCTTCGATGTCTTCGTCGGCGGCATCTACTCGCGTGCCATGTTCCTCTCGTCGACGCCTGGCTCGGGCTATGGCGCGACTGACCCCAGCCTCGGCATCGAGCTCAACGGTGGCGTCCGCTACGAGACTGAAGAGGGCTTCTTCGGCCAACTCCAGTACGGCATCCTCTTCCCCCTCGATGGGTTCAGGTACACGTCGTCTGGCGCTCAGGTGACCCTCGACTTCCCTCAAGCCCTTCGAGGCATGGTGGGCATTCGATTCTGAGCGACGAGCCGTCAGACTGTTGACTGAGGTACGGAGCAACCCGCCCTTCGTCGTCGTGCTACCGGCCTCACTTGGCGTTCTAATTGAACGTGCTGGGTCGTACGGTTCCTCCGAGGGTCCTCGCCTTGCTGGTCGGTGCGCTCTTCGGCGCCGGCTGCGGCAGTGCTCAGAAGTGCATGCCGGGTGCGACGCAAGCGTGCCTCGGCCCTGGTGCCTGCAACGGCGGCCAGGCCTGTGCCGCGACGGGGAACGCCTGGGAGGCGTGTGCGTGCAGCACCGACCCAACGGGAGGGACCGGTGGCGGTGACGGAGGCGGCGATGACGCTGGTGGTGGTGACGCCAACGACGGCGGCCACTCCTCGGGAGGCGGAACTGCCTCGGGAGATGGCGGCCACTCCAGCGACGGCGGCCACGCATCGGGAGGTGGGGGGCAGAGCAGTGGCGACGGCGGGACTCATGCAGGTGGCGGGGCCGGTGGCGGCACGACCAACCCCTGTCTCACCAACAACGGCGGCTGCGCGGCTGACGCGACCTGCACCCCCGGCGGAGGCGGGGCCACCTGTGCCTGCAACCCCCGCTTCACTGGCGACGGGCTGACCTGCCTCTGGAATGACCCGACGCTCTCCGGGCTGACGATTGAACCAGGGACGCTGGCCTTCAAGGCCTCCACCACCCTCTACGCAGTCGACGTACCGGCCGCCACGTACAGCGTCCTCGTGACCCCGACGGTGGCGATGCCCAGCCGAACCACCATCACGGTGAATCAACAGCCGCTGGACCCCGACGGGACCGCGACCGTCGTGCTCGGCGGCACCGCGAAACTCACGATGCCGGTGCTCGTGACGACCGACTCTGGCGCACAGAAGACGTACACGGTGGTGCTCATTCGCGGCTTTGGACAGCAGGCCTACGCCAAGGCCTTCAACACCGACACCAACGACAACTTCGGCAACGCGGTGGCCCTCAGCGGTGATGGCAACACGCTGGTCGTCGGGGCCTGTAATGAGTCCAGCGCGGCCACTGGGTTCGGTGGCGATGGCGCGGACAACTCGGCCCTTCGCAGCGGTGCCGTCTATGTCTTTGCCCGCAGCGGCGCCCAGTGGGCCCAGGAGACCTACGTGAAGGCCTCCCACACAGACCCCAACGACCTCTTCGGGTACAGCGTCGCCCTCAGCACCGACGGGAACACCCTGGCCGTGGGGGCCAAAGGCGAGGCCAGCAAGGCCACTTCCATCAATGGTGACGAGACCGACGACTCGGCTCCCTCGAGCGGCGCGGTGTACGTCTTCGGTCGCAGCGGCACTGACTGGGTGCAGCGGGCCTACGTGAAGGCCTCCAACTCCGGCAGCTACGACGCCTTCGGCACGTGCGTGGCGCTGAACGCCGATGGCACCACCCTCGCCGTCGGAGCCCGCGGTGAGTCGAGCAGCGCCACCGGGGTCGGCGGCAACGAGAGCGACAACGACGCGGGCCGCAGCGGCGCCGCCTATGTCTTCGCCTTCAACGGCGCCACCTGGAGCCAGCAAGCGTACATCAAGGCCTCCAACACCGATGGTGGCGACGAGTTCGGCTCGAGCATCGCGCTCAACTCCGACGGAAACACCCTCGCCGTCGGCGCGCCGGGCGAGGCCAGCAAGGCGAAGGGCGTCGGTGGAAGCCAGACCGACAACTCCGCGACCCTCAGCGGCGCAGTGTATGTCTTTCTCCGGAGCGGCGTCGACTGGGCTCAGCAGGCCTACCTCAAGGCCTCCAATACCGAGATGGAAGACCAGTTCGGGTTCAGCCTGGCCCTCAGCGGTGACGGCGACACGCTGGCTGTCGGGGCCTTGGGCGAATCGAGCGCCGGGACGGGCGTCGGGGGCAGCCAGAGCAACAACGACGCGGGCTCGAGCGGCGCGGTCTATGTCTTCACTCGCAGCGGCGACACCTGGGCCCAGCAGGCCTACGTGAAGGCATCCAACACCGGCGCGCAGGACGCCTTCGGGCACTCCGTCGCGCTCAGCTCCGATGGAGAGACGCTCGCCGTCGGGGCCCAAGGCGAGGCTGGCAACACCACGGGCGCCTGGGGAAACCAGACCGATGGAGGCGTCGGCGTTCAGGCCAATGACTCGGCGCCCTCCGCGGGGGCCGTGTATGTCTTTGGACTGGGAGCGGCCGGCTGGGGGCAACAGTCCTACGTGAAGGCGTCGAACACCGGTGCCTATGACTTCTTCGGAGCCAGCGTCGCCCTGAGCAGCAACGGAGCGACCCTCGCCGTCGCGGCCCCCTACGAGGACAGCAGCGCCCAAGGCGTGGGAGGTGACCAGGCCGACAACGACGCCGGCAGCAGCGGCGCGGTGTACGTCTTCACCCGGTGACGCGGCTCAGGGGGGCATTCGCTCCACCTGGAGCAGCACCCAGTTCTCCGAGCTCAGCTCCCTGGCCACCCGGTGGGTCTTCGCCAGCCGAGGCAAGAGCCACAACCGCGGGCTCACCATCGGCTCCTCCGCGGTGATGAGGAACATCGGCACCTTCACCTCATCGAAGAGGCGAGGCACCAGTATCCACCCACCAGACTTGACCCGCTCGGTGAAGCGCTCGAGGTACAGGGTGCGACGGTCTTCGGGCAAGATGCTGAACTGGCCAGCCGGCGCCAGCGGCAGCCAGAAGTTCGTCCGCCACTGAGACAGCAAGTTCTGCTGCACCACGACGATGGGCGTCCGCTCGTCGATGCCGGCGCGCTGGAGCAACTTCTTCACTTCGTCGGGCATGGTCGGCAGCGTCTGCTGCACGTCGCTGAACAGGTGTGGGCCCACGAGGGTCCCGAAGTACCGAGACACCTTGGGCCACTCGCCATAGGCCCCGAACAGCGGGACCACCAGAAACGGCACCAACCCCAATTTGAGGTGCGCCACCTCGAGGCCGAGCTCCTCGGGCACGATGAAGACGGCCGTCACCGCCCCCAGGAGCAGGAGCGGCACCAGGTTGCTCGCGTTGCTCTCATGGCTCCGCAGCACGAAGTAGCTGCTGCAGGTGACGATGAGGGCGATGGCGCCCAGCGAGACGGCGAGCCGCTGGGGGCTCCACCTCAAGACGAGGACGGCGCCGGCGCCGGCGAGGGCCAAGGCACCCACCAGGAATGACACGGCCCCATTCCAGTTGGCGACGAGGGCGCCGAAGCCCGCCTGGTAGGTACGCAGGTAGTCGGCGAACCCCACCCAGTCGGGGCCGTGGCCCAGGCGGACCCGGTAGATGAGCCAGATGGCCGCGAAGGCGACCGCGCCAAAGCCAAAGGGGAGCGCGAGGGACGACGCTCGATTCTTCACGACCGGGCGATGCCATACCGTCCACGCGTAGCCCGGCAGCCAGATGGCACTGGAGGCAAGCGCGCTCTCCGAGGACCAGAGACACCCCAGCACCCAGCCGACGCACCCCAGGAACAGGAGCCTCCGTCGACGGGTCTCGGCCTCGGCCTGGGAATGCACCTCCACCACCAGCTCGAGGAGGAGGTAGGACCAGATGAAGCGGAACGCACCGACGCTGGGCATGCGATTGGGGCCGATGATGTCCGGGGCCCAGCCCGGAATCATCAGCACGGCAGCAAAGGCCAACGCCCCCGCGACGACCGCACCGACGGGCCCGGGCAAGAGACCGAGCAGCCTCCGGTGCAGCACCACCGCCGAGACCCACAGGAGCAGCGAGTTGCCGATGACCACGGACTGCCAAGGGTCGGCCGCCGGAATCCACGACAGGAAGAGGAGACTGAGAAAGCCGTACTGGCTGGGCACGTCCCACAGGAGCCAGCCGCCCTGGCGCTGCGCCCCGATGACCCCCGCGAGGAAGCCGCCATGACCGATGTCGATTTGGAGGCGACTCGACGCCAGGGCGAAAAGCGCTGCCCAGACGACCCACGCACCGTGTCTGAAGCGCCGCCACCCGATGCTGCTCCTGGGCTTCTCGAAGCACGCGTAGGTGACGGCGACGATGAGCAGCGCCAAGATGAGCCACGCCAGAGGCTCGGTCTCGAGCTGGCCCCAGTTGCGCCACCACAAGAGCCCGGCTGCCGCCAGCCAGCCAGCGAAGACGCCCGCGGTCATCACCCCGAAGGACCGGGGCTCCTCGCCTCGCACCGTCACCTTCGCTACGACGACCTGCAGCGCCGCCAGGACGAGGAGCATCGGCGACCAGTGGGCCCGGAGGACCATCGCGGTCAGCACCGGGAAGAGGTCGGCGAGGCCCGACTGAATCGCGACTCCGAGGCGCTTGGGGGCGAAATACAGGGCCAGCGCCGCCAGCGGCAGGCCTGCTCCGAGGAAGAAATAGGCCGCCTGGTCGAAGGCCTCACCCTGGTACGGCAGAAAGCGTCCGGCCAGCCAGGCAAGCAGCGCGGTCAGGCCGCCAATCCAGGAGACTGCGAAGGGCGTGGAGGGTGTGTTCGACATGAACGGGTTCTCGCGCTGAGGGAACAGGACCGATGGTGTGCCTGCGCTCGAGGCGGAGCAGACCCTAATACAGCGACGAGAGGTCCGTTGGGTGGGAATGCAGATCGCGAAGCAGGACGCAAGCCCGAGCCCCTGGCAATGCGACCAGCGGAGCGGCTGCAGGTCCATTTGGGACGGGAAGGGGATGATGGCGCTGTTCACCGTCGCCCGGTGGTCTCGGGGACGCGGCGGCGAGGCGCCCGCGACACTTCCCACCCAGCTGCGGCCTGTGGTGTTCTCCGAGTTTCGTGCCGGCTCCCCCGACGTGCGTCTGAAACTCGACAACCACTCCTCACCCGGGCATCGCCACCGCAATGATGGGCGTCTGCGTCGAGGCACTGCCTCCTGGGCGCCTCCCTGGGCTCCTTGTCTCAGCGCATCCATGGTGCCGGTGCCGACGCGGCGTCAAGCGGAGGAGGTCGTGCCAGCTCTGGGGCTCGCAGGAGCCGACCCGCGGCCTCGTCACTCCCCAGCCTGTCATCACGGAGTACAGTTTTGTACTCCGTGATGACGCGCTCGGAGACCCGTGCCGACGAGCCACCTCTCGCCCCAAACTCCGCTCTCAGAATCTCGGGCTGGACCGTTCCCGGAACGCGGTCGACCGAGGAGCCGCCAGGGGTCGCGGCTGTCGTGGCTGGGCCTCGGCACGGAACAGGCTCGAGGCATGGGCCGAGGCTAGGGGTCAGGAGCCCTGGGCGAGCATCACCAGCCCCTCGGCCGGTCGGTGGAGTGGCGCATGGGGCTCGGGCTTCCACGTGTGGTCACCTCGCTCTCGGGTCGAGGGGCTGACCAGACCGCCTCGGTGGTCGGACACCCGCCCACCATCGCACCTCAAGGCGTGCTTGCGATTCGGTCGCCCGCCCTCTGCTGGTGATGGCCCGGGGGTTGCGCCGATCCCTCACCCCGAACACCTTCTCCGCGTCGGTTGCCAGTCCGAGTTCGTGCGAGCCGCAGGAGGTCCTCCACGTGAGCACACGTAAGTCGCCACGAGCCCGTCGCCTCCCTCAGCCACTACCCTCCGCAACCACGCGGAGCTGGCTCGAAGGCCGGCCGACTTCCTCCGTGGCCTAGCAGGAGATGCACACCAGCGGCCCCTGGACGTCGGTGGACCGAGTCGGCGCGGCTGGCTGCCTCGCGAGGGCTCTGCCAGCGAGCCCACTCCGGGTCCTTCGAGCGGAGTTGGGACGAGAGGTGGCTGGTGGGCCCGGGTCTCCGAGCGTGTCATCACGGTGTACAAAACAGTACTCCGTGATGACAGGCTGGGGAGTGACCAGCCTTCGAGGTGGGGACGGCACACTGGCCAGTGTGCCGCGACACTCACCGCCCCACTCACTCGACTTTGACCCGCCGTCGAACTGCACGGCGGGGCGTCATCGCACCGACGAACAGCGGTACGAGGACGTCCCTGGTTTCGGAAGGTCCCCGGCCCTGCCCGTCGCCTGTTACCCCGGCTTCGCCAGGAGCACCGCTTCGCGCTCGAGCTCCACCCCGAAGGTGATGAGGACCCGCGCCTTCACCCAGCTCGCCAGCTCGAGCAGCTCGGCCGTCGTACCGCCACCGTGGTGCACCAGCGCCAGCGCATGAGCGGACGACACCCCCACCGCGCCCCGGCGCAGGCCCCGCTCCACCCCAGCGTGCTCGACGAGCCACCCGGCCGCCAGCTTCACCCGCCCATCGGGCTGCGGCCACCGCGGCACCGTCGAGAGCCCCAGCGCCGTGGCCCGTCGAACCACGTCGCTGGCAACCGCTGCCTCGACGACTGGGTTGGTGAAGAAGCTCCCCACGCTCCGGCGATTCACGTCGTGCGCGTCGAACACCATCGACTTCGAGCGACGGAGCGCCAACACGGCCTCCCGCGTCGGCCCCAACCCCGCGACCTGGCCCCCCAACACTCGCGCCAGCTCGGCGTAACGGGGCGTGGCGAGGCCGTTCGGCTGGAGCCGGAACGTGACCGCGGTGACGAGGAAGCGCCCCGGCGAGCGCTTGAGCACCGAGTCCCGGTACCCGAAGGCGCACTCGGCAGGTGAGAGCGTGCGCGGTTCCAGCGTCTCGCAGTCGATGACCTCCACCGCCGCGACGGTCTCGGACACATCTTGCCCATAGGCCCCGACGTTCTGCACCACGGTCGCGCCGGCCAGCCCGGGAATCCCCGAGAGGCACTCGAGCCCCTGCCACCCCTCCGCCACCGCCCAGGCGACGACGTCGTCCCACCGCTCCCCCGCCGCCGCCCGCAGCTCGACGGCGTCTCCTGACACCGTGGAGCCCAGGCCCTTCCATCGCACCGCCAGCACCAAACCGTCGAACCCCTCGTCGGGCACGAGCAGGTTGGAGCCGCCTCCGAGGACGAAGGTGGGTACGCCCTTCTCCCTGGCCCACCAGAGCGACTCGAGCCCTGCCTCGAGCGACGTCGCTTCGACGAAGTACGCCGCCGGGCCCCCCAGCTCGATCGAGGTGAAAGGCGCCAGGGCCACGGCTGTCTGAAGCGTCATCATCGCTGTGTACCGTCGGTCGAGCTCAGTGTCGCCCGCGCTCGGGTCTCACCACGCCACTCGACGGGTGCTGCACGACCTCGTGAATGGCGTCGGTGAAGGCCGCCGCCGCCGCCTCGACGTCGCTCAGGGCTCCCACCAGGTACCCGCCGGCGAAGTTGGTCTCGGTCGGCGGCCCAAAGAAGCGAGCCAGGCGAACCTGAGCCGACTTGAGGGCGGCGTCGAGGCCAACCATGGCCTCGGTGGGCGTGGCGATGAGGTAGGCCATGGGCTCGCCCACGGCGATTCCCGCCAGCGGTGCCAGGTACCGGCCCGTCTCCGAGATGACGTGGGGGAAGAAGGCCGGCCCCCGTGCCTCGAAGGCGTAGAAGCAGATGCTCGATTCCAGCGCCGACTTGAGCGCCCAGAGGCCCTCGGCCACCTCGTCGGGGTCAGGGCCAGCCAGGACGCCGAGAATCTCACCGCTCGTCGGCCCCGAGGCATGGGCGCTGCCGGCGTAGAAGGACTTGGCGTAGACGACGTCGACCTCGGCGAACTTGGTGGCGTGGTCGAGCGCCGCGTACAGCGAGTCGTCTTGGTCGCACGTCACCAGCCCCGCCGACACGTGTCGAGCCGGGTCGAGCCCGAGCGCCAAGGCGAGCTGAGGCTCCACCCGCTCGAGCTGGCGGCACGTCAGCAGTCGAGGACGCAGGGGCTTTGGCGCGGCCATCACCTGCGGCTCCCCGACGTCAACCGCACGCCCCCACCACCCGCGGCGAAGGTGCGCTTCAACAGCTCGGCGCACCGCAGGGCCGCCTGCTCCGGCGGAAACCCGAGCTGCCGCACATTGGAGATGCAGTCCTTCTCGGCGTTGTCCTGGCCCAGCTTGGGTCCAAAGGCCGTGTAGATGGACAGCGAGTCGCCCGTGCCGAGCCCTGGCCGCTCGCCGACGAGGATGAGCGTGGCCTTCGCCTGAGTGAGGACTCCAATCTCGTCCTGCACGCCGATGCGGGCGAACTTGACGAAGAGGGGCCGGCCGACCTTGAAGCCTGCCTCCGTGAGCGACCGCCGCAGCGCGGTGATGAGCGGCGGCCCGTTCTCTTCCAACGCCACCGCCGAGAGCCCGTCGCCAGCGATGAGCTGAATGTCGACCTGGTGGTCCGCCTCCTCTTCACAGACACCCCTCGAGGCCTCGTCGAGCCGGCGGCCATGGTCTGGATGCAACAGGAAGTCTTGGTGGTCCTTCGCCTGGGTCTTGAGAGCCAGAAAGCCCTGGGCCGCCGCCCACCCCTCTTCAATCTCACTCTCCACCGCGTCGAGGGCGATGCTGTGGTCCTCCCTCAGGCCCAGGTACGATGCCGTGAGGTACCGCGTGCCGGTGCGCCCGGTGGCGATGCGCGCCGGAGTTCGCTGCACCAAGCGCTCCAGCGCGGCCCGGTTCCTCGGAGGAGGCAGCGGGTCGTGCGCCGGGCCCCGGGCCGGCTCGCGGGGTGTCATGACCGCTGGCGGCTCCGATGCCGTGGGCACCTTCTCTCCGCCCAGCTCTCCCAGCACCTCGGTGACGACCCGGCGAACCAGGGTGCTCAGCTCGTCGTGGTTCATGGGCGGAACTCCTGGTCGAAGACCGACGCGTCGCCGGCCCGCGGAGTGAGCTTCCCGTTGCGCCACAGGCCCATGCGCTCCAGCCAGGCCTCGAACTCGGGGGCGGGTCGCAGGCCGAGGGCCCGGCGGGCGTAGAGCGCGTCGTGGAAGGCGAGGCTCTGGTAGCCGAGCATCACGTCGTCGGCGCCGGGCA
>PMBV01000268.1 GCA_003153055.1 Myxococcales bacterium
ACCGCGCCCGAGAAGTTGATCCAGGTCCCGCCGGCGCCCACCTCATCGACCGCGAAACCGTGCAAGGAGAGCCACTCGGCCACCTGGGCAATTTCCTCGGGGGAGCGACCGAACTGGCTGCCGAACTCCTGGGGCGTCAGCCAGCGGTGGAAGTCGGACGAAGCCGGGTCCTGCTGTCGGGCGAGGAGCGCGTCCAACTGGACCTGCTTGACGGCATCGAGCTTGAGCACGAATATCATCCGCTCCATCATCGTGGCGGGCGCGGTGTGGCCGACCTGCAGCTCTGATCTCGCCTGCGCGTGCACGTTGTGGTGAAGCACTACGAGGTCGCTGTCGTCGATCGGTTGCTTGGAGGCGCCAGCGGCACAACCACAGAGTACCGCGAGGGAAAGGCCCGCAAACGTGAGTCGCGTGAGCTTCTCTGGAGTTGACTCGTATCGCCCGGCTTGGGCGACGTCGTGGATGCCTATTTTCGCGGGGCCGCTGGCGGCCGGCCCGACGCCTTTGCACCTGAAGCACATCAGGGCTCCTTTACACAAGCGAAAGGGTCCCTCCAAGCCGTTCCTGGCGACCCAGATGCGTGCAATGCACGCCGAGTGCCGGGATCGCGGTGGTTTGCGCCAGACCTCGAAGCCGTCAGCCGTCCCTCGCATCGGGCGCTTCCCCTGACCTCTTCGGGCCCTCATGCATTGTCCAGGTTCGGCGCCGTAGACAGTCCAGCGACTGGGCGCCACGTTACGGGACCAGGTATGGCGAGGGCACGCCGTCCTGCCCGCGAGGACAAGCGCACCAGCGATTCGCGACCTCATGAAGGCATTCCCCCCTTCTGCACTGTGCCAATGCGTCGACTCGTCGTCTGCCGCACAAAGGCGAACGAAGAGATAGCATAT
This sequence comes from Myxococcales bacterium, assembly GCA_003153055.1. Next base: position 891 of record PMBV01000268.1, read on the forward strand.
GCTTCCCCGCTCATCGACCACGTGCTGGTTTGCGGGGTCGTTTCCGGCGCCAGCGAAAGCAGGACTCGCCCTCGCAAGAAATTCGTCAGATCGAGATCAATCGAGCATGTCAGGGATGTCCCGCCCCATGGGCGATCAAGACTCGCGCGCATTGCAAGGCCACCCCCGCGTCCGCCTTTCTCCTCGGGTCACGACAGACCTCGCGCTTGACCGACGTCTCGCGTGACTGGGCTTTGCCCGGCGCGCTCCAAATTGGGCACTTGCTTAGTTTGCAATTCTGGAGTTCGTTGGTGTCGCTCTGGATCGGAGCGTCGTCAAGCCTTAATGCGGTAGCCGTCCAAGGGGGAAACACAATGAAAGCCACACGAGCCGCGTGGGTGCCGCGATCTGTGTTTGTCGTTGGTTGTTGCCTGCTCCAGCCAGTCTTGATGCTTGCCTGCTCTGGAGTTCCCCAGACCCAGGATGCCGGCAAGATCGAAGGTTCTGGAGGGGGAGGTGGCAGTGTCGCGGGAGGCGGCAGTGACACGGGAGGCGGCAGTGGCAACTCGGGTGGCGGTGTCAATGTCGGCGGCGGAGGCGGATGGACGCCCGACGCTGGACCGCCGGCCGAGATCCATTCCTTCATCGCGACGCCCGCGACCCTCCCCGCCGGAGGTGGCTCCGTCACACTCGCCTGGGACGTTTCGGCAGCGACGTCGATTTCCATTGATAAGGGCGTGGGCACAGTCACGGGCATGTCCTCCGCCAGCGTGAGCGTGACGGCGTCGACCACCTGGACGCTCAGCGCGACCGGACACGGGGGAACGGCAACCAAGACAGCCTCGGTGTCGGTCGCGACTACGCTCACCCTCCACGGTCGAGTACTGGACATGACGAGGGTGGCAGCCACGGGAATCCCGGTCGTCGTCACCGGCCAGCCAAGCGTCATCACCGACTCGGACGGCGCCTTCACCGTCTTGAATGTGACTCCACCGTACGACATCACCGTAGTCGATCCAACTGCGAAGGTTGCCACCGTGTACAAGGGCCTGACTCTGGCGACGCCCAGCCTCGTGCTGTGGAGGAACACGCCGTACAATCGCGCAGCAATGTCTTTGTCGGGCTTCGTCACCGGCGGGCAGTCGCCCTACTGTGCTGGCCTCGTCTGCACGACTGTCTTCTTTGAGTCACCCGAGGGGTACGGGATCACTGGAACCAGCTCCACGGGGGCCTACTCGATGACGACGACCTTTCAGTCGACGGCGCCTGTCTGGAGGGGACCCAGTGCCACCGTCGGAGCGCTTCACGCCTTTGAGTTGCAGTTCCCGGCCGGGGGAAGCTTCCCGACCGGCTATCTCGGGTATGGTGAGGTGCCCAACGTGACGGTGGCAGACAAAGGGAGTTTCACGCAAAATGTCGCGCGCTCGCCGATCGGGACGCTATCCCTGGCCGGCTCGGTGGTCGCGCCCTCGGGGTATTCGGTGATCGAAAAGCAACTCATCCTGAAGCTGACGGCTCCAGATCGGGTGGGGCTGCGCCTCGCCGATGACACTTCAACAAACGCTGGCTTCAACTTCGTTGGGCCGGAGATTCACGATTCGACCTTCACCGTCTCTGTTGTAGCCGGGGATGCGAAGGGGACGACCGGTACCGTGGTGCACCCACGCATCAACGCCACCACCACGAGCCTCGACCTGGAGATTCCAGCTGGTCCAGCGCTCATCCTGCCGGTCAACAACGCCACCGGTCTCGGCCTGGGGACCACCTTCTCGTGGCAGCCCTTCACCGGGGGAGTGAATCTCCTCGTCGTGCAGCCTTCGTCTTCGTCGAGCTCCAACCCCACGTTCGCGGTCTTCACCCCTGAGGCGACGGCCAGCATTCCCGACCTGAGGAGCATCGGGCTCACCCTCCCTTCGAGCGCGGCCTACTACTGGTCTGTGTATGGCTACGCCCCGGTCGCCTCGATCGACGCGATGGCCACCGACGCGGGGACTGCGATCCTCTTCGGAACCAGGGCGACTGAGTATTCGACGGGAAGGAGCGCCGACTACACCTTCACCACCCAGTAGCCAGAGACGGCGAGTCGCCTGCCGTTTGACGAAAGGACGGAGCTTTGAGTGTTTCCGTAGCGGTGGCCCAAGAGCTCCTCCACCATCGCGGCACACGGACCTCGGCGAAGGTCGTCACGACCGCATCCTCCGGGTTGAGCAGCGGCGTTCCGTTGCTCGTCTCCGCGGGGTACCAGGCCTGGACGGTGCGCTCTGCCCAATGGTGAGCGCGCTGGTCCTCGTCTACCGAGAGGAGCGGCGCGAGGGCGTCACGCGCCTGCTTCGAAGGATCCTCGACTCCGATGACCGCAAGCCGGTCCGGCCTCGGAAGTGGTACCTCGTCGCCCTTCTCCTGCTGCCGGGGATCCTTCTGTTGTCGTATGGGTTTATGCGCCTCATGGTGGTGCCGCTTCCCGAGGTCCACTTTCGGCCGCTGTCGATTCCGCTCCTCTTCGGCGCCTTCCTTCTCGGCGCCGTCGGCGAAGAGGGCGGCCGGTCCGGGTACCTGACCGACGCCCTGCAGGCCCGCTGGAGCGCGCTGGCCGGCCTCGGGGTCATCGCGGCCATCTGGCATGCCTTGCCGCTGATTGATTCAGACGCACCACCTCGCGACGTGGATTGCCTGGCAGGGTTTCACCATCGCGGCGACGCGTGTCCTGATCGTCTGGGTCTACAACAACGCCGCCCGAAGCACGCTCTGCGCCGTCATCGTCCACGCCATGTACAACCTGAGCGTCTTCGTGTTTCCGAACGACGGATCACACTACGATCCCGCGATCGTCGGCTCGATCATGGCCGCGGGCGTCGCGCTGGTGACGCGCTGGTGGGGCGCACAGACGCTCGCTGCGTTTCCCGACCCCTGAGCTGGTCGGCCCTTCGCTTTGGTTGGTCGCGCGAGGCCAGCAGAGCGATCAGGCGCGCGGGCGTACGCCGCGCTCCACATTCGTCGTCGTTCGGTGGAGACTGGGCGGCCATGTCCCGCTCGCCGTCTCGTCCTTCACCGCTCAAAGCCCTGGTTCCTTCCGGCTGGCGCAAGGCCCTCGGCCCGGTGCTCGACTCGCCCGCCTTCGAGGCCCTCGAGGCGTTCCTCGACGGAGAGCTCGAGCAAGGGCCCATCTACCCACCCCGGCAGCAGATCTTCCGGGCCCTGTCGCTGACCCCTCTCGAAGCGGTGAAGGTCGTCATCATCGGGCAGGACCCGTACCCCACAGCGGGCAACGCCAACGGGCTCGCCTTCTCGGTGGCCAGCGGCATGAAGGTGCCGGCGTCGCTCAAGAACGTCTTCGCTGGCCTCAGCGCTGATCTCGGTGTGCCCACGCCGTCGTCCGGCGACCTTACGCCGTGGGCCGAGCGGGGCGTGTTGCTCCTCAACACCGTGCTGACCGTGCGCGAGAAGCAGCCGAACTCGCACCGAAAGAAGGGCTGGGAAGCGGTGACCCAGGCGTTGCTCGAGGCGGTCAACCGCCAACCTGGGCCCTGTGTGTTCCTCTGCTTCGGGGTGCCGGCGAAGCACATGGCCGAACGCCTGGTGGACACCAGCAAGCACCGGGTGCTCACCGCTCCACACCCCTCGCCGCTCAACGGCAAGGCCTTCGTCAGGGCCGTGGAGCATGACCGCCACTTCTCCAAGACCAACGCCATCTTGATGAACGCCGGTCGAGGGGCCATCGACTGGAGCCTCCCCTGACGCTTCAGTCGAGGGTGATGACCACCTTGCCGAAGTGCGCCCCGCTCGAGAGGTGGGCGTAGGCCTCGCGGGCGGCGGCGAAGGGGAAGACGCGATCGACCACGGGCTCGAGGCGCGTGGCCTCGAGGGCCCGCGTGAGCCGCTCGAACATCGCCACCGAGCCCACGTACACCCCGGCCACGCGAAGGGCCTTGTGGAAGATGCCGTAGGTGTTCACCTCGCCCTTGGTGCCTGTCAGCACACCGAGAATGCTCATCGTGCCACCGTAGCGGAGCGCGGCCACCGATTGATCGAACGTGCCCGGACCGCCGACGTCGACGACGACATCGACGCCTCGACCCTCGGTGAAGGCCCGCGCGGCCTCACCCCACTTCGGTTGAGTCTTGTAATCGAGCACGTGGGCCGCGCCCATGGTCTGGGCCCGCTCGCGCTTGGTGCCACTCGACGAGGTCAGCACCACCCGGGCTCCGGCCGCCAGGGCCAGTTGCAGGCTGAAGATCGCCACGCCGCCAGTGCCCTGCACCAGCACCACGTCACCGGGGCGGACGCTCGCCGCTTCGAAGAGGGCGTGCCAGGCCGTCACCGCGGCGCACGGCAAGGTCGCGGCCTGCTCGAAGGAGAGGTGGGCGGGCAGTCGGACCCAGGCGCTCTCGGGGAGCACGACCTCCTCGGCCAGCATGCCGTCTTGCCCGCCACCGAGCGCGCGGGAGTGGTGAAAGTCGGAGAGCTGGCCATCGAGCCAGGTGGGAAAGAAGGCTCCGGCCACGCGATCGTGGGGCTTCCACCGGGTCACCCGGGTGCCGACCTCGAGCACCTCTCCTGCGCCGTCCGACAGGGGGACGATGGGGGCCTTACGGGCCTTGGCGCCCTTCACCATGACGAGGTCTCGGTAGTTGAGCGCCACGGCCTTGACGCGCACTCGGACGTCGTCGGGCCCCAGCGGCGGGGAAGGGCGATCGACCGTCACCAGCGCCTCGAGGCCTTCCCTGGGGTGGATCTCGTACGCCTTCATGGCTGGCTCCTTGGTCGGTGGGGGCGGGGGCGACGACCGAAGCACCCCTCGCGGTCCAGCGTTATGTCACGGTTCCCCGGCTGTGGCCTACCAGGGGAGCGTCCGTCGCGGGCGGCGCTGGAGCGGTCCTCCCTGTGTCGAGAGCGCCTCGTGCCCGGAGAGGCGTAACGAGCCACCTCATGGCACGAGCCCAGTTGGTCCCTCTCTTCGTGGCCTGGTCGCGTGGGCGAGGCGGGTGGGGGGGGCTCTGCTGGCTCCTCCTCTCCGCCCCACTGGCTCAGGCACAAGGCTTCGCCCTCCCTGCTGACGAGACCTTGAGGCGGCTCATCGACGAGAGCGTCGCGGCCCGGCCGGAGGTGGCCCAGGCCTCGGCGGGCGTGAAGGTCGAAGCGGAGCGGATTCCCCAGGTGGGGGCGCTGCCAGACCCCATGGTGCAGGTGGGGCTCCAGAACGATGGCTTCACCAGCCTCGAGGTGGGCCGAATGCAAACCAGCTTCGTCTCGGTCATGGTGTCGCAGACGTTTCCGTGGCCAGGGAAGCTTGGGCTTCGCCAGGGGCTAGCCGAGCTGTCGGTCGCGTCGGCGCGGGAGCTCGTCAGTCGGGCCCGCCTGTCGACCGAGGCCGAGGTGCGACGGGCCTACCTGGCGCTGGTGCTCGCGCGCGATCGCCTGGTGCTCTTGGGTCAGCTCGAGGGCCTCTGGCAGCAGTCCTTCGGCGTCGCCCGGGTGAGGTACGAGGCGGGAGACGGCGCCCAGTCCGACGTGCTCCGTGCGCAGCTCGAGCTCAACCGCCTGAGGCAGCGGCGGCTCTTGCTCCGCGCCGAGGAGCGCGGGCAGGTGCAGGCCCTCAACCGCCTCCGCGCCCACCCTCTCGACGAGCCCATCGAGGTGAGCCAGCATGTTCGCGAGCTCAACGCGCTGGGCGGCCTGGAGGGCGTCTTCTCAGCCGAGGAGGCGCTCTCCAAGAGCCCGGAGCTTTCAGCCGCGAGGCTCTCGCAGGCGCGCGCTGGGCGTACGGTGGCGCTGGCCGAGAAGGAGCCGTACCCGGACCTCACCGTCGGGGCGAGTCTGATGATCCGCGGCGCCCTCCCTCCCATGTGGCTCGTGACCATCGGAGCGCCGCTCCCAGTGTTCCTCGCGAGTAAACAAGCCAAGGCAGTGGCCGAGAGCCAGGCCGGCGCCGAGAGAGCCGAGCACGCCGTGGCGGCCACGGAGCAGGCGCTGCGGCTGCGCACCGAGGGCCGGCACAGCGACTTCCTCGCGCTCTTGCAGGTCATCGAGCTCTACGAGCAAGGGCTCCTGGTTCAGTCGCAAGCGACCACCGAGAGCACCCTGGCCCAGTACCAGGTTGGCAAGGTGTCGTTCGCCTCGGTGCTCGAGGCCAACGCGGGCTTCATCGCCGACCAGGAGGGCTACCTCGAGGCCATCGCGAACGCCCACCGAGTCCTCATCGCCCAGGCCGAGCTCAGCCTCGACGCCGCCCTGCCTGGCACCACCTCCGCCACCGGCGCCACGACGGCCGGGAGCGCCTCTCCTTCGGGAATGTGAGCGAGCTGATGACGACCGAGCCGGCCAATCGACTGCCACCATCGCGACGGAGCTTCGGGGTGGGCGCCCTGGTGCTGGTGGCGCTCTCGAGCGCGGCGCTGGCGACCGCGGGGGTGTTCGTCCTGGTGCGAAGCGGGGGCTCCGCGCCGACGAGCCCCGCTCACCCGAGCACGGCGATCCTCTACCAGTGCCCCATGCACCCCACCATCGTGCAGGATCACCCTGGCGACTGCCCCATCTGCGGCATGAAGCTCATCAAGGTCGAGGCCGCTCAGGTGAAGGCCGCCCCCATGGACGCCGTGGCTCGGCGGGTGCGCTTCTACCGCTCTCCGATGGACGCCACGCTGACGTCGGCCACTCCGAGGAAGGACGAGATGGGCATGGACTACGTGCCGGTCTACGAGGAGGACCCCGCGCCTCCGGTGAGCGGGCTCGTCGCGGTGGAAATCGAGCCGGCCAGGCAGCAGCTCATCGGGCTCAAGACCATCGAGGTGACCCAAGGCGCCGTCGGGGGGGCGTGGCGCACGGTGGGGCGGGTGGCGATCGACGAGACCCGCGTCCGCCACATCAACCTGAAGGTCCCCGGGTTCGTCGAGCGCATCTACGTCGACTTCGTCGGCAAGCAGGTTCGGCGCGGTGACCCCCTGTTCTCTCTGTACAGCCCCGAGCTGCTCTCGGCCCAGGAAGAGTTCCTCCTCGCGCTGAGGACGCAGGCCGCGCTGGCCCGTGCTGGGGCGGCGGTGGGGAACGACGGCGCCGCGCTGGTGGCCGCCTCCCGCCGCAAGCTGGCCCTGTGGGACGTGCCCGAGTCGGAGATCGACCGGGTCGCCAGCACCGGTCAGCCCACCAAGACGTTGACCTTCTATTCTCCGGTGGCTGGGGTGGTGACCAAGAAGGACGTCGTCGAAGGCATGAAGCTCGACGCCGGCGCCATGCCCTACGAAATCGTCGATCTGACCTCGCTGTGGGTCCTGGCCGACGTGTACGAGAGCGAGCTGCGCTTCGTGCGAGAGAACATGGCCGCCACGCTGCGGCTCAACGCCTTCCCCAACCGGGAGTTCAAGGGGAAGGTGGTCTTCATCGACCCGCTGCTCGACCCCACCACGCGCACGGTGAAGGTGCGGCTCACCTTCCCCAACCCAACGGGAGAGCTCAGACCCGAGATGTTCGGTGAGGTGGTGCTCCATGGCACGCCCCACGATGGGCTGCGCATTCCACCCGACGCGATCATCGACTCGGGCACCGACAAGGTGGTCTTCGTGGCGGTCGGCGAGGGCAAGTTCGAGCCCCGCAAGGTCAGGGTGGGCGACAGCGACAGCTCATACACCGAGGTGGTGCAGGGCCTGGCCCTCGGCGAGCGGGTCGTCATTCGAGCCAACTTCCTCATCGACTCCGAGTCGCGGCTCCGTGCTTCGCTGGCCGAGCTGTCGACCGAGGCCCCGGGGCCCGAGTTGCCCGAACGGGCTCGGGTGCTGCCTGGCGCCGCGGAGCCCGGCCCGACGACGCCGGGAGACCCTCCGCTCCCCGCGCCGGTTGCTCCCAGCCCAGCCGGGCATCACGGGCACCAGCCATGATCAAGCGAGTGATTCGGTTCTCGGCCGAGAATCGCGCCCTCGTCATCGCGGCGACCATCGTGGCGCTCGGCTTCTCGTGGTGGGCCGTGCGCACCATTCCCCTCGATGCGCTGCCCGACCTGTCGGACACCCAGGTCATCATCTACGCGCGGTGGGATCGCAGCCCCGACATCATCGAGGATCAAGTCACCTACCCCATCACCACGGCGCTGTTGGGGGCGCCGAAGGTGAAGGCCATTCGGGGCTTCTCCGACTTCGGCTTCAGCTACGTGTACGTCATCTTCGAGGATGGCACGGACATGTACTGGGCCCGCTCGAGGGTGCTGGAGTACCTCTCGAAGATCAGCTCGCAACTGCCGGGGGGGGTGAAGGTCGAGCTCGGCCCCGACGCCTCGGCGGTCGGCTGGGTCTTCCAGTACGCGCTGGTCGACACCAGCGGCAAGCACTCCTCCGATGAGCTGCGCTCGTACCAAGACTGGTTTCTCCGGTACGCGGTGCAGAGCGTCTCCGGAGTGTCTGAGGTGGCCACCGTGGGGGGGCAGGTGCGTCAGTACCAGGTCACCGTGAACCCGAACCTGCTGGTGGCGTACAAGCTCCCGCTCGATGCGGTGATCGAGGCGGTGCGGCACGGCAACAACGACGTGGGGGGGCGGCTCGTCGAGCTGTCGGGGCGGGAGTACATGGTGCGGGGGCGGGGCTACGTCCGCAGCATTCACGACATCGAGAACATCGTGCTCCGCTCCGACGGGGGCACGCCGGTGTTGATTAAGGACGTCGCCAAGGTGGCCCTGGGCCCGGAGATGCGGCGGGGCATCGCGGACTACGACGGGAAGGGCGACGTGGTGGGCGGCATCGTCGTCATGCGAGAAGGTGAGAACGCCCTCAACGTCATTCGCCGCGTCAAGGCCAAGCTCAAGGAGCTCGAGCCGAGCCTGCCGAGCGGCGTCGAGGTCGTCACCACGTACGATCGATCGGAGCTCATCGAGCGGGCCATCGGCACGGTCACCGACAAGCTGATCGAAGAGATCCTCGTGGTGTCGATCATCATCCTCCTCTTCCTGTGGCACTTCCCCTCGTCGTTCGTCCCCATCGTGACGATTCCCGTGTCGGTGGCCCTGGCGTTCATTCCCATGAAGCTGATGGGCCTCAATGCCAACCTCATGTCGTTGGCGGGCATCGCCATCTCCATCGGAGTGCTGGTCGACGGGGCCATCGTCGAGGTCGAGAACGCGTACAACAAGATCTACCTCTGGCAGAAGGCAGGAAAGAAGGGTGACTTCCACCAGGTTCGCCTGGAGGCACTGCTCGAGGTGGGGCCGGGGGTCTTCTTCTCGCTCCTGGTCATCGCGGTCGCGTTCATGCCGATCTTCACCCTGGTCGATCAAGAGGGCCGGCTGTTTCGCCCGCTGGCCTTCTCGAAGAACCTGGCCATGGCCATCGCCGCGCTGTTGGCCATCACCCTCGACCCGGCGATGCGCATGCTCTTCGCGCGCATCGAGCCCTTCCGGTTTCGGCCGCGGGCCTTGTCGTGGCTCCTCACCCGGCTCCTGGTCGGCACCTACCAGTCGGAGGAGCGGCACCCCATCAGCGCCCTGCTGCACCGGCTCTACGAGGGCCCTTGCCGTTTCGTGGTGCGCCACGCCAAGGCCACGGTGGCGGTGGCCGCGCTCCTGGTGCTCAGCGCCATTCCCATGTACCTCCGGCTGGGGTCGGAGTTCATGCCGCCGCTGCGTGAGGGGACCATCCTCTACATGCCTTCGGCCGTCGAGCCGGGCATGTCCGTGGCGGAGGCCCAGAAGGCGCTCCAGTTGCAGGACAAGATTCTCATCACCTTCCCTGAGGTCGAGCGCGTCTTCGGGAAGGCCGGGCGCGCCAACACCTCCACCGATCCAGCGCCCTTCACGATGATGGAGACCACTATCCAGCTCAAGCCCGAGAGCGAGTGGCGAGAGAAGGAGCGCTGGTATTCATCGTGGGCGCCCGGGTGGCTCAAGGCTGGCCTACGGCCCTTCTGGCGTGATCGCCTCAGCTACGACGAGCTGGAAGACGAGCTCAACCGGGCGGTGCAGCTCCCGGGCATCTCGAACGCCTGGACCATGCCGATCAAAGGCAGGCTCGACATGCTCTCGACGGGCATCCGAACTCCGGTGGGCATCAAGATCCTCGGCTCCGAGCTGGCCACCATCGAACGCCTCGCCCGCGAGACGGAGGCCGCGGTGTCGACCGTGCCGGGGACGCGCAGCGCCTATGCCGAGCGCGTGGCGGGGGGCTACTTTCTCGATTTCGTGCTCAAGCGCGATCGACTCGCGCGGTACGGCCTGTCCATCGACGACGCCAACACCATGGTGATGACGGCCGTGGGTGGCGACAACCAGAGCGTGACCGTCGAGGGGCGAGAGCGCTACGGCATCAACGTCCGCTACGCCAGGGACTACCGGGAGGACTTACCGGCCCTGCGCCGGGTGCTCCTGCCCTTGCCCGGCGGCCGCGGCCAGATTCCCATGGAGGAGATCGCCGACGTGGTGCTCGCTCACGGACCCTCGATGATTCGAGACGAGAACGGTCTCTTGGCGGCCTACGTCTACGTCGACTTCGATACCTCGACGTACGACGTGGGCCACTACGTGGAGGAGGCCAAGCGCGCGGTTGCTCAGCGGGTGACCATGCCGACCGGGTTCTCGATGGTCTGGAGCGGACAGTTCGAGAACATGCTGCGCGTGAAGGAGCGCCTGAAGCTCATTCTCCCGCTGACGCTGGTGCTCATCTTCGCGCTCCTCTACATGAACACCCGGTCGGCGTTCAAAGCGAGCGTGGTGATGTTGGCGGTGCCCTTCTCGGCGGTGGGGGCGGTGTGGCTGTTGACGGTGCTGGGGTACAACGTGTCGATCGCCGTATGGGTGGGGCTCATCGCGCTCATGGGCCTCGACGCCGAGACGGGCGTGTTCATGTTGTTGTTCCTCGACCTCTCGTATGACGAGTTTCGGCGGAGCGGCCGCCTCGGCTCCGAGGCCGAGCTGGTCGAGGCGATCATCCACGGCGCCGTCAAGCGGGTTCGCCCCAAGGCGATGACGGTGTGTGCCGCGATGCTCGGGCTGTTGCCCATCATGTGGTCCATGGGCACCGGGGCCGATGTGATGAAGCGCATCGCCGCGCCGATGGTGGGGGGGCTGTCGACGAGCTTCGTGATGGAGTTGCTGGTGTACCCGCCCATCTACTTCCTGTGGCGACGGCGGCAGCTCGCTGGTGTCCTGGGAGCGTCCGCGCCCAAGTCAACGCCAGGAGTCGCGATTTCCTGAGCACAACCCTCGAGGCTCGCTGCCGCGCCGAGCGTGACGCACTTGTTGCGCACCCCGCGCCCGGGTCACTCGAGAATCGGAGCGCATCAGGAGGCAACCCACACGCTCTGGAGACCGACACATGGCCGAGATTCGCGAGAACCCAAGCTCCGTCGTCGTCGCACAGCAGCAGATTGTCACACAGCCGCCGATTGTCACACAGCCGCCCACCAAACCAGCCAACGCCAAGATCGACCCTTCGGCCGATGCTCGAGCGCTGCAGAACAAGCGAATGGAAGACGCCGTCGAGATGGTTCCGGCGATCTCGTGCGCCGCGCAGTACACGGGAGCGATGCCGAAGATCGACGCGCAGTGGATACCTCCGCCGAGTCGGCTCCGTGAGCCCTATCAGGCGGCCCCGCCCGCATCGAAGACATCGGCTGATCCGAAGGACGTCAACGACATCCAGACTCAATTCAAGAAGCTCTTTACGCCCAAAGAATCTGCCACCTGCGCTCCGGGTCTGTGCTTCACGCCGGCCGATCGGCGAGCGATCAGCTCCACCGAGGCGAACAAGGTGCTTCAGAATACCGCCGATCTCTTCTCGAAGGCACAGAAGAACGGCTCTCTGGACGACCTCGTTCAGAATATGAAAGCGAATGGCAGCCTCGGGCAGCTCGCCGATGCGACCAACGTGGATTCGGGGCTCAATCAGCAGCTCTCGGAGACTCTGGCCAAGGGTCTCAGCGGCTCGAACCTGCGTCAGGCCTTTTCGGAGCTCGAGAAGCGGGGGTCGCCGATGGTGACGCTCGACGGGCAGGGGAAGTCGCCACTTTCCGCGGCGATCGGCCAGCATGCGAGCGACAAGGTTAAGAGCGACTTCGTCGGAGAAATGGCCTACAATTACAAGTCAGCCAATGGCCAGGCTCTCGCTGGAGCGGACTCCAAAGCGGCTCGAGTGGCAACGGCGAACGCCTTGGCCGGTCTGCCGGCAGCCGACGGCAAGAAGGCCTGGGGATACTTGAATTCGCAACAGCTGAATACCATCGGTGACGTGGCCGCCCAACAGGCGTCGAGTCTCGGTGCAAGGGTCTATGGACACCTCCCGCTCACCACGCCGTACGGCGACCCGTCGCTCGCGACCGGCCTCGTCAAGTCGGCGATGAGCGCGGATCCACAGGCCAAGGCAGTCGCGTTCGAGTCAGCCTCCGACGTTCTTTCTTCGCTTTCGGATGTCGACAAAGAGCAAGTGCTACACGGAATGACGGACTTGCTGAAAACCGACGTCAAGGGCATCACTCGAGAGCTCCGCGGCCGGCCCGACAGCGGGAGAGCGGCCACCCAGTACACCAAGGCCATGATCGAGCCCGCACTCGGGGGCCTCAGCCGCAAAGGGAAGGACCTGGTTCAAGACGAAAACATCCAGACACTCGGCAACATCGTCGAACAGCTCGCCGATGATCCGAAGAACCCAGGCTCGATGGAAGACTATCTCAACGCGCGGACCTGTGTCGTCAAAGGCGATAAGCAGAAGACCGCCGATGTTGAGTTTGGCAACGCGAAGGACCTCTTCCATTGGCTCGGCGCGACGAAGCGATCGGCCAATGAGCTTGCCACTCAGTGGAAGATGACGTCCACTGGGCACGCGATTCAGGGCGCCGGATTCACGTCGTTCGTGAAGGACGTTGCATCGAACCTGGTCTCAGGCGCGGGGAAAAAGATCGCCATCGGCGGGGGGGCGGCTGGAGTCGCGGTCACCATCGGCTTCGAAGCCCGGAGTTACTATCAGAACATCTCGGCCGACACGAAGACCGCCGCGTCTTGGCTGAGGAATGTCACCGACCCCGATAGCGCGATGTCGCCGTATGCCCAACTCCAGGCGCGCCAGTCGTTCAACGACGTTCTCAACAACCACTGGGACTGACCGGGCCGAGCGCGATTCCGACCTCACGAAACCGGGAACTCACGCGAGGCGGGCATCGGGCAGAAGCCCCACCCTCGACCTTCAATGCGT
>PMBV01000419.1 GCA_003153055.1 Myxococcales bacterium
CCGACTCGAAGTGGGACGACTTCGACCAGAAGCCCGGAGAGGAAACGCAGGTGCCCGGTACGATGGCCTATGCTCAGCAGGGCACTCCACAGGCGCCGCCTCCCCAGGCCGCCCGGGTGCCAACTCGCTCGGGCAACCAGCCGGCGGTGGTGCCGCCCACGGCGAAGCCCGCAGGTCAGCCCGCCAAGCCTGCAGCTGGGGCTCCTCCCGCGGACGACGATTTTCAGATCGAGCGGTTCTGATCAGGAGCGGTGGGAAGTGCGGAACGGCCGGGGCGGGGTCCGTGCGGGAGCGGTGGGAAGCGCGTACCGGCCGGGGCGGGGGGGTGCGCGAGCGCGAGCGCGAGCGGTGGCGGGGAGCGGGTGTGGTGGCGGCGCGGCTTCGCTTCGGGGATGGGCACGGGCCACGGGAGCCGGGTTCGGCCCGACGAGGTGGGCAACTTTATCCGCACGAAGAGCTCGGGCCTGCGGAGGTGGAGCCCTCCGATGTGCAGCGACTCGAGCTGTTTGCCCGGCTCTCTCGCCGATGGTGAAGAGGATGCTCGCGTCCTGAGGGTCCGCGACACTTTGCCCTTCATCAGCCGGTGAGCTCTGGAGTTGGGAGAGCGTAGGCCCACGACCGTGCCCGTTCTGCGGTGCTCGTTCCCCGGTGTCCCCGAGGTCACCTGAGCCCATTTTTTGGGCCACGCTCCCGGCGTCTCCGGCCGCGCACCCGGCCGCGCACGCGCACCCGCACCCGACATCCGTGCGCNNCGCACCCGCACCCGACATCCGTGCGCGTTCCCGGCTCCCGTCCGCGTCCCGGCTCCCGTCCGCGCACGCGCACGCGCACCCGCACCCGCACCCGCACCCGACATCCGTGCGCGTTCCCGGCTGCCATCCGCGTTCCCGGCTCCCGTCCGCGTCCCCGGCTCCCGTCCGCGTCCCCTGCTCCCGTCCGCGTCCCCTGCTCCCGTTCGCGTTCCCGGTTACGCCGCGCTCCCGGCCCAGAACCGCACCCTCATTCGTCTTCCGGCTCTTCACCTTCCGAGTCAGCCGGGTCTTCATCGGCAGCGCTCTTGATGAGCTGAGTGAGCCGGGTGGCCCGCTGCGCCCCGATGATTCCCTGGCTCCTCAAGAACTCGACCAACTCCTCCAGCGTGACCTTCGCTGCCTCCAGCTCGCTCGCCGCAACGGTGTCACCAATCCGCTCGAGGGTATCGTCGAGGTGTTCGAACGCGATGGGCTGGGGGCCCTCCGACCAGGCGGCCTCGAGGAGCGTCTCGGCGACCGACAGACGCAAGGCCTGGCCGGACTTCGGCCCGCGCTTGGCGAACTGCTCGAGCCAATCGTCGACCAGATCGGTGTTCAGCCGCGCCAACGGAATCAACGAATCGAGCGTCTCAGCCACGTAGTCGGCGTCGAAGTGCGAAGGGTCCGAGGCGTAGCCGAAGGCCTCCTCGAGGAGCACCTGCGCGACCAAGGCGTTGGCCTCGTCTGGGGTGGCGCCCTCCGCACCGAGCGCGGCAAGGGCCGCTCGAGCCTTGGGCCCCAATGCCGGGTCGCTGTCAATGCGGGCCGTGGCGGCGCGGGTGAGGAGCACGATGGCCTGCTGCTGAACCTCGTTCGACGGCTGGGCCCGGCCCTTGGCCCCGAGGATCGCCGCGCGCTCCTTGGGAGCCCGGGTTGCTTCGGCGACCAGCGCGGCCTCGTCGGGATCGAGCCCGGGGACGTCGCCCTTTTCCAGGAGCGCGACGGTGGCGGAGAGATCGAGGAACCTCGCGATCAGTGGATGCATGGGCCGCACGTAGCACAGTGGTGCGCGCGAAGGTCGCGCCGGGAATCCGGGGTCGAGGTTCCTCCTCATGGGCTCGGTCTCCGAATGGAAGTTGCGTTGGTCGAGCGCCAGCAGATGCGAGGAGGGCGGCCCCAGCGTGAACCTTGGACGGGGCAGGGCGAGGTGCTAGCTCTCGCGACGACGGTGACGACCGACCCACCACGGCAGGACGCGACGGCGAAGGCGGTAACGCTCTTGGCCTCGCGGGAGCGCACCCGTCTCGAGCTCACGCGGGCGCTCCGCTCGAAGGGCTACTCGGAGGCCGAGTGTGAAGCGGCCATCGCCCGCGTCGTCGAGCTCGGCTACCTCGATGATGGTCGTGTCGCGGCTCAGCGGGCCGCCCACCTCCTCTCCGCGGGCAAGAGCCGGTCTGAGGTCGTGCGCCGACTCTCGGCCCAAGGCATCGAACCTCCGCTCGCCATCGACGCCGTTCGCCGGCAGGCCGAGGCCAGCGGTCAAGACGATGAGGCTGTCGCGCGTGCGCTCGTCTCGGCCCGCCACCTCGAAGGGCCCAAGGCGGCGCGGTTCCTCGCTGGCCGGGGCTTTGACGAGACGCTCATCCGACGGCTCCTGGGCCTCGACGACGACTAGCGCTGGTGGCCGGCGAAGATATTCTCTAAACCTCCCACCCTGTGAAGCACCTCTTCTTTTCTCTGACGTGCCTGGGCGCCCTCGGGCCCCTCGGCTGTGCCTCCTTCGGGACCTTCGCCAACAGCGGCAACGGTGATGTCGAGGTGGTGTACGGTGTCGATGCCGAGGACAACCTCAAGCGCGGCGAGCTGGCCGTGACGGCCAAGAACTTCGCCGAGGCCGCCAAGTACTTCGAGTATGTGAAGACGAAGTTCCCGTACCTCGAGGCGGCCAAGACGGCCGAGCTCAAGCTCGGTGACACGGACTTCGAGCGGGATCGTTTCGCCGAGGCGCGCGACCGGTACCAGAACTTCGTGCGCTTGCACCCGACTCATTCGCGGGTCGACTACGCCGCCTACCGCGCCGCCCTGACTCATTACCGAGACATCCCCTCGGACTTCTTCCTCCTGCCCCCGTCCTCTGAGAAGGAGCAGGTCGAGGTGAAGAGCGCGCTGACCGCGATGAACGAATTCCTGTTGACCTACCCCGACTCGCAATTTGGCGCGGAGGCCAAGAAGCTGCTGGGCGACATCAAGCGGCGCCTCGCCGAGCACGAGCTGTCGGTGGCGGACTTCTATGCCAAGCGTGGCCGCTGGCCCGCGGTGGTGGGCCGGCTGTCGGTGGTGGCCAAGAGCTACGGCGGGGTCGGGTACGACGAGCGGACCTTCTTCGGCCTCTACGACGCCTACCAGAAGCTGAACGAGCCCCAGAAGGCCGCCGATGTTCTCCGCGCCTACGTGGGCAAGTACCCCGAGGATCCAGGGGCCAAGCGCGCGCAGATCCTCCTCGCTTCCCTTCCTCCGCTCGTCGAGGCCCCCAAGCCCACCGCTGTTCCAGATGGGGCGCCTGACGCCGGGCGATGAGCCAGCTCTGGCGGTTCGTCGGGTTCCTCCTCGCGACGCTGGCCCTTGTCGTGACGGTCCTCGTGCTGGGCCCCAAGCTGCTGGGCGCGGCGGGACCGGAGGCAGAGATCGTCACGGCGCTCAAGCACGAGGAGCAGCGAGGGGTCTCGGTGCGCCTCCCCTTCGGGACCCTGCGATCCACCGAGCTCCAGTACCAGCGGCTCAGCGTTACCCTCGACGGCTCGGGAGCGGTGGCCACCGTCACCGGCACGCTCGACTTCGTCGGCTTCCTCGAGCGCCCCTCGGGCACCTCGTCGACCTCGGTCTCGTCTCTCGGGCTGGAGCGTCAGCGGTGGCGGCTCCAGGGCCGGACCTGGGCCGCGGAAGATGGGCCGATCCCAGGGCTCGCCGCCGTGGTGGTGGCCTTGGAGCAGCGGCGCGAGCAGTTGGCAGGCACGGTGGAGGCCGGCGTCACCCATCGGGTGTACAGGGCCGAGGCGTGGTACATTCGCTCCGAGCGCGAGGGCGTGACGGTGAGCGAGGACTATCGACTCCAGGAGGACCGACGCGAACGACCCATCGACGAGCGCGGCACGACTCGGTTCGCGCTGGCTCCGAGCCTCGACGGTGGGTTTGTCGTGAGCCCGTGAGAGTGGCGGGTCGTTTTCAGGTAGGGTAACGAGGACCCACGAGATGGACGACTCGCTCAAGCAGCTGCTCACTCTCGGACGGGGCTACTTCGACAAGAAGCAGTACGTCGAGGCCGAGAAGTACCTCGCGGCGGTCGTGGAGCAGAACCAGGCCTTCGCCGACGTGTACAACATGCTCGGCGTCGTCTACCACGACCAGGGGCAGTTCGCCCGAGCCCAGCGGGCCTTCGAGGCGGCGCTCCGGATCAACCCCGCTTACACAGACGCGGCCCTCAACCTCGCGGTCATCTACAACGATCTCGGAAAATATCGCGAGGCCAAAGAGGTCTACGCCGCGGCGCTCGGCCGTCAGCGCTCCGCGCCCAACCGCATCGACCCCTTTGTGAAGGGGAAAATCGCCAACATGTACGCGGATATCGCTGACGTGTTGGTCTCCAGCGGCCTGCTCCAGGAGGCGGTCGCCGAGTTCCGCCGGGCGCTCGAGCTGGGCCCCGCGTTCGTCGACATTCGGCTCAAGCTGGCGAACGTCTTGAGGGACCTGGGCGACCACGAGAACAGCCTGCTCGAGTTCGAGGAGATCCTCCGAATCAACCCCGACTACATCCCTGGCCGGGTGCACTATGGCATCGCGCTCTATTCAGCGGGTCGCAGGGAGGACGCGCTGGCGGTGTGGGAGGACGTCCTCGTTCGCCACCCGGGCAACAAGAGCGCTGAGATGTACCTCAACCTCGTTCGCGACGGCGCCAGTCAGAATGCTGGGAAAGCGGGAGGGTTTGAGTGATGCTTCAGGTCCAACCGAAGCCTGGCTCAGGAGTTCCCATCGTGTCTGACGGGTACGCACTCAAGTTCATCTCCGGCAAGTACCAGGGAGGTGAGTTCCCCTTGAAGGGCGACAAACAGCTCATCATCGGCCGATCGAGCGAGCTCGACATGGTGCTGGTGGAAGACATGGTCTCGCGGAAGCACGCGAAGATCTCCATGACCAACGGGAAGATCACCATCGAGGACCTGGGCTCGACCAATGGCACCTTCGTCAACGGCGAGAAGGTGAAGACCTCGCGCCTCAAGGAAGGCGACCGCATTCTCATCGGCACCTCGATCCTCAAGCTCGTGCGCCAGGGCGCCAACGCCCCTGAGCTGTCCGACGCGCAGGTGAAGCAGAACCTCGAGCAGGTGGCGGCGGTGCAGTCGACCCGCCAGACCCGCACGGCGATGACGGGGAAGCTCGAAGAAGTGCCCCTCCCGGACCTGCTCCAGCTGTTCCACACCTCGAAGAAGAATGGCGTGCTGGTGGTGACGGGGGCACAGCAGGCTCGCATCTACCTGCGCCAGGGGAAGATCTACTACGCCGTCATCGACGAGAATCACGAGCTGGGCCCGTCGAAGAGCTTCAACCGGATCATCACCTGGGAGCACGGCGAGTTTGAGCTGCGGCCGCCGGACAACCAGGAGTTCATGACCGAGCTCGACGAGCCGACCGAGGGTCTCCTGATGGAGGCGCTCCGGCAGCTCGACGAGTTCCGCCGTATTCAGCCCTCGCTGCCGGCCCTGACCGACACGCTCTCGCTGGCCGTTCCCATGGAGGCGCCGCTGCGCGATCTCCACCCCGAGGAGCTCGACGTGCTCCAGCTCATCATCAACTGGGGCTCGCTCCAGGGTGTGCTCGACCATGCCCCGATGGACGACGTCGCGGTGGCGACGGCGGTGCTGAACCTCATGCAGCGCGGCTACGTGCGGGGCACATGAACGCTCCCGCCCCCATTCGGCTGACCCAGCTCTCGAACTGTGCTGGGTGCGCTGCCAAGCTTCGGCCCGACCTCTTGGGAGAGCTGCTCCGTGGCCTGCCTCGAGTGCGGGCGAAGGACGCGCTGGTCGGCTACGACACCCGCGACGACGCGGCCGTGTACCGGCTCAGCTCCAAACTGGCGGTCGTCGAGACGGTCGACTTCTTCCCTCCGGTCGTCGACGACCCCTACGCCTTTGGGCAGATCGCCGCCGCCAACGCGATGAGCGACATCTGGGCCATGGGGGCCAAGGCCCTGTTCGCCTTGAACCTGGTCGCCTTCCCCAAGGAGCTCCCCCTGTCGGTGCTCGAGGCGATCCTCGCCGGTGGGGCCGACAAGGCCACCGAGGCGGGTATTCCCGTGCTGGGTGGCCACTCGATTCAGTCGCCCGAGCCCAAGTACGGCATGGCGGTGACTGGGGTCGTTCACCCCAAGCACGTGCTCACCAATGCCGGGGCGCAGGCCGGTGACCAGCTCATTCTCACCAAGCCGCTGGGCACGGGCATCGCCACCACCGCCATCAAGCGGGGGAAGGCCGATCGCTCCCTCACCAAGCGAGTGACCGCCCAGATGGTGACCCTCAACAAGGCGGCCGGCGAGGTGTTCGCCAGTGGCGCCTTCAAGGTCAACGCCCTGACCGACGTCACCGGCTTCGGGTTGTTGGGCCACGCCATCGAGCTCGCCCGAGGCGCCAAGAAGCACCTCGTGTTGCACCTCGAGAACGTACCCATCCTCGCGGGCGTCGCTGCGCTGGCCGAGGAGGGCGTGGTTCCCGGCGGCACCAAGACGAACCTGGAGCACGCGGCGAACTGGGTGCGTTTCCCCGAGGGGCTTCCCGAGCCGGTGCGCCACGTGCTGGCCGATGCCCAGACGAACGGGGGCCTCTTGGCCGCCGTCCCCGCCAAGCAGATCCCCAAGGCGCTCCGGGCGTTGGCGAAGGCGAAGGTCGAGGCCTGGGTCATCGGAGAGGTCGTCTCGAAGAAGCCCGGCGTGACGGTGCTGTAGCGGTGGGGCGCGCGACGGCCCTCTGCTTCGTGCTGTGGGCGGCGATCGCCCTGGCTGGCCCGGTGGTGGTCATCGACCCCGGCCATGGCGGGGGGCAGGCTGGTGCGACGTCTCCCGAGGGACTGGTGGAGAAGAACGTCGCGCTCGCCCTGGCCAAGAGGGTGAAGGCCGTCTTGGAGCGCGAGCTCCAGGCCACGGTGGTGTTGACCCGCGACCAAGACTCGCTCGTCTTCCTGCCCGATCGCGTCGCGTTGGCCAACAAGCGCAGGCCCGATGCCTTCGTGTCCATTCACGCCAACTCGATGCCCACCCAGCGTCAGCGGCTGCTCCACGAGGGCATCGAGACGTACTTCTTGTCGGCCTCGGCATCGGGTGAAGACGCCCGCACGGTGGCGGCCCGCGAGAACGCCGAGGCGGGCGGGCAGCCCAAGGGGCCCAGCGGTGACACGCTGGCCTTCATCCTCGCCGACCTCCAGCGGGCCGAGACGCACGCAGACTCGTCTCGCTTGGCCTATGCCGTTCAGGAGGCCCTCGTCGCTCAGACCGGCGCCGCCGACCGAGGTGTCCAGCAGGCGCCGTTCTTCGTCCTCATGGGCCTCGAGGCCCCGGCGGTGCTGGTGGAGGTCGGGTTCATCTCGCACCCCGAGGAGTCGAAGCGCCTCAGCGATCCGGCCTACCAGGACAAGCTGTCTCGGGCCATCGCCTCGGGGGTGCAGAAGTTCCTCCGAGAGGTGAGCGAGCGAGACGGCCGAAAGGGCGGCTGACCTGGCAGCTGGTGGGTTCAGGTTGCATCCCGTGGGGCGAGCGGGTGAGGTACGCGCCCCATGCGTTCGTACAATCGCCAGAGCTCCGAGCCTCGCCCCGTCATTCTCACCCCCAACGTGAACAAGCACGCCGAAGGCTCCTGCCTCGTGGAGTTCGGCGACACCCGCGTGCAGGTGACCTGCTCGGTCGAGGAGAAAGTCCCGCCTCATCTCTTCGGTGCCGGCTCGGGCTGGGTGACGGCCGAATACGGCATGCTCCCTCGGGCCACGCATGATCGAATGCGCCGCGAGGCAGCCCAGGGGAAGCAGGGTGGCCGCACGCTGGAGATCCAGCGCCTCATCGGTCGTTCTCTCAGGGCGGCCATCGATCTCAAAGGCCTCGGCCAGCGGACCCTGACCCTCGACTGCGATGTGCTCCAGGCCGA
>PMBV01000167.1 GCA_003153055.1 Myxococcales bacterium
CTCGACGATCTCGATCTTCTCGATCTCGTCGTCGTCATCTTCATCTTCCTCGTCGGCGAGGATCGAGGGGACGACCGGGTTGGGAGGCTGCACCTCGGGGAACGGAGGCGTATTCGGCGAGCCACCTTTGTTCTGGACCATGAGATCGCCCAGCCGGGGAACGCTCTTTCCTTCGATCTTCACGTCGAAGGAGTAGACGATGAACTCCGCCTTCCCCTTGGTCGAGTTGGAGACCACGCCGCCCGCGGAACCGGCCTCGTCACCGGTGCTNNTGCGCGATGTTGGGATACGGGATCGGAATCGGGCCGGCCGGCGAGGGAGTCTTGCACACGTCGGGAAAGGCGGTGGCAACACCGCTGCTCGACGCGTGAACCACCGTTCTCATGTTTACGCTGGTGCTGGCTGGCATGGCGTCAGTCGCCTCCTTGTCATCGGGAATTCACGGCGTCGGCGCCTCCACACGCAGCGCGGCGCGGGTTGGGCCATCGGACGCGGCCCACACAAGCGCTTCGCCTCCCGGGGCATAGCCGCGGGCGAAGCCGGTCGCGGCAACCCCCAGGAGTACGCCCCCCGTCGCGGCGCCCACGTCTCCCAGGCTTTCGGCCGGATGCGACAGCTTCGCGACGCTTCCCAGACGGTCTGGCACCCGCGCCATCGCCAAGCCCCATTCGAACGCCCGGTAGCTCTCTCCGTTCATGTCGCACAGGACCCAGGAACACGGGCCAGTCGAGGGCGAGCCAGCGAGCGCGCGTCGGATCACCGTGCTGAGCGCGCGCCCGGTACTCTGCTTCTCCGAGCTGATCACGCTCGGCTCCTCGGCGAGCTCGACCGGGCTCAGGATTGCCTGCGCCTTGCGCTTCCCCACCGCCAGCGGCTCGAGGAAGAGGGCGGCAGCCGCCTCACCGGGCGTGAAGCCATCGACATTCCGCGCACTGCGGAGGCGCCACGCCTCATCCAACAGATCGAGCCGTTCGGCCGCGAAGTAGGAGTCGACCGCCAACAAAATCACAGCGTCCGCTTCTCCTTCGTCCAGGATCCGCCGCGCCTCGTTCAGCAACTCGAAGACCGCAGTGTGCCCACCAGCGAGCGTCTGGCTCACCGGGAACTCCGGAAGACCGCACGTGCGCAAGAGGTCGGGGACGAGCTTCTCGACGATCTCGGCCCCCTTGATGACGGAGTCTACCCTGGGGAGCGCGGTCAGCAGGGCCGTGCGCCGCAGGTCAGCCCGCCCCAGCGAGACGCGCGATGGCAATGGTCGCAGCACTCGGCCCGCCAGATCCACCAGTCGCGACCGCAGCGACAACGTCGGGTCCAGGCCATCGACCATGGCGGCCCGCATTGGCTCCTCCTCGTCCCATTCTGCGTCGACTCCGGCCGGGAAGAAGTACGAGCACTCGGTGACCCGACTGATGCCCGCGCGTACCGACGCGCACGTCTGCTTTGCGTCGTCGCCTACGGCTGTCACTAACTCGAACGCGGTCAACGCCATCGCACCCCTCGCGTCTCGCCCTGAAGCCCCTCGTGTATGACCCCCGCTCACGGCGCCACCTCTCGAATTCGGATCAGATCGATGTAGAGGAACTTCCGGGAACAGGCGAAGGTGGTCTTCCAGGTGCAAAGCACGCGCTGCTCATCGGGTTCGATGACCAACGTATCCATGACCGACCGATGGATCGCGAGCTCGCCGCGAATCCAGACGCCAATCTCGAGCGTGCGCCTCGGAACCGTGAACGCCAGCTCGCCCGCGGGTGTCGCGTTGCTGACGGCGACCCGCTCTCCTCCCTTGAGGTGCCCGCGGACGACCAGATCGACCGGACTGCTTTGGAAGAACTCCGGATTGAAGTCGAGCGGGAGCATCGGGCAGCGCTCCTGCTGCCAGCGATCGTCGTAGGTCCCTGCACGCGCGCGCCGCGGGAGCCAGGACGGCGCAATGAAGCCGAAGCACGCAGGGGCGGGGCGATCGGCCTGAGCGGCGATGAGAAGGCGAGGATCCTCGAGATTGGGCAGCGGCATGCCGGCTGGATTCGATGCGCGGGACGCTGCGAAGCCGACACCGACTGGATTGCGCGGCTCGAAATCGTGCTCTTTCGGGTCGGAGGACGCAGTGTCCCACCCGCCAAAGGCGCGCTCGAAGACGAGCGGCATCTTCGAGAAGCGCCGTGGAGGCGACGGGCGTGCCCTGCCCACACCGCGACTCCAGGTGCGATCGCCGAACACGCGCACGACCTTGGTCAAAGGCCCGACTCGCAGGCCCACGTCGACGACGCTGTCACTGCCGGGCGCCGGATAAGCATGCCCGATGAGCGCAACGTCGGTCCCCGTCTTGGTGGGGCACGACTCGGCCGCGTAGCGAATACTGGTCTTGTCCGCCGGCTCGCCGAAGGGGACGTCTGCCATGGCGATCGCCGCCTGGCACTCATGCACCTGCAATGGCTCCGAGGAGGTCCCCTGGGGCAACACGAAGGTGCCTTTCACCGTCACGGTGGCGATCTCTTGCCCATCGGAGTCGATCCCGGGAACCACTGCAGCCAGGAACGGCGTGAGATTTTTGAGCTCAAGCACGCTGCGACCCTCCACCCCTTGGCGGCACTCCCCGCCACGCGAAGGGGCGCGAGCAAGCGAGGCCGCGGGTCTCGCGAAGCGCCAGCGCGGGCGACCACAGCGCCTCCTCGAGCGCCTCCTCGTGTTGGATCCCGAGTGGGCCCGGGCCCGGTGACGACAATGGAGACCCGGGCTTGAAGGGGCGTCCCCCCCGCATGCGGGCGGTCCCGCCGCGCTGCCGCTCGAGTTTTCCCCATGAAGCACCGAGCGCTTCGGCCGACCAGAGCGGCAGGTCCTCATCCAGGCTCCACGACTGGTCGCCTTCATCCGCGTCGTCAGCATCCACCTCCACTGGACCAGGTCGCGGGACCCATTCGCCCGCGGGTCCCAGGATCCGGCGAAGCGCGAACCCCGCGACCCGCGCTCTTCCGTCGTCGCCAGTCGAGACATCGAGCAGCGCCTGGACCGCATGGTCGGAGCCGAGATTTCCCAGCGCCAGCAACGTCAATCGCAGCAGCGGCTGTTGGTCGGACGACAGTCGCGAAGACAGCACCCCGGAGTCCGCTGGCTCGCCGACGAGGCCCAAGGCCCGGACCGCGGCGCGCGAGTCATTCTCGTCACCCGAGAGCTGCCGAAGAGCGACAGCGCGCGCCGCGCTCGGATCCAGCATCATCACCGCCTCGAAGGCGGCGGTGCGGACGTCGCTGTCTTCGTGATCCATGAACTTGTCGATCAGCGGCAGCAGCCGGCGATCACGGAGCTTCGTCGCGCCGGCCAGCGCCGCCTTCAGCAACAGCGGCCCCGGCACCTGGCGCAGCACGCGGTCGATCGCGTCCACCGGCAGCTGGCCTACCGCGGTCAGCCCAGTGAGCGCGGCGGACTGCAGCCGCTCATCGGCGCTCGCCAGCCAACACGCACCAAGCCCGTTACGAGCCGTGCCGTCCGGCCAGAAACGAATCGCCCACAGCATGGCGGCGAAGGAGTCCGGATCAACCGCGACCAGCACCTCCTCGAGCGCCTTCTGTGCGTCTGGAGTGGACCAACCGAGGGCCACCGCCGCAGCGACGAAGGCCGTGCTCGGTTCGTCCGGCCTGAGCAATCGTCCCGAGGTCTCCAGACCCTCGCTCTCGGCGAGGACCAGACCGTCGATGTGGGCAGCCAACCGCTCGTCGAGGTCGCACAGGGAGCGCCGATCGATGGTGAGCGATTCGAGAACATGCTGCCGATGCCCAAAACAGAAGGACGCCTCTTCGGCGTGCTCCTCAAGTATGTCGATCCGCATTCGACCTCGCCGCCCCTGGTCTCAGTCAGTGCCTCAGTCAGTTGATCCGAACTGCCCCGCCTCGAATGCGATTGACGCCCGTCGCCCGCGAGACGAGGTGCGTGCCGCGGACGAACACCTTCCCATCCTCGCGGATCTCGATGGAGCCCTTCCCGCACTTCAGGGTCACGCTCCGCCTCCCCTCGATGACCAGGTGCTCACCATCAATGACGACCTCCCGTCGCTTCGGCCCGGCCCCGGACTGATCGGCTGTCGCGTCCACCAGGCCTACGATGATCGGCTTGGTCACGTCGCCTTGGTCGAAGACCACCAGCGCCTCGGCGCCCTCCTTGGCGGCACTGACCAGCGCAGGACCTCCGACCCCGGTCAGGGCCCGGGCCGCGATCGGCGGCTCGCCATTCACTGAAACCAATACTCGACCGCGAGAGGAAGGAACCAGCCGCGCCACGCAGGGCGCCGAGCGCTCTGGCGTCGCAGGGAACGGCAACCGAACTGGACCAATCGTTGCGAGTTTGGAACGCACGGCTCGAACCTATCCCAAGCACCACGGGAGCCAATCAACAAAGTGCCGATAGCGCACAGATCGCGACTGGGCACACGAGGCACGTCGACGGGAGTGGCTCGGAAGCATTGGGCGAGCATTACGAGCCCCTTGGCGGGTCGGGGCGAGTGGTGGGTGGGTAGGTGCTTCTCACGTGTGCTCACCGAGGTTCTGGGGTCGAGGGGCTTGGCCAGACGGTGTACGAATCAGTACTCCGTGTTGACAGGGATGGACTGGCCCGTCATCGAGGTCGGTGCCGAGGTTCAGAGACCCAGCTCGCCGTGCGTGGAGAAGGACCGGATGAAGGCGATGCCGACCATTGATCATCATTGATTGAGTATGGCAAGATGGTTCCCGCCAGCAGCTCAAGTACCGCCGCAGGTCCGTGCCGCACTGCGTCCAGGAGGATTCTTGGGAGTTGGGAGTGCGCCTCGACGAGCGTGCGAGAGGAATCCCTTGCGCAGGTGGGGACCGCCCGTAACATGGGCGGACCCGCGCGCATCTCGCCCCGAGGAGACGTCCTTTGACCTCAAGCTTTCAAACGGTCCCCGAAGTCCTTCTTCACCGGCTCCAGGCCACTCCTGACACGACGGCGTACACCTACCCGGTGGGCTCGACCTGGGGCCGGGTGACCTGGAAGCAGTTCGGCGATCAGGTTCGGCAGGTGGCGATGGGGCTTCGCTCGCTGGGGCTCAACAACGAGGAGCGGGTGGCCATTCTGGCAGGCACTCGCTACGAGTGGATCGTCGCCGACTTCGGGATCCTCACCGCGGCGGGAGCGACCACCACCATCTACCCGTCGAACCTCGCCGAGGAGTGCGAGTACATCATCAACGACTCGGATACGCGCTTCGTCTTCGCCGAGAACGACGACCAGGTGAAGAAGCTCACGTCGGTGAAGGACAAGCTGCCCAAGGTGAAGCACGTCATCACCTTCGACGGCGCGGCGTCGGCCGACGGCTGGGTGCTCACCTACGCCGAGCTGCTCGAGAAGGGGAAGGCGGCGACCGTCGCCGAGTGGGAGGCCTGCTGCCGCTCGGTGAAGAACCAAGACATCGCCACGCTCATCTACACCTCGGGCACCACCGGCAAGCCCAAGGGCGTGGTGCTGACCCACGACTGCTGGGTGTACGAGGGCGACGCCATCGATGAGATGAAGCTCCTCGTCCCCGACGACGTGCAGTACCTCTGGCTGCCCCTGGCCCACTCCTTCGGCAAGGTGCTCGAGGTGGCGCAGGTGAAAATCGGCTTCCAGACGGCGGTCGACGGCCGGGTGGACAAGCTGGTCGAGAACCTCGGCGTGGTGCGGCCGACCATCGTGGCGGCGGTGCCCCGCATCTTCGAGAAGGTCTACAACCGGGTGATCGAGAGCGCCCGCAAGGGCGGCGCGGTCAAGTACAACATCTTCAAATGGGCCATGTCGGTCGGCAAGGAGGTCTCGGCCCTCGAGCAGAAGCGCCAGGAGCCCTCGGGGGTGCTCGCGGTGAAGCACTCGCTGGCCAAGCGGCTGGTGTTCTCGACCTTGCAGAACCGTTTCGGCGGGCGCCTGCGGTACTTCGTGTCGGGCTCGGCTCCCCTCTCACGAGACATGGCCGAGTTCTTCCACGCCTCGGGCATCTTGATCCTCGAGGGCTACGGCCTCACCGAGACCAGCGCGGCCACCTTCGTCAACCGGCCGACGAGCTACAAGTTCGGCACCGTGGGGCCGCCGCTGCCCGGGACCCAGGTGAAGATCGCCGCCGACGGCGAGGTGCTGGTGAAGGGCCGTGGGGTGATGCGCGGCTACCACAACATGCCCGTCGAGACCCAGGAGACCCTGAAAGACGGCTGGCTCGCCACCGGCGACATCGGGGAGATCGACGCCGAGGGGCTGCTCCGCATCACCGACCGAAAGAAGGATCTCATCAAGACCTCGGGCGGCAAGTACGTCGCGCCCCAGGCCATCGAGTCGTCCTTCAAGATGCTCTGCCCCTACGTCAGCCAGTCGCTGGTGCACGGCAACAACCGGAACTTCTGCAGCATGCTGGTCGCGCTCGAGCAGGAGGCGACCATGGCGTGGGCCAAGGAAAGCGGCGTGGCCGGTGGCTACGAGCAAGTGGTGAAGGACCCCCGCACCCACGCGCTCGTGAAGAAGTACATTCAGGAGCTCAACAAGAACCTCCCCAGCTACGCGTCAGTGAAGAACTTCACCATTCTGACCCGCGACCTCACGCTCGAAGAGGGCGACCTCACCCCCAGCTTGAAGCTCAAGCGAAAGGCCGTCGAGAAGAAGTACAAAGACGTGCTCGACGCCTTCTACGCCGGCAACGTGGCCGAGGTGTGAGGCGAGCCTCAAGGCCCGCTCCCGGAGTAGAAGGAGCGGACCATGAGTGACCATTCGCACTCGCACGGCCACGAGCACGCCCATGAGCACGGCGCGCCGCATTCCCACGTCTCGACCACGACGCCGGCGCGGCGGCTCGCCTGGGCCCTCGCGCTCACGGCCAGCTTCATGGTGGTCGAGGTCGTCGCGGGGTGGCTGACGGGGAGCCTCGCGCTCCTCTCAGACGCGGGCCACATGCTGACCGACGCAGGCGCCCTCACGCTGGCGCTCTTCGCTCAGCGCATCGCCCAGCGGGAGCGCAGCGCCCAACGGACGTTCGGCTACCGTCGGGCGGAGGTGCTCGCGGCGCTGGCCAACGGCGTGGTCCTCGGGGCGAGCTCGCTGTGGATCGTCCTGGAGGCCCTTCGGCGTTTCAGTGCGCCCCCCGAGGTGCAGGGGCTGCCGATGCTGGTGGTGGCGGCCATCGGCCTGGTGCTCAACCTGGTGTCCGCCTTCATCCTCTCTGGTGACGGAGCGAGCAACCCCAACGTGCGCGCGGCGGCCGCGCATGTGATGGCCGACGCCGCGGGCTCGGTGGCGGCCATCATCGCGGGGGTCGCGGTCCTGGCGCTCGGGTGGAACATCGCCGACCCCATCGTTTCGGTGCTCATCTCGGTGCTCATCTCGAGGAGCGCCTGGACCCTCGTCCGCGAGTCGCTCGACGTCCTCATGGAGGGAGCTCCCCGGGGCCTCGCGGTCGAGGCGCTCGAGAAGACCATCCTGGGGACGCCGGGGGTCACGTCACTCCATGACCTCCACGTCTGGTCCGTGTCTGACGGCCTGCCGATGGTGACGGTCCACGTGGAGCTCGACGGATGCCATCACGGGACCGAGGTCGCCCTGGCCGTGGGTGAGCGAGTTCGAAGCGCCCACGGCATCGGCCACACGACGGTGCAGCCAGAGGCGCCAGCCCCCGGCGAGCGACTGTTTCAGTTGGTAGCCGAAGGGAAGCCACTCGTGGGCCGGTAGGGGTCACGCGTAGGTGCGCACGGGCATGACCCACCCAAGCCCCCCTTCTCTTGCCGCGAGCCCTTGAATGCCGTACAAGTGCATTGTCACTTGTACGTCAGAAGGCGGCGCCGCGTGAACACGAAACTGACACTGCGTCTCGATGAGCGTCTGATCGAAAAGGCAAAGCGTTACTCGGACCGTTCCGGGAAATCGCTCTCTCAGCTCGTCTCGGATTATTTCGCCCTCATCGAAGGTGACGAGCCCATCCCTGGTACCGAGCTCACACCTCGCGTCCGCGCGTTGATGGGCTCACTCAAGGGAGCCACGGTCACCGAAGCTGACTACCGCAGCCATCTCGAGAAGAAGTACCGATGAAGGTCCTCTTCGACACGAACGTCGTCCTCGATGTCCTCCTGCAACGGGCGTCCCACGTGGAGGTCGCTTCCAAGTTGTTCGCCTTGGTGGATAACGGTCGCATCAAGGGGTCTATCTGCGCCACGACCGCGACGACCATCTTCTACATCGCGGCGAAGAGCTTCGGCCGCCCGCGCGCCCGCGCCCAGATTCACGCCCTGCTCGACTTGTTCGATGTCGCGGAAGTGAACGGGGACGTTCTGGACCGGGCCCTCGATGTCGACTTCTCCGACTACGAGGATGCGGTGCTTCACGAGGCCGCACGCGCGGTCGGTGCGACCGCCATCGTCACCCGGGACCGTGACGATTTCGCTCACTCCGAGATACTGGCCCTCGCTCCGCACGAGCTGTTGGCGTTGGTAGCGGTGGCAAAGCAGCCCTGACCGATGGGGTTGGCAAGGCTTGGCGGCCGCCGGACCCTCGTGTCCGACACCAGGTAGAGAGCGAACACAGCAATCACGCGTAGGTCCGCACGAAGAAGAGCACGGTCATCACCCAGCCGAGCACCACGACGAAGCGCTTCACCTTCACCGCGGCGATGCGGCGCGCGACCGAGGCGCCGAGGTAGCCTCCGACGGTGGCCGCCATCGCCATCAGCGCCGCCCGGGGCCAGTCGACCTTCCCCGCGAGCACGAACGTCAACAGCGCCGTCGCGTTGATCGCCACCCCCAGCACCGACTTGAGCGCGTTCATCCCGTGGATGTGTTTGGGCCCCAAGAGCGAGAAGAGCGCCAACATGAGCATCCCCATGCCGCCGCCGAAGTAGCCGCCATAGCTGGCCACCACCAGCTGCGCGCCGACCACGAGTCCTTCGGGGGGAGTCCCCAGCCGCTCGACACCCGAGCGGAGCGTGTCGCCGAAGGTGAAGACGAGCGTCGCCACCAAGAGGAGAAACGGCAGCACCGCCACGAAGACGTCTTGCGGCGTCCCGATGACACCGATGGCGCCCAGGGCACCGCCCAGCGCGCTCACCAGCCCGAGCTTCCACGCGAGGCCCGTCTCCTCCTTGAGCTCAGCGCGGTAGCTGAGGCTGCTGGCGACCGCTCCTGGCCAGACCGCCGCCGTCGAGGTGGCGTTGGCGATCAACGGCGGTGTCCCGGCGAAGACCAGCGCGGGGAACGTGAGGAAGCTCCCTCCACCGGCGACGGCGTTGATAGCCCCGGCGAAGAGCGCCGCGACAGAGAGGAGCAGGGCCTCAGCGAGGCTCATGGTGGGGATCACTGCGCGGCGAGACGGGGGACATCGACATGGCGACTACCTCACCAGAATGGCCGTGGATGGAGCAACAGGAGAGAATGGACTCACGCCGCAGGCCCTGGCGCCCGGGGCTTCGCCGAGGGCCATCGGACGCGCGGTGGAATGTTAACCCGCGACCGTGGATTATCGATCCGCGGTAGTCGCGTCTTCTTCGCGACGGTCGCCAACGCGCGTGGACTGAGCCTCCTTGGCGCAGCCGAAACCGAAGAAGTATTCACGTCACTGGGGCTGGCGGCGGGCGTCAACAGCGCACGCCGCCGGCCTGTTTGCCGTTTCCAGACGGATCTCGGTGACCGCCAACAGTTCCGCCGCGCTTCGCGCTCGAGGGGAATCGACAGCAGCCCGCGGCATGATCTGTCAGCGCTCGTGCTCGACGTCGCCGCGCCGCGGGAGGAGAA
Organism: Myxococcales bacterium; assembly: GCA_003153055.1. The sequence goes on from PMBV01000167.1 coordinate 9,747, forward strand.
TGGAAAGAGAGAGGAATCAAATGAAATTCATCAATACAAAAGCCATTCAAGGCGCCGTGCTCCTGGGGGCCCTATTGCTGACTGCGTGCCGCGAAGGAACTGTGGGCGAAATGGCGACTCCGAACCCGCCGCCGCAGACCGCGCCGGTAGTGACCGTCCAGCCCGGGATTCAGTACGTCAAACCCGGGCAGACCGCGACTTTCACGGTCGTCGCAACCGGCACCGCACCTTTGCACTACCAGTGGATGAAGAACGGTAGCGCGAATGTCGGTGGCGATTCACCGAGCTACACCACACCGATAACGACCGCGGCAAACAATGGCGAGAAGTACCTCGTGGTGGTGAGCAATACCGTGGGCAGCGTGGCCTCCGGCGAAGCGACCCTGACGGTGAACGCGAACGACCTGCCAGCGACTATTCAGAGCCAGCCCCAGAATATC
>PMBV01000428.1 GCA_003153055.1 Myxococcales bacterium
AACGTCAAGGGCGGCCGGTGCGAGGCCTGCGAGGGCGACGGGGTGAAGAAGGTCGAGATGCACTTCCTCGCCGACGTGTACGTGCCCTGCGAGGTGTGTGGAGGCAAGCGCTTCAACGACGCCACACTGAGGGTCCGCTACAAGGGGAAGAACGTGGCCGAGATCCTCGAGATGTCGGTGCGCGAGGCGATGGTCCACTTCGAGGTGCACCGCGACATCATGAGGGTGCTGAAGACGCTCGACGACGTGGGCCTCAGCTACATTCGCTTGGGGCAGCCGTCTCCCACGCTGTCGGGCGGAGAGGCCCAGCGCATCAAGCTCTCTCGTGAGCTGGCCAGGGTCGCCACCGGCCGCACGCTGTACATTCTCGACGAGCCGACCACTGGGTTGCACTTCGAGGACATTCGGAAGCTCCTGGGAGTGCTCAACCGCCTGGTCGAAGCTGGGAACAGCGTCGTCGTCATCGAGCACAACCTCGATGTCATCAAGTCGGCCGATTGGGTCTTAGACCTCGGGCCCGAGGGTGGCGCCGGTGGTGGGCAGTTGCTCGCCGAGGGCTCACCCGAAGAGGTGGCGGAGAACCCCAAGAGTTACACCGGGAAGTACTTGAAGCACGTCTTGGAGAAGAGCCGCCGACAGAGAGTGGGCCAACGAGTGGGGTGAGGCAGGGACGGTGGGTGGGGTCGCCTGGGCGATCCGCCCTGCCCGAGTCGACCAGCCCCTCGACGCGTGCGAGGGGTTCACGCACGTCTTGCTGAAGTGCCGTCGTCAGTCAGAAAGGGCGATGGTGCCGCGGCGGGGGCTGCCCTCGGGCGCAGGGGTCTCCGAGAACAGTACCAATGGTTATAATCGAGCTCCGGTCCGCGGCTCTCGGGACACACGCCAAGTCTTCTGCCAGCGGTTGGCACGACTCCGGTTCCGTGACCTCGCCCTCGCACACGATGAGCAGTCGCCGACGCGGCTCCAGGAATGGAGCCCTCCGCGCCTCGGCGCGTATTCGGTCGCGGCGGGCCACCACTACGCCTTGGTCCTTCCGATGCTCGCGAGGTTCTCGAGAAGCGGAATCGCCCCGTAGCGACCCTGGAGATAGCCGCGCTCGAGGTTCTCGGCCTTCCGGGGCTTGTAGTCGGTGAGCGGGTAGATGCGGCTCGCCCCCTCGTTGTCCTTCTCGGTCAACCAGACCTGGTCGCGCAGCAAGGGCGGAGTCCCGAAGATCGTCCCCAGCAGGTTCGTGTCGTGCGTCGAGAAAATGAGCTGCCCCTTCTTCGATCGAACCGCCTCGAACTTCTGTCAGGAGGACAAATGCGCACCAATGAAACCATTGGTGACGTCCCTGGAGACCCGGCCCCACGGGGGAGGTGCCATCCCGCAGCCGAGGACCAGCTCACGTCGACCTGCTCGCTCGCGCCGAGGAGCTGCCCGTCTCGAGCACCGGCGACCGCCCACCCCGACTCCACCCGCCCCCCATGCGATGACGACCGCTCACCTGCCCAACCTTCAGAAGAGCACCGCGAGCCCCGTGCCGAGCGGAACGACGGTCACCCTCGGCGTCTTCGGCTTGGGTGAAGTGCCCTCGAGCGCCAGCACCGTCAGCACCGCCGCGGGAAGCGCCCCCATGGCCACCGTGAGCACCGCGGTCCTCGGCATCCCTCCATCGAGGGCCTCGGCCACGACCCCCGACAGCGCCATCACGCCCAGGCTGGCGATGAGCCCCAGCACCACCTCCCCACGGCCGCCCAAGGCCTCATGGAGCGTCACCGCGAGCCCGCCCAGGAGCAACCCCGCCAGCGCGGCAGTGGCGAACTTCACGTCGAGGGCGGAGTTCGATTGGTACAATAGGAGTCCGATTCCCAGGGCGGCGCTCGCACCGGCGACGCCGGCCGCGCCCGACCACACGGCCCGAGTCAGCACATTGGGCCCCGAGACCTTGGGCTCCGTCACCGAGGGCGGATCCACCTGCGACAGCGCCACGAGGAGCACGAGTCCGAGCACGAGAGAACCGATTCTACTCCGGCAACGGCTTGAGATCGTTCCCCTGGTCCGTTTCGTAGGGGTTGCTCGAGATGTCGGGCCGGGGCCCAACGGGCTTGTGTTTCACGGTCGCCTCTCGTTCGAGGTCGATGGAGAGCGCCTGGTCGGAGAGGAACCGCACCTTCTCCTCATGGTCCTTGTACCCTTTGAGGACGAACTTGAGCATCAGCACCGAGTCGACCTCCCGGGTGAGCTCGAACGGCGTCTGGCCCACGCGCGCGTTGGTCTCGTCGTAGGCGACGGCGCCCGCGGGGCTCGTCTTCACCCGCAGCGTCACCGAGGTCACCTTCGGCACCGGAGGAGGCACCTTCACGGTGGGCTTGGGAAGCGCGACCTCCTCCGGCGGCGTCACCTCCGCGTGCTGCGGCGGCATCACCTCGACAGGCTCCTTCGAGCCCGAGAAGAGGAAGTACGCCCCCGCCCCGGAGATCAACACCAGCGCCACCAGCCCCAGCACCAACGGGAGCCGCGAGCTCGTCGGCAGCACCGGCTCGTCGACGGCATCGGTCTCAACCGACTGGGACCGCAGCCGCGCCGGCGGGTTTCGCCCCGACGAGACAACGCTCTTCTGACTGCCGGTCACCCGAACCACCACGCCCGAGCTCTTGGGAGTCGCGAGCGCGGCCGCCCGCGGGCGCACCGGCACGCCCGACTTGAGCTTGGCATCGAGCGTATCGAGGCGGCGCACTACGTCCTCCATGGACTGAGGCCGGGCTGCGGGCTCCTTCTCGAGCATCTGGTAGACGAGCTCCTCGAGCTCTCCCGGCACAGCCTCGAGCGGCCCGGGATCCATCGGGGGTGGCGCCTCGGTGACATGCTTCACCATGAGGATCGACGGGGTCTCCCCAGAGAACGTCGGCCGCCCAGTGATGAGCTCGTAGACGATCAACCCCAGCGAGTAGATGTCGGATCTCGCGTCGACGGGAATCGCCTTGGCCTGCTCGGGCGACATGTACTGGGGCGTGCCGACGACCATGCCTACGGCGGTGTGGCCTCCCTGACCGTGCCCAGCCGCCACCTTCGCCACGCCGAAGTCGAGGACCTTCACGAAGTCGGCTTGCCCGGGCCGCTGCAGCACCATGATGTTCTCGGGCTTCAGGTCGCGGTGCACGATGCCAAGAGCGTGGGCAGCAGCCAGGGCCCGCGCCACTTGCACCGACACGGCCACCACCCGCTCCACCCCCATCGCCCCACCCCGGTGCACGGCGCTCGCCAGGGTGAGCCCGTCGAGGTACTCCATGACGAAATAGAAGCGCCCGTCCTTGGTGCGGCCGAAGTCCGAGATGTCGACGATGTTCTGCTGCCCGATGCGGCTGGCGGCGATGGCCTCGCGCTTGAACCGAGCCACGAACTCCGGGTCACGCGACAGCTCCGGCAACATCACCTTGATGGCCATGGGCTTGCCGAGCTCGACGTGCTCCGCCCGGTACACCTCACCCATGCCGCCAGCGGCCAGCTTGTTCACCACCCGGTAGCGCTCATCGATGATGCTGCCCGGTTGGAGGAACGCGCTCCTCATCGTGGAGTCGTCGGGCCGCCCTTCTTCTTCTTCCGGTGGCGGCTCGGGGGCCGGGAGCTCGTCGGGCTCCTCGGGCGGAGGCTGCGCGAGGAAGGGCGTGGGCCGCCTGAGGGTCGCGTCGACGCCGACCTGAGGGCGGCTGCCGTTGCCACCTGGCTTGGCGGCGCTCCGCTGGCGAACCACCAGCTCGAGGCCCCCCATGCGAATCAGCGTCCCCGCGGGAATGAGCGCCTGCTTGGTCGCCAGCTCGCCGTTGACCCACACCATGCCGCGGCCCGTGAGGTCGCGCACCCAGGCCTGACCCCGGTGGTCAATCATCACCTCGGCATGGAGCGCCGACAACCCGGCGCCTTCGAAGCGAAGCTGACACTCCGGCCCCGCCCCGATCACGAACCGAAGGCCAGGAAAGACACGCGTCTGCGTGCGTCCACTGCCGTCACTCACGACGAATTCGAGTTCACCCATGGCCAGCGGGTGAGACTAGCACTGGCGCGCCGCGCCTTGAACTTCGGTTATACCTTGAGCAGCACCCCGCGGGCCGAGGTCCCAGTGGCCCCGGTAATGGCTCGGACGTACGCCGCTGTCTGTGCCTCGTAGGCCAGGCGGTTGGGCTCCAAGTCCTCGTCGGTCTTGAACTCGACCACCGTCCAGCCTCCCTCGTCGGCGAAGGCGAGGTCGATGACCCCTTCGGTCACCTGTCCCTCTGGGCCTGGGTCAACCACCGGGGCCTCGCGACGCACCTCCCGGGCGCTTCGAGCCTGCGCCAGGAGCGGGTGCGACAGGGCTGCCTCCACCGCGTCGCCGGCGGAGACCACCTCATCGGGCGTGGCGAGGAGCGACCGGGCGTGCACCGAGACGACGGCATCGATGGCCTGGCGGTCAGCGTCAAGGGGCACCTGGGCCAGCGTGGCGTGAACGAGCTCGCCGAAGCGCCGTCCGCCAGGGCGCCCGGTTCGAAAGACCTGGGTCTCTTCCAGCGCGATGGCCCCGGGAGTTGCGGGCACCGAGACCTCCCGGGCCACTTTGACCGTGAAGGTCTTGCGCTGGCCCATGGCAACGGCGCCGTCGTGCGCCTCGCGCCAGGCGTGATGGGCAGCGCGGCTCTCGGCGGCCACCAGGGGCTCATCTTCGAGCGCCTCGGAGACCTCGAGACCCCCGAGGGGCTCCCGCGCCAGCTCCAGCTTCGAGGGGTCAAACCAGACGACGCGGTTCTTCCTCGACTGGGCCAGGTGCAGCCCTGGCCGCGGCACGGTGCTGGGCGGAAAAGACTGCCGGTCGACGATGACGTCGGAGCCGAACGGCGGGCAACCGGGAGCCGCGCGAGGGTTTTCGAAACTGTCCTGGGCCGGCCAGACCGAGGGATCGAGCACCGACGTCCAGGTGTCGTCGAACCTCCGCTCTGACGAGACCGGCACCACCAGGAGATCCCTCGCCCGGGTCGCCGCGACGTAGGTCACCCGCACCGCCTCCTCGCGATCTCGCTCGCGCACCTCGACCTCGCGCTCCCTGAGCTGCGCGGGAACACAACCGGCGAGCGCATGCACCCAGAGGCCAGCGTCGGGGTCGACCCAGTGGCTGGGCTCGGGTCGGCTGATGGAGGCGGTGGGCTCGGCCAGCACCACCACGGGGAACTCGAGGCCCTTGGCCGCGTGCACCGTCATCATTCGCACCCCCTCGGTGCCCTCCTCGACGATGGGGGCCTCGGGCGCCTCGCCCTCCTCCGCCTCTTCCTCGAGAGCCTCGACCACGTCACGAAACGACGTGGCCCGCGCCTCGTGCCGGCTGGCGACCTCGGCGAGCTGGAGCACGTTGGCCAGGGCCTGCTGACCGCCGGCCCAGAGGGCGACGCCGACGTGGGCCCGAGTGGCCTCGAGGAGCTCGTTCAAGGTCGAGGCGGCGGGACGGCGATTTCGCTTTCGGTGCAGCCGGCCCAGCACCTCGAGGGCCGCCGCCACGTCGGAGAGGGCCTCGTCTTCGAGGCCACGCGGGAGCGGGTACAATGGATTGAGGCGCCGCACCCGATGGCGAAAGGTGAGGAGCTGATCATCGCTCAACGCGAAGAGGGGGCCCTTCAGGGTGGCGAAGACCGACAGCTCGTCATCGG
>PMBV01000511.1 GCA_003153055.1 Myxococcales bacterium
GGCGCGAAGGTCGGCCTCCTCGACGCTGACTTCTACGGCCCCTCGGTACCGGTGATGACGGGCATCAACAGGAAGCCGGTCAGCACCGACGGGAAGAACCTCGACACACTCGACGCTCACGGGCTCAAGGTGATGTCCATCGGCTTCATGNNAGGCGCTCATCTGGCGCGGGCCGATGATCCACGGCGCGCTGCTCCAGCTCGTGCGCGACGTGGCGTGGGGCGAGCTCGACTACCTCATCGTCGACCTGCCCCCCGGAACCGGCGACGTACCGCTGACGGTGGCGCAGCAGCTCCGCAGCGCCGGGGCCGTGTTGGTCACCACGCCCCAAGACGTCGCGCTGGCCGACGTCGTCCGGGCCAAGCAGATGTTCGACAAGCTGGGCATTCCGGTGCTCGGCATCGTCGAGAACATGACCCAGTTCATCTGCCCCCACTGCGGCAAAGGCACCCACATCTTCGACGTCGGCGGAGGCCGGAGGGCGGCCGAGATGATGGGGGTGGCGTTCCTGGGTGAGGTGCCGCTCGATCTCAAGATTCGCCAGGGTGGAGACAAAGGCATGCCCGTGGTCATGGGCCACCAAGACAGCCCCGAGGCCAAGGGCTTCATGGAGCTCGCCACTCGGGTGGCCGCGCGGGTCTCTCAAGAGAACGCCGTTCGCCAGGCCCCTTCGGTCACCGTGCAGAGCGCGTGAAGAACGCCTAGACTCCGCGCTCCATGGCGATCGAGGATTCCCTGCCCGATGATCCGCTCGACGATTCCCCTTCCGACGATCGGAACAAGGGCTTCGTCCCAGACTTCGTGCGTCGCCTTGCCTGGGCGGGCCTGGGCGCCGTCTTCATGTCTGAAGAGGGCATTCGACGTCTGGGCAGTCAGCTCAAGCTCCCCAAGGAGGCCTTGAGCTACCTGCTGGCCCAGGCCGAGAAGACGAAGGACGAGGTGGGTCGGGTCGTGACCGAGGAGGTGCGCAAGCTCCTCCAGTCAGAGCGTCTGCGAGACGAGCTCCTGAAGCTCGTGTCTCAGATGACGATCGAGGTGAAGGCCGAGGTGCGGCTGGTGCCTGATCGAGCGAGGGAAGACTCGAGGCTCGAGCCCCAGGTGAAGGTGAGCGAGCTGAAGACGAAGTACGCCAAGAAGAAAAGCTCGACGTGAAGCGACGGGTCGGCTTTCTGGTGATGCTCGGCGGCAGCCTGTTGCTCTGGAAGGGAGGCTTCGGCTTCCTGGCCACCGAGCGGAATGTCACGTTCCATCTCCCCGTCAACGCCGGAGAGGTGCGCCGCGTCGAGCTGCAGATCTGGGACGGAGACTCGCTGCTCGTTCGTCGGGAGGAGGCGGCGGAGACCGGGCTCAGCCGGGAGCCAACGCTGCGGGTACCGCTCGAGCGAGGGCCTCATCGCGCCTTCGCCACGGTCTGGCTGGCTTCGGCGACGCAATCGCGTACGTTTCAGCTCGACTTCGACCCCGAGAGTGGTGACGAGGTGTCGCTCCAGTTCGTCCGCTGAGTATTCGAGGAGGCAACAGCCATGGACTTCGTTCGTCTCGAGACAGAGGGCCCGACGGCCACGCTGATCATCGATCGCCCCAAGGCCCTCAACGCGCTCAATGCCCAAACGCTCGGTGAGCTCGAAGAGACCCTCGCCCGATGCGCCGCTGACCCTGCCCTCCGCTGCCTCATCATCACCGGCGCTGGCGAGAAGGCCTTCGTGGCCGGGGCCGACATCGCCGAGATGGCCAGCTACTCGACGACCCAGGCCCTCGCCTTCGCGCAGAAGGGGCACCGGGCGCTCGCAGCCCTGGAGTCGCTCTCGATACCAACCATCGCGGCGGTCAACGGCTTCGCGCTCGGCGGNNCTCGGCCTGCCCGAGGTGAGCCTCGGAGTGATGCCCGGCTTCGGGGGCACCCAACGGCTCACCCGGCTCCTCGGCCGCGCCCGCGCCAAGGAACTCATCTTCTCGGGCGAGCCCATCGACGCCGCCGTGGCCAAGGACATCGGCCTGGTGCTCGAGGTGCTCGCTCCGGCCGAGCTGCTGCCGCGCTGCAAGAAGATGGCAGCCGTCATCGCCCGCCGAGGGCCGGTCGCGGTGGCCCAGGCCAAGCGGATCATCGAGGCTGGGGCTGATCTGCCACTGGGGGCCGCCAATGAGCTCGAGCGTCAGGCCTTCGGGCTCCTCTTCGGCACGGTGGATCAGAAAGAGGGCATGGCCGCCTTCCTCGCCAAACGCCCGCCGAGCTTCCACGGCTCCTAAAGCACGTACACCAGCATCGCCTGGCGCCGCTCGGCGACGGCCTGGATGAAGGCCGTGAGTGAATCCAAACCGGTCTTCAAGGGCTCGCCTTCGGGGGCATCGGGGTCGATACCGTAGAGACTCAAGGCGCGCACCAGCTCTGGGTCCCATCGGGTCCACAGCTCGGGCCAGCTCTGGGTAGCGAGGGCGTCGGCGATGGCGGTGACCTCGTCAGCAGAGAAGCCTCGGGCTGGCCCATGGCCGACGTCCTCCTCTCCGACG
>PMBV01000363.1 GCA_003153055.1 Myxococcales bacterium
CCGCTGGCGGCGTAGACCATGTAGTACAAGTCATTGCGTTTGTAGAACCACGGTCCTTCTTCGAAGAGGGTGGCGCGTTTGGCGTCGCCATTGCGCTGGCCGAAGCTCTCGATGGTCAGGGGCACGGTGACGATACCCACCTTTTCGTCATAAGAGATCATGTCGTTGTTGAGCTTGACGTACTTGAGGGCGGGGTTGCCCCAGTAGAGGTAGGCCTGGTCATCGGAGTCGATCCAGACGGTGGGGTCGATGTTGCCGGCGCCGGAACCGATGAGGGGTTTGCCGATGGCGTCTTTGTAGGGGCCTTCGGGTTTGTCGGCGACGGCGACGCCGATCATTTTGTCGCCGCGTTGGGGGGTCATGGGAACGTAGTAGTAGAACTTTTTGTTGCGTTCGATGACCTGTCCGGCCCAGGCGTCGTCTTTGACCCAGGAGAAGTCCTTGCAGGACAGCGGCGTGCCGTGGTCGGTCCAGTTGACCATGTCGGTGCTGGTGTAGAGCAGCCAATCATACATGGTGAAGCCAGTCGCGTCGTCCTCGTCATGGCTGGTGTACAAATACACCCCGCCGTCGAAGACCATGGGCGCTGGATCGGCGGTGAACTTCGTTTGAATGATTGGATTGTCGGCAAGACTGGCCGAGGCCATCAGCGCCATCGATGACAGCCACAGCCGCCCGAACCGAGTCATCGCGATCGTCCAACGCATCGACAGCCCCTTTTTCTACTCGATGGTCGGGGTGACGACGTCACCCTTGGACTGTGCGTCTCGCTTCGCCTGGTCGGAGAACATGTCTGAGTTCAGGTCGAGCCAGAGGCCGAAGGCGTGGAGCTCATCGGCCGAGAGCGTCACGTTTTGGTGGCCGGCCTTGAGGAGCGGGTAGAGGCGGGAGCTGAGGGCCCCGAACTTCCCCGGCGTCGTCACGGTAGGGCCGAAGGCGTCGTTGAAGTTGTAGAACGAGGCATAGGGCTTCAGGTTGGCGTACGAGGAATAGAAGCGGTCCCCGTTGCTCTGGTAGTTGCCCGTGCTCAGCGAGAACGTCTGCCCGTTCCCCTCGTGGCAGGTCGCGCAGCGCTTGTCGAGGATGGGCTGGATGAGCCGCGGGAACGAGAGCGGCATGCTCCCATCGCCCTCCGGCTGCAGCACCGACGCCGGGCGTGAGAGGGCGAGCGGGAGCGCCGCCGCTCGGCTGGGAGCCCGGTACCGCCGCTCATGGCACCCCTGGCAGACGACGCGGGTCGACCCGGCCACCGCGTAGGTCGCCGACCGCATGGACTGCACCGCGAGGCCGTTGGCGTCGAGCGCCTGGAAGAACACCGGCACCCCTGGAGGCAGCATGAACCGGGCGCTGCCGTCCTTCTCTACCGGCACCGTGCCGAGCGAGCCACGCCCATTCTGATCATTGTACATCATCGCGCCGTGGCCCAACCGCGGGTTGATGGTGTTCGGCGTGGACTTGGGGAACACTTGCACGACCCGGAGCGCTTTGATCTCCACTCCAGTCGGGAAGGGCAGCATGGAGTCGTAGACGTTGAGCAGGGTGACCTCGGCCGGGTCGGTCTTCTTCCCGGTGCGGCTGGGGAGGAGCACCGGCGGCGCCTGGCGCGCGGCCAGCGGAATCGGGTCGAGGCAGGAGTGCGAGGAGTCCTTGTAGATGAGCTTCTTATTGCCCTGGCGATCGATGAGGTAGATGGCGAACCGCTTGTTGAGGCCCGCCTCGTTGGCCTGAGGGTCGTGCACCACCAGGAAGCGGTCCTCGTCAATCGGCCACGCCGTGGCGTACTTCTGGTCGCCGCCGGTGTCGGTGGTGGCCTCGGGGAACTTGGCGTCGTTGGTGAGAACGGTGTACTGCGCCATCCCGTCGTCGTCCTCGATGTCAGGGTCGACGATGACCAGCGACCCGTAGGCCTGCTGGTGGTGGGGCGAGGCGGTGCCGACGAACTTGTTCGTCCCCGGAATGTTTCGGAGGTTCAAGAGCGCCCGCGGCGTGACGTTCATGCGGGTGGCATAGTTGCCGCCCACCGCCCGCGCGTCGAGCCCGTCGGGCGTGGTGGTCCACGAGTTGTGCACCTGATTGGCGCCGCGGTCTACGTAGTCCCAGCGCGAGTAGAGCAGCATCCCGTTTCGGTCGACGCTGGGCTGCCACTCGTTGGTCTCGTGGAGGCTGATAGGCTCGACCCCGCTGCCGTCGGCGTTCATCACGTGGAGCGTGTAGACCGGCACGGGGCGCGGGTGGCAGCGACCCCAGCCGCCGCGGCGCTCCGAGATGAAGACGATGCGCCCGTCGGGCAGCCAGGTTGGATCGAAGTCGTTGTGCGGGCCTTGGGTCAATTGGGTCAGCCCGGTCCCATCGGCGTTGACTTTGAAGATGTGGAACACCGAGCCCTCGTTCCAGGTCACCCGCTGGCCGATGTCGGTGTAGGCGAAGAGAATCTGCTTGCCGTCGGGGTGGAGGTCTGGCGACAGGAACCCGCCCCCTTCCAACTTCTTGCCCTGGTGCGGGCCGTTGGCGCACGTCGCGCTGGCCAGCACGTTCCGCTCCTTGGGGTTCCCCGAGAGGACGTTCTCGAGGACGAACAGCCCGCCGCCAGACTGCGCATTGAAGCCGAAGTACTGGTCGCAGATGTGGGCCCCATAGCCGTTGTCCCCGGTGGGAATGAAGTCGCGCTTGATGAAGAGGATCTTGTCCAGCATCGCGAGCTTGGGGTCGGTGAGGTCGAGCCCACCCTTGGCGCTCGCGGTGGGGGCCTCGCCCTGGAACTTCTCCTTGGGCGGCGCGGCGTCTCCACCGGGGTACACCGCCACCTTCTCTGAAGTCGGGGCGTCGAGCTCGAGAACGTACTGGACGAGATCGCCGAGGTCGGCCGCGGAGAGCCCCGAGGTCGCGGCATGCTTGCCGCTGGGGTTGCGAGTGGTCAGCACGTCTTTCACCGTCGGCGCCGAGCCATCATGCAGGTAGGGAGCAGAGCGCCACAGCTCGATCAGTGTCGGCGTATCGAAGTCGCCGCGCGAGTCACGGCTGTTCTTGGTGCCCACGTCGTGCATCTTCATGTCGGTGAAGTACCGGCCGGCGTGACACTGACCGCACCCCACCTTGGCGAACACCGCTTGGCCGCGCTGCGATGAGGCGCTCCGCTGCCCTGCTTGGCTGGTCGGGGTCCGCTCGCCACTCAAGGTGTTGAGGTACGCCCCCAGCGCGATCTCCTGCTCGGCCGTCGGCTTGAATGACTTGACGTATTCGAACTCCGCGGTGATGGCCACTCCGGGGGTCGCGAGGATTCCGTGGGCCATCGCGGGAGGCGTGTTCACCGTGTAGACGACCGACTTGGTGTTCTTGGCGTTTCCCATGCCGTCGTTCACCAGGTCCCAGGTCAGCCCGTCGGACCGGGCATCGACGTGGCAGGTGGCACAGGCCAACCAACCCTGCAGGGTGCTGGTGGCGTCGTTGAAGAGGCGCTCGCCTTGCCGGGCCCAGGTCTCATCGGGCTGGGTGCCTACAGTGACGTAGCGATCGACCGTGCCCCCAGTCGCGTTCACCAGCCCGACTTGGCCGGCGAAGTAGAGGGCCACCGCGATTTGCTTCCCGTCGGGAGAGACGGCGACGCCCCGCGGTCCGTGGGCGGGCGCGAGCTTGATGATCTGCAAGACACCAGCGCTGTACAGCGCTCCGAGATCGTCGGCGAGGAGCGCTCGCTTCTTCGAGTCGGCGGCGATATCAAACCACACGTCAGACAGCGGCTTCGTATACGCGGCCTTGGATCGGTCGGTGGCCGTCGGCGTCTTCCCCTGAGTGCGAACCAGAGCCGAGGGAATCTGCCCAGCCATGAGCGGGTGGAGGACCGAGAGGTCCACCCGGAGCACGGTCTGAACGCCCGAGGCCGAGACCCAGAGACTCTTCCCGTCTTTGCTCACATCGACGCCCCAGGGGTTCGCCGAGCCCTCGTTCAGCCGATCGAGCAGCACCGTCCCGTAGAGGCTCTGGCCCGCGAGGTCGATGACAGACAGGGCGTTGGTGTTGACCCAGCCTCTGAGCAACTGAGTGGCCGGCGCGCTGACCCGCCCCAAGGTATGCACCACATAGGCCCACTTGCCATCAGGAGAGCAGCGCACCCCCCGCACCCCCGAGGAGCCGAGCGGGAGCCGGATGGAGGCGGTCACCTTCGCGCTCGACACGTCAACCAGACTGACCGAGGCGGCGGCGTCGGCTTGGGTAGCGTCGCCCGAGGCCATCAAGTGGCTCACGACCGCCGTCTTCCCGCTGGGCGCCAGGGCGACGGCATACGGATACGGGGCGACGGCCACGGTGGCCTGCGTCGCTCCGGTGGCTCCGTTGAGGATGAGGACCTGACCGAGCCCGAACTCGGGCACCACGACCGTGGCTCCGTCAGCGCTCACCGCCACGTCGGTCGGCTTGGGGCCCACCGCCAGGCGCCGCACCACCGAGCCAGCAGCCGCGTCCACCTCGGCGACCGTGCCCGCCCCGTACTCGGCGACGAATACATGCCCAGCCCCAGACCACGAGAGCCCCTTGGGGCGGCCGGTCAGCTTCACCGACCGGAGCGCACTGCCAGCCTTGGCGTCGAGGACGACCAACTCGCCCGCGGTCACGTCGGAGACTGCGATGAGAGCAGAGTCGCTGGAGTAGGCGACCGCGTACGGCGAACGGTACACTGGCGAGGTCGATGGGTCGCTATCGGTGGACCCGCCACCGTTCCCGCCGTTCTCACTGTCCCCACCGTTCTCACCATTCCCACCGTTCCCACCGTTCGACCCTCCCCCGCCCGCCCCTGGGGTCGGCCTCGCGCCGTTGCCGAGGTCGGAGGCCATGCCCTCCGCGCACGAACAGGCGCAGGCGAAGCCGAACAGCACCGAAGTCGCAATGAGGAGCCTTCGTGCGTTCATGTTCTCTCCGGGCAAATCCGGCACGTCATGGCAGCCGCCGAGAAGCGGCCAGAGGTCGAATGTCGCCGGAAATTGGGTTGCACTTCGGGAACGATGCCGACCCGCCTTGAACTGGGTCATCTCCCACGACGAGCGGCTGGAGTCTGTCGAGCTAGCCAGAGATTCCAAGGCCTTGAGCCATCGCCCTCCGGGTAGGACGAAGGTGCACATCGGCCGGATTGATGATCTCAGCGTAACCCAATTCCCTCGGCGGCGGCGTCCATACCATCGGACACCGCGGGCTCGACCGAGGAAAACGGAGACATGAGGCTGCCCAAGCTCTGGACGATCACCGCGCTCGTGCTCAGCGCCTGCACTCAAGGAGAGATCGGCGACCTGAAGCCCGACGCCTCCTCGGATCACGTCGACGGGGGTGCTCCAGCGCGCGACGCAGGCCCGCCGGCGAGAGACGACGCTGGCACTGGCGCCGATGCCGGCACCGATGCGGGAGGCGCCCTGGTACCAGACAGCGGGCTCCCTCAACCTCCCAACACCGTGCTCAGCCCAGACGGGCGCATCGCCGTCGAGCTCTCGACGACCGGGGGCGTGCTGCGGTACCAAGTCAAGGTCGATGGTGCCCGGGTCCTCTCGCCCTCCGAGCTCGGGCTTCGAAGTGATGGAGTGGAGTTCGGCCAGAACGCCACCCTGGGCACCTTCTCCCGTCGCTCGGTCGACGAACAGTACCCATTCTTCGGGGCCCACGCGGTGGCTGTGAACAAAGCCAACGAGGCCTCGGTGCCGGTCACCAGCGGAGGTGATTCGTATAGCGTCGATGTGCACGTCGCCGACGACGGGCTGGCCCTTCGGCTCCGCGTGCCCGCCAAGAAGGGCCGAAAGGTCGAGGCTGAGCGATCAGCGTGGCGACTCGACGGAGACCCGACTGTCTGGGTGACCGAGCAGGACCAGAGCTACGAGGCCCACTACCGGACCAAGACACTGAGCACGCTGGGCACCGCTTCCTACGACATGCCCCTGACGGCGAAGGTCGGCACTCTCTACCTCAGCATGACCGAGGCAGGAGTGAGGGACTACGGCGATGCGTCGCTCAAGGTCTCCGCCGGTGCGCTGCAAGCACTTCTGTACGCCGACCAGACCGGGTGGACGACCGACGCCGAGGTCATTCAGCCGTGGCGGGTGACGGTCATCGCCCGTGACCTGACGGCGTTGATCAACACCACGCTGGTGCAGAACCTGAGCGCACCGCGAGATGCCTCGCTCGACGGCGCCGATTGGATCAAGCCCGGGCGGTCGACCTGGCAGTGGATGGCCGTCGGCTCGCCGCAACTGGCGGATCAACACCAGTGGGTCGATTGGACTCAGCAGCTCGGTATGGAATATTACCTCGTCGATGATGGCTGGAGCGCCTGGCCGGACCCCTGGCCGTCGTTGCAGTCGTTGGTCACCTACGCTGAGAGCAAAGGAGTCAAGGTCTGGCTGTGGGTGCACAGCCGCGAGGTCACCGACGCGACCGCGCGCCGGGGCTACTTCAAGCAGGCGAGCGACATCGGAATCGCCGGGGTGAAGATCGACTTTCCCCCCGCGTGCAACCGCCCCACGGCGACCTGGTACTGGGACAGCGCGCGCGACGCGGCCCAGTACAAGCTGCTGCTCGACTTCCATGGCGCGGCCAAGCCCACGGGCATGGAACGCACCTGGCCGAACGTGCTCACCCGCGAAGGGGTTCGCGGCCATGAGTATCAGATGACTCGATACAACCGAATTCTGGAGCCTGCCCACGACACCATCTTGCCCTTCACTCGGTACGTGGCCGGCAGCGCTGACTATACACCGACGGTCTTCGCGCCAGTCGAGCTGCAGGGGAATACGTGGGCCCACGAGCTGGCTCAGGCGATCGCCTTCTCTTCACCATTCCTGTGCTACGGCGGACACCCCAAAGACTACGTCTCCAATGCCGCCGCCGACGTCCTGAAGGCCATACCCGCCACCTGGGACGAATCGATTGTGCTCCCAGGGGCCGAGCCGGGAAGCGTAGCGGCGCTGGCCCGCAGGAACGGAAAGAGCTGGTTTGTCGGTATACTCAATGGCGCGGCTCCCACGACGATGGATGTGCCGCTCACGTTCCTTGGAGCTGGCCAGTGGTCCTCGGTACGGCTCGGCGACGTGGAGGGGAGAGCCGACGCGTGGGACCGGAAGGAAGGGGCCGTCTCGGCCTCCGATACCCTCAAGGTGAAGCTGTCGGGCCGGGGAGGCTTCGTCGCCTGGTTCAAGCAGGAAGGGTGATGCCGCGCCCGCTCCGTTTGACCCAGAGGGCCCGCGTTGGGTCTCTCTCTCGTGGCTCATGGGTAGCCTCGTTCGCGTCCTGTTCGTGCTCCTGTCGCTCTCCGCCTGCGAGGGCATTGCCTTTCGGGCAGTTGCCGACGGAGGCCTGCCTGGCGGTGGCCCCGGTCGCGTGGGAGGTGGCTCGGGCGGCGGACACGGGTCCACGGGCGGAGGCACGTCCACTGGCGGAGGCAGCTCCACCGGCGGAGGCACGTCCACTGGCGGAGGCAGCTCCACCGGCGGCGGCGGCTCCACCGGCGGAGGCTCGGCAGCTGGGGGTGGCACGGCCGAGGTCCCCGGCATCGACATCGACGGAGGCGCCCTGACCCTGTGGTACGACACGCCGGCGGCCGTCTGGACCGAGGCGTTGCCCGTGGGCAATGGGCGGCTCGGCGCCATGGTCTTCGGTGGGCCGACGAGCGAGCGGCTCCAACTCAACGAGAGCTCATTCTGGTCGAGCGGGCCTTCTCGGAACGACAACCCCAAGGCCGCGGGTGTGCTGGCCCAGGTTCGCCAGCTCATCTTCGATGGAAAGAACAAAGACGCCGAGTCGCTCATCAACGCCAACTTCCTCACCCAGAACAACGCGGCGAAGTTCCAGACCGTCGGCGACCTCAGCGTGCGCTTCTCGGGGCACGAGAGCTTCACCGCCTACACTCGCAACCTCGATCTCAAACGAGCCGTCGCCACGACGACGTACAAGGTCGACGGGGTCACCTACACCCGGGAAACCTTCGCCTCTCAGCCTGATCAGGTCATCGTGGTGCGGCTCTCCGCCGACCGCAAGGCACAGCTCACCTTCACCGTCGGCCTTGATGGCCCCCTCAAGACCGGCGTCAACGTTCTCGACGAGCGCACCTTGGAGTTGACGGGACTCTCCGGCTCGAATGGAGGCGTCACCGGGCAGGTCAAGGTCGACGCCCGGGTCAAGGTCGTGAGCTCGGGAGGCACCACGGCGAAGTCGGCGAACGGAATCATTGTCACCAACGCCGACGAGGCGCTGCTCCTCGTGTCGATCGCCACCAACTTCGTCGACTACAAGACCCTGACGGCCGATGAGAAGGCGACCTGCGCGAAGTTTCTCTCGGACGCTGGGGCCAAGTCCTACGACAGCCTCCTCGCGAGCCACCTGGCCGCGTATCAAGGGTACTTCAACCGCGTGGCCCTCGACCTCGGGCCGGCCACCTCGACGGCCACGACCAATCAACGCATTCAAGGGTTCTCGTCAGGCAAAGACTCCCAGTTCGCCGCCATGTACTTCCAGTTCGGCCGCTACCTGCTCATCTCGAGCTCGCAGCCCGGAGGTCAGCCGGCCAACCTGCAGGGAATCTGGAACGACTCGACGGACCCCGCGTGGGGCAGCAAATACACCATCAACATCAACACCGAGATGAACTACTGGCCCGCCGAGAAGACCAACCTCTCCGAGATGTTCGACCCCCTGAAGCGCATGCTGCAGGAGCTCTCCGAGAGTGGCAAACAGACGGCTTCGAGCATGTACGGGGCCAAGGGCTGGGTGGCGCACCACAACACCGATATCTGGCGCATCAGCGGTGTGGTCGATTTCGCCAGCTCGGGCATGTGGCCCATGGGGAGCGCCTGGCTCTCACAGCACCTATGGGAGCACTATGCCTATACGGGCGACCTGAAATACCTCGAGGAGGTCTACCCTGTATTGAAATCGGCGTGCGAATTCTATCAAGACTTCCTCGTCGAGGAGCCGAAGAACAAGTGGCTCGTCGTGTCTCCGTCGGTTTCGCCGGAGAATGCCCCGGGTGCGACCGGTGGTTCGGCCGTCTGCGCGGGAAACACCATCGACAACCAACTCCTCTTCGACCTCTTCACGAAGACCATCAAGGCGGCGACCCTGCTCGGAAAGGACAGCGACCTGGTGAGCAAGCTCCAGGGCCTCCTCGACCGGCTTCCGCCGATGCAGGTCGGCAGCTGGGGTCAACTCCAGGAATGGATGCAAGACTGGGACAGCCAGAATGACACCAACCGCCACGTCTCGCACTTGTATGGTCTGTACCCGAGCAATCAGATCTCGCCCGATGCGACCCCGCAGCTCCTCGACGCCGCGCGGACCTCGCTGATTCACCGGGGCGATGTGTCCACCGGCTGGTCCATGGGCTGGAAGGTGAACTTCTGGGCGCGACTCCTCGACGGGAACCACGCCCTGAAGCTCATTCGTGACCAACTGTCTCCCCAGAGCGGCGGGGGCGGCGGCACCTACCCCAACCTCTTCGACGCCCACCCCCCGTTTCAAATCGATGGGAACTTCGGCTGCACCTCAGGCATCACCGAGATGCTGCTGCAGACTCAAGGTGGCGTGGTGCACATTCTGCCGGCGCTGCCCGACGATTGGGCAAGCGCGGGGGGTGTCAGAGGCCTGCGCGCCTACGGAGGCTTCGAGGCCGACTTCACATGGAAGAACGGCCAGGTCGAGAAGCTCGTGATTCGCTCGCGCCTGGGTGGCACCTGTCGAATTCGCGTCCCCAACGAGATGGCCCTGAGCGACGCCACGGCGCTCACGAAGGCCTCCGGCAAGAACCCCAACGCGTTCTTCGACACTCCGGCGGTCAAGAAGGCGTTGATCTCCCCGTCTGCGAAGCTGAACGAGGTCGTCCTTCGCAAGACCTTTGAGTACGACCTCCAAACCAAGGCCGGGGAGGGCTATGTCCTCATCAAGAAGTAGAGGGAGCCGCGAGTCCGCTGGGCGCGCGCTTCGTTCCGTGACGGCGGTGGCCATGCTCGCCGCCGCGGGGGCCCATGGCGCAGCCACTGACATGACCATCTCGATGGACCAGGCACCGTCGACGCCGAAAATCCACGCGCCCTCGGTGGTCTCGGCGCGGCCGGGCAGCCCCTGGGTGTACGCCATCCCCTCGACCGGCCAAGCGCCGCTCGGCTTCTCGGCGCAGGGGCTCCCCGCGGGCCTCTCGCTGGACGCCAGCTCGGGGATTCTCTCGGGCACGATGCCGGTCGCCGGCTCGTACCCAGTGGTCATCACCGCGAGCAACTCCAGTGGGAGCGCGAGCGCGACGTTGACGCTCGTGTCTGGCAACACGCTCAGCCTCACTCCGGCGATGGGCTGGAACAGCTACGACTCCTTCGGCGGCGGGGTCACCGAGCAAGAGACGATGGACGCGGCGACGGTGCTCAAGGCGAAGCTCCAGCCGTTCGGGTGGAACACGGTGGTGGTCGATTACCTCTGGTACGACGGAGAGCAGCTCATCGACGCCAACGGGCGCTACCTCCCATCGCCGCGGCGGTTCCCCTCGGCCACGGGGACGCTTGGGTTCAAGCCCCTCGCCGACAAAATCCATGCCCTGGGCCTCCAGTTCGGCATCCACATCATGCGTGGCGTTCCCCGGAAGAGCGTCTCGGCGAAGAGCCCCATCGCTGGGTCGACGTACACCGCGGCCGACGCGGCCAACACCAGCGACGCCTGCGCGTGGGACTCGCACATGTGGGGCGTCCGGGGAGCCACGGCCGCCGGGCAGGCCTGGTACGACTCGATCTTCAGTCAGTACGCCGAGTGGGGCATCGACTTCGTCAAGGTCGACGACATGGTCGGCGGCGCCTATCACCAGGAAGAGGTGATTGCGATTCGGAAGGCGATCGACAAGACCGGCCGGTCGATCGTTCTCAGCCTCTCGCCCGGGCCGATGCAGACCCGCGACGCGGTCAACTTGAACGCCAACGCAAACATGTGGCGAATGGTGAACGACTTCTGGGACACCAATGGTCTGAGCAACCTCAACGACGAGTTCGACACCGCCGCCAATTGGCAGGCGGTCACGGGCCTCGACGTGGGGCACTGGCCAGACGCCGACATGCTGCCCTTGGGGTACATCGGACCGCGCTGTCCTGTGCATGGGGCGGGCCCCACGGGTCTCAGTCATAACCTGCAGGTGTTGGTCATGACGCTCTGGAGCATCCTGCCCTCGCCGTTGATGTTCGGTGGCAACGTACCGGCGCTCGCCACCGACGGGACGGGCCCATGGACCACGGCGTTGCTGACCAACGAGGAGGTCCTCGCGGTCGACCAGGACGGCCTGGGAGCTCGCGCGAAGCGGCTCCGGCGCGATGGCAGCACCGAGGTGTGGACCCGGGCGCTCAGCGGCGGTCGGCTGGCGGTGGCGCTGTTCAATCGGGGGACGCAAGACGCGACGATGACCGTGCCCTTCAGCCAGCTCGGGGTCTCGGGGCCGACGGTGGCCCGAGATCTCTGGCACCGACAGCAGGTCAGCAGCGCTGCCGCGGAGCTGAGCGCGAACGTCCCCCACGAATCCGCGCTGCTGTTCACCCTCTCCCCACCGGCGCCCGACGGCGGAGTTGGCGGAACCGACGGAGGCGCGACCACGGCAGACGCGGGGCACGGCAATGGCGAACCTGGCACTGGAGGCGGCGGCGGGACTGGCGGGGGCGGCGACACTGGAGGGGGAACCGGCGGGGCCGCTGGAGGGGGAGCCGGCGGAGGGCCCGGGGTAGACGCGGGGGTCCACCCAGTCGATGGCGGGGTCTCCAAACCGAACGGCTTCGCGACCGGTGGGTGCGGGGCAGCCTCCGGCGAACAGCGTGGCTCGATGGCCTGGGTGGTGCTGGTGGGGGCGCTGCTCCTCGGGGCCCGACGGAGACCTTGACGCTCCGCCGACGCCCTTGGCTCGGCGCCGGGGAGACCCGTGGTAGGAGGACTCCTCGAAAGACCGGAGGAAGGTCAGCGCCATGAGCCCCCATCGCTATCCCGAGAGCGACGTTGCCGCCATCGAGCGCGTGATTCGCGAGCGCCGCGACATGCGGCACTTCGTCCCGGGCTCGCTGCCGGACGGATTG
>PMBV01000510.1 GCA_003153055.1 Myxococcales bacterium
GTGCTCCGTACCCGTGCTCCGTACCCCACGAGCGTGCCTTGCTCGGTTCCTGCGCACCCCTGCGATCCCTGCGCGGGGGCGGGGAGCGCGTGGTCACCAGCGGCATGAGCTGGCCGTGGTGCATGAACTGCTGGCATAAGGCCTTCGTGTCCACCGACCGAGCGGCGACCCCCGAGGTCCTCGAAGCCCTTCACCGCTCAGGGCAGCTTTCCCCGGCGGCCTTCGCCCGCGCGCTCTCGCTGAGCTGCGCCTCGCCCAGCGCGCAGCGTTGGAGGCGCCTTCTCGACTGGCTCCTCCTCGGCCTGGGGGTGACGTTGCTCCTCGTGGGGGTGGTGCTCCTGGTGGCGTTCAACTGGGCGGCGCTGCCGGCCTTCGTGAAGTTGGGGTTGGTCGCGGCGCTCATCACCTCGGCGGCCTTCGGGGCCTGGCACTTCGACCTCTCGACGTTGCCTGGGCGGCTCTCGCTCACGGGCGCGGCGGTGCTGATAGGGCCGCTCTTGGCCATCTACGGGCAGACGTACCAGACAGGCGCGGACCCGTGGCAGTTGTTCCTCGCGTGGGCGGCGTTGGGAGCGCTCTGGGCGGTCATCTCGAACTTCGCGCCATTGCAGCTCATCGAGTTGGTGCTGGTCGACGTCACCTTCGCGCTCTTCTGGGAGCAAGTGGGCTCGCCCGAGGACTCGTGGAGGTCGACCGAGGCGACGATGACGCTCGTGCTCGGGGGGCTCCAGTTGTTGGCCTGGGCGGGGGCTGAGCTGGGGGCCCACCGCGGGCTCGACTGGCTTCAAGGGCGCTGGCTCCATCGGCTCCTCGCGGTCGCGACGCTGGGGCTGTTCGGAGCCACCTGCGCGCCGGTGGTCGTCGGCTCCTCGTCGGAGCACCCGGCGGAGTACGTGGGGCTCCTGGCGCTCATCGCGCTCCTGGTGGCCATGTTCGCCTATTTCACCCAGGTGAAGCGGGACCTGTTCATGGTCGCCGCCGCCCTCGCCGCGGCCATGTCGCTCATCACGTTCAGCTTCGGCCGAGTCCTCTTGGAGCACCACGTCGACGTCGGCGAGGTCTTCGTGCTGGGCGTCTTCATCATCACCGAGGTGGGGAGCGCGGCGTGGCTCCTGAGGGGCCTCCACCGGCGCTGGGAGGGTTCGCGATGATGCTCCGACGCGGCGTCAACGGGCTCTTGGGCCAGCTGGTGAACGAGGGGCTGCTGGCCGAAGAAGCGCTCGGGCCTGCGCGAGAGGCGGCACACGCGGCGCGCTCGCCGACGCCGTGGTTCGTCCGAGCGCTCCTGGGCGTCGGTGCTTGGGTATCGGCGGGGGTGCTCATCCTCTTCCTCGCGGTGACGAAACTCCTCGACGGCCAGGCCTCGCTGGTGGTCTTGGGGTTGCTCTTCTACGCCGGGGGTGTCGCCCTGCGGTGGGCGGTGGAGTCCGACTACCCGGTGCAGTTCTCGCTCGCGGCAGGGTTGGCAGGCGGGACGATGGTGCTCGTGGGGGTAGCAGACGGGGCGGGCCAGGCCACGACCATCGGGGCGTCACTCGCCCTCTCGCTGGTGACGGTCGCCGTCTTCCCAGACGTGGTGATGCGCTTCATCGCGACCTGCGGGGCGTGCGCGGCATTGGTCCTCGGGTGTCACGAGCTCGAGCTGGGCCCCGACGGCGCGGTGGCGGTCATCGCGGTGTTGGGGGGCCTCGCCTGGCACCTCGAGCCGAGGCTGTTATCGAGCGAGGTGCTCCGGGGCGTGCAGCGACCGGTCGCCTGGGGGCTGGTGGTGTCGCTCGTCGTGCTCCAGGTCTCGACGGTGATGGAGGAGCTCGACCGGGCCTTCCGGGTGGGGCCGGCGGCGTCGCTCAGCGTGGCGGTGGCGCTGGTGGTCCTGGTGCTGGCGGTCGCCCGGGAGCACCACGCGTCGTTCACCAGCGAGCCGGTGCTCGTGGCGCTCGGGGCGGTGCTGGTCCTCGGAGCGGTGATGCTGAAATCGCCTGGCGTGCTCGCGGCGCTCTACGTGGCAGCGCTGGCCTTCCACCGCCGCAGCCCCCTCATGCTGGGGCTCGCCATTCTGTCGCTCGCGGTCTTCCTGGGGAACTTCTACTTCCGCATGGAGCTGACGTTGCTCCTTCGTTCGGTGGTGCTGCTGGCGAGCGGGGCGTTGCTGCTGGGGCTCCGTGAGTACGTTCGGCGGCGCTTCGGTCCCTTTGCCGAGGAGGAGCTGCCATGACGCGCCGTCACCTGGTGCTGGTGGGGCTGGGTCTGGCGTTGGGCGTGCCGGCGGGGCTGGTCGCGCAGAAGGAGTACGTGCTCGCGCACGGGGAGCAGGTCTTCCTGATGCTGGAGCCGGTGGACCCGCGGTCACTCATCGAGGGTGACTACATGCGTTTGTCGTACGGAATTTCAAACGAGGTGCGGCCGGCGCGCCTCGAAGTTCCAGGAGACGGGTGGCTGGTGCTCAGGCTCGACGAGCGCCGGGTGGCCCGATTCGCGCGGCTCGACGACGGCAGCCCGCTCCTAACGGGAGAGCTGCGCATGCGGTATCGGTGGCGGCATGGATTCGTGCGGCTGGGCTCGGACGCGTACTATTTCCAGGAAGGCCAGGCCGAGAATTACGCCGCCGCGAAGTACGGGGAAGTTCGGCTGACGGAGAGTGGGGACGCGGTGTTGGTGGGGCTGCGTGATGGGAACCTCAGGCGCCTTGCCGCCCCTTGACTCCCTCACCCTCCGAAATGGGCCGACTGCTCCTGCGCCGCGAGCCGCCGCGCCAGCGCATCCGCGAACCGGGTCGCCGCCTCAGGCTCGAAGCGGAAGAACAGCTCCGGCTCGACCAATTCGAGCTCCATCAGCGTCAGTCGCCCGTCGACCACCACGCAGTCCACCCGGGCATACAACGTCGATGGCGTCGCCTGCTCCAGCATCGCCGCCGCCTGCATAACGGAGTCGTCGCTGACGTCGATTGGCTCCACCAGCCCACCGTGGAA
>PMBV01000284.1:0-8359 GCA_003153055.1 Myxococcales bacterium
GTGAAGCCGACCTCGTAGGCGTTGGTGTTCTGCAGGATGAGCCAGTCGAGGGCCTCAGGGTGGCGGGCGAGGATCCGGAAGCCTACCGGACCGCCGTAGTCCTGGGCGAAGAGCCCGTAGTGGTCGAACCCCTTGGCCGCCAGGAAGCGCTCCACGACCTCCGAGAGGTGATCGAACGTGTAGCCGTAGGTCGCCGGGTCTGGCGCGTCGCTGTTCCCGAACCCAGGGTAGTCCGGCGCGATGACGTGAAAGGCATCTCCCAGCTTTCTGATCAGATCTCGGTACTGGTGCGAAGACGCGGGGAAGCCGTGCAGGAGGACCAGCTTTGGGCTCCCGGGCTGACCGGCCTCCCGGTAGGCGATGTTCACTCCATCCACCAGGACCGTTCCGTAGCTGACCGTCACACCGGTCGGCGCTGCGTCCTTCTTCCTGCTCTCGGCGTTCGCCATCGCTGCTCCTTGGTGCCAGGGCGCGGGAAGGCCGCACCGTGGTCGAGTCGAGTGCTGCATCAGCAGTACCAGACCTCCCCTCCGGCCCACGGAAGGTAGCCGGCAGCGGAAAACGCAAAACCCGGCACGAGGGCCGGGGAGCGGGAGCATCCTGTGCTGGTCGTTCTCTTTGTCCCGCCTGCGTGATGGTCGCCTCACATCTTGTCGGTCTTCATCTTGTCGTCCTTCATCTTGTCGTCGGCCTTCTTGTCATCCTTCATCTTGTCGGTCTTCATCTTGTCGGTCTTCATCTTGTCGCCGGCCATCTTGTCGACCTTGGTGGGGTCGGCCTTCATGGCGTCCTTGGGGGCCGGCTTCTCCTCGGCAACCGAAGGAATGGCGAGGCACAGCGCGGCGGCGACCAGCAGCTTCGTGAACATGGAAGTCTCCAGCAAACGGTGACGGGCCTCTGGGGGATCCACAGGCCGGTATGGGGCACGAGGGTGTCGGATGGATGCGACGCATCGTCCGGCCTCACCCCGGGTGCCAGCAAGGCACGGGCCGCCCTCGCCATTCACCGGAGCGACCCGTCCGAGGGCCACCGACGCCACGAGCCCTCGTGGTCGCTACGGTGCGTCGGAGGGAGGCTCGTCGAGCGGGCGCACCACCCCGAAGCGCTTGAGCATGCTGCGGAGGGTGTTGGGGTGCAGGCCCAGGACCTGGGCGGCGCCTGCCGGGCCCTCCACGACCCAGCCAGTCTTCTTCATCGTTCGCGCGAGGTGGCCCCGCTCGACCTCCGCCAGCGTCGCCTCGACGGCCTCAGGCCTGGCCGCGGGCCCCGCCAGGACCTCCCGCTCGAAGTCGACGATCGGGCCCCGGGCGAGGATCACCGCACGCTCGATGACATTCTGCAGCTCGCGGACGTTTCCTGGCCACTCGTAGCTCGTCAGGAGCGCCATCGTCCGGGCGCTCACGCCCTTGAGAGGCCTGTTGAGCTTGCGCGCGAACTTGTCGAGGTGGAACGACACCAGGAGGGGAATGTCGGATGACCGCTCGCGGAGCGGAGGCACTCGAATCGGGAACACGTTCAGCCGGTACAGCAGGTCGGCCCGGAAGCGCCCCGCGGCGACCGCCTCCTCCAGCCCACGGTTACTGGCCGCGATGACGCGGACGTCGACCCGGACCGTGCGGCTGGCCCCGACTGGCTCGAACTCCTGCTCCTGCAGGACGCGCAGGAGCTTGACCTGGGCCTCCAGCGGCAGCTCGGACACCTCGTCGAGGAAGATGGTGCCGCCGTTCGCCAGCTCGAAGCGACCGGTCCGGTTCTGTACTGCTCCGGTGAACGCCCCCTTCACGTGACCGAAGAGCTCGCTCTCCACGAGCCCCGGAGGGATCGCGCCGCAGTTGACCTTGACCAGCGGGCCGTCCTTGCGTGCGCTGGTACGGTGGATAGCGCGGGCAAACAGCTCCTTGCCCGTCCCCGTCTCGCCGGTGAGGAGCACGCTGGCGTCGGTGGGGGCGACGCTCTCCACCTGCTGGAGGGCGTGCAGCAGCGCCGGGCTCCGGCCGACGATCTCGTCGAAGTTGTGCTCGGAGGTCAGCTCTTCCTGGAGGTAGCGGTTCTGCGCGCGCAGCCGCTCCTTCTCCTCCTCGGCCAGGACGAGCTCGGTGATGTCGAGGAACATCGTGCGGGTGAACTGCCCACCTGGGTCCGGCTTCGACCACCACTGGAGGAAGATGGGCTTCCCGTCATCCTTGCGCCGCAGCTCAAGCACCACCCCTCTCGTATCTGTCCCGCGCCCAACTGACGCCAGCGCCTCCTTGACGCGCTGCTGGGCGCTGGGGGTGTCCGGCACCAGGTCCCGGCCCACCGTGCCGATCACCTCCTCCGGCTTGAGGCCCAGGATTCGCAACGCGGCGCGGTTGGCACCGATGATCCGCGACTGCAGGTCCTCTTGTACGTAGGCGATCGGCGCCTCCTCGTAGAGGTCGCGGTAGCGCAGCTCACTCTCGCGCAGCGACGTCTCCACGCGCTGACGCAGGAGCTCGGCCGCGCCGCGGTCCGCGAGTACGCGCAGGGCAGGCAGCCGCAGCGGGTCCGGGTCCAGGTGCCGGGTGTCGAAGGCGCAGAGAAAGCCAAGCGGGGTCCCATCTCGGCCGAGCAGTGGTCCGCCGAGGAAGCACTCGCCGACGGCGCCGGGCACGGCCGGACCAAGAACGGCGCCGGCGCCGGCGAGGAGCTCGAGTGTCCGACCGGCCGCTACCAGAGCCGCCGGCCCACCCAGCTCCCACTCGACGCCGAGCGCTGGCGCCCCTGGTCCGTAGCGGCCGAGGATCCGCGCGCTCGCCGGTGCGACCAGCTGGGCCACCAGCGCGTGGCGCAGCCCCAGCGTCGCAGCGAGCTGCCGGGCGACCGCATCGAACGGAGTCTCGTCAGCGATGCCGCCCTCATCCGCGAGCGCGCGCAGGAGCCTGAGGGGGGTCGTCTCACCTTGGGTGGGAGTCTCGTCGTGCATGGCCGTCCCCGGGGCCTCACATTCGTCAATCGACGAGTCGCGGAAGGTGTTCCGGTCGAGTTGCTCAACCTGTTCAGGTCACACACTAACGTTCCAGAGTCGAGTGTCCAGTCCGTCCAGTCCTGGCCCACCCGACGCGCTGCCCAGTGGCATCGGGCTTGCGTCCTGCCGAATCGAGGTACTGCAGATGCTCAGGATCGATAGGTGGAAGGAGGGTGCCCGGACCGTGGTGAAGCTCCAGGGTCGCCTGGGAGGGGAGCTGGTGGCTGTGCTCGAGAACGAGCTGGCCGCGGCGGGCCCTGCCAACGGAGTGATCCTCGACCTCGGGGGCCTCGGCCACGCCGATCCCTCCGGACTGGAGGTCCTGCGAGCTGCCATCCGGGGGGGGGCGCAGGTCCGGTCGGTCACCGGCTTCGTGGCCTCCCTGCTCGGTCCCGGTTAGTTGGTGAGCCCCGGTGAGGTGAGTGAGTGAGTCCATGAGGATCGCCGAACTCTGGAGATACCCAGTCAAGTCAATGGCCGGTGAGGCGAAGCGGGGAGTTCGGCTGGAGCCACTCGGGATTGAGGGCGACAGGGTGATTCACGTGGAGGACGCTCATCAGCGGCTCGTCACCTCACGGTCCCACCCTCGCCTTCTGGGCCATCGAGGGACGCTGGGGCCTGGCGGCGAGGTCCTGGTGGATGGGCGGCCATGGACCAGCGCGCAGGTGGCCGCGGAGATGGTCGACATCGCCGGGCCGGGCTCGCGGCTGGTCCGCGACGAGGGACCAGACCGCTTCGACGTGCTGCCGCTGCTGGTCGCCACCGACGGTGCGATCGCCGCGTTCGGTCATGATCCGCGCCGCCTCCGGCCCAACATCATCATCGGCGGCGTAGAGGGGATGACCGAGCGCGACTGGCCGGGGAGCTGCCTGCGATTAGGGAGCGCCCTCATCGCCGTCCAGGACCTCCGGCTGCGCTGCATCATGACCTCGTACGACCCCGACACCCAGGTCCAGGACAAGCAGATCACCCGGGACATCTACCGGCGGTTCGAGGGCAAGCTCGCGCTGAACTGCCTGGTGCTCCAGGGTGGAGAAATCGCCGTGGGCGACGAGGTCTTCCTCGAGCGAGGCCCCTCCGCGGGCCGGTAGCCATCGACCCACCACCGGCTCGGCGGACGGGGATCCGTGTCGGCACCACGGCGAGCAGAGAGAGTCAGAGCCCCGCGTACCAGTCGTAGCCCCTGGCGGCCCAGAAGTCGGCTGGGCGTTCGGCGCTCCAGGCCAGCATGCCGATCCGCTTGATGCATTTGATGCCGTACTTGACCGGCACCACCAGCCGGAGCGGCGCGCCGTGCGCGGAGGTGAGCGGCGCTCCGTTGAGTTCCCAGGCCAGCAGAGTCTGAGGGTGGAGCGCGGACGCGGTATCCAGGCCCACGAAGTAGCCGCGGTCAGGCGTCGTCAGTGACACGTACGGCGGTGCATCCTCGGGTCGGTCAGGGTCGAAGGGGCGTCCGGAGCGGGTGGTGGGTGGATGGGCTCGGGCAACGTCGGCGAGGCTGACCCCCGCCCACTGCGCCACGGTGCTCCAGCCTTCGATGCACTTGAACTCGGTGATCATCTCGGTGCGCCGCATGGCCTGCAGCGCAGCGAGGTCGAGGGAGGTGGGACCCTCGGCAAGGCCCTGGAGCTCGAGCCTCCACTCGCCGGGCTGGAAGTCGTCGCCCTCGAGGCCGGCCATCCCGTTCACCCGCATCGTGCCAACCGCCGCCAGCGGAAAGATGGGGGCGAGGTGCTCCGGGGAGAACAGGCCGCGAGAGATGGCCTCGTTCGCTTGCAGCGCCCTCCTCAGCGGCCAGGCCAGGTCGTCCTCCTGGAACGCCCACCGCTGCAACCAGCGCCCGCCCAGGAGCGCCATGATGCCGGCCACGCCGGCGCCCGCGAAGCCCCGCCGCGACAGCCGAGTCAGGCGGTCCTTGACCTCTTGCTCCGAGAGTTGCTCCGAGAGCTCGGGGGAGGCCCGAGGTGGCGGAGGGGCGGCAGGCGGCCCGCCGCGCGCATCGCCGCTCATGACCCGCTCCCCGATTTGGGGGGCAGGGGTGTCTCCACCCGCTCCACGCCGATGATCATCGCGCGGAAGTTGTTGAAGCCCGCGCGGACCACCTGCACGAGGTGCAGACCGATGAACGCGCAGAAGCCGAGCATCAGCCAGAAGTGCTCGAGCCGCGCCGCCTGGTAGCCCCCGAGGGCCCACACCAGCCAGGCGAGCTGGGTCGGCCGATAGATGGCAAGGCCGGTGAAGGTGCTCAGCGCGCCCATCAGGATGACCGCGCTGTAGGTCACCCGCTGCGCGGCGTTGAGCCTGGCCGTCGGCAGCGGCGCGGTGCGCACCCCGAGGTCGTGGAGCACGACCTGCCAGGCGTCTCGGAAGTGGTGGGGGCGCGGCAGCAGCTCCCTCCACGCTCCCGAGACCCCGAGGTAGGTGACGAAGCCCAGGCCGTTCACAATCATCAGCCAGGCCACAGCGAAGTGCCACCCCATGCCCACGGCGAGCCCATGCTCGAGGTTGAAGAGCCGGTAGAACCAGTCGGGGAAGAACTGCACCAGCGTGAAGTCACCGAGGCCCACGCGGTAGACGTCGTTGGCCCAGTAGATGAGGAGGCCGCTCCCCATCATGGCCGCGAGGACCGGAAAATTCACCCAGTGGAACCAGCGGGTGGCCAACGAGTGCTTGTGAATCAGGCGGGGCATCGGTCTTCTCCCGAGGCGGGGCTGCCTCCAGAGCGTGGGGAATCCAAGCGAAACCAGGGATTCGGAGGCGACCTCCGGAACCCGGGTCGATCGCCGAGCAAGGAAGGGGCCACCCTGGGATGGGGAGCGGAGGCAGCCGATCAGCGGCCTGCCCGCGTCACCCTGGGCAGGCACCGCGACCCGTCGGAGGCTCCCACGACCGGTCGGAGCCCCGGCGGACAGAACGCCCTGTTCTCGCAGCGTCTACCTTCTTGCGGCAGTACGGCACCATCTTCACCGGCTCCAAGAAGAACGCCGAGCACGGGGGCTTCTCCTTCGCCGACACCAACGTGGGCCTCCCCAACGGGCGAGCGACCCTGAATCCCACCCTGATGGGGCAGGTTGAGAAGGACGAGTCCGGATTGCGAGCGGCGCTTCGGTGCTCTGATGTCGCGGTCAACGCTCGCGCTGGTAGCCCGACTCACGTTGGCTTCGCACGGCGAGAACGAACACCGTATCGATGTCGGCCACGAAGCGGTACAGCGCGACATACCCGCGCGAGTCCTGGCCGATGACCAACTCGCGCGCTTGCCACCCCGGACTGGTCGGCCGATCAGCGGACTGTGGGTCAAGATTTGAAACGCCTGGACGATCTCGGCGAGGCGCTCAGGTGCGTCAGTGATCTCGAACTGGGCCAATTGCTCGAAGAAGCGATCGAAGTCGTCGAACACCTCTGGCGCGAGCTCGATACGGGCCATGCGACCGGTCAGCGTCCGAGCTTGCGTGCGACTGGCTTGCGCGGACGCTCGCCGCGCGATCGAGCCTCGAGATATGCCTTGGCCGCGTCCACGGTACCGTCTTCCCCGTCGCCGTGACGCCGATGGTCATCGGCCGGCCCACAGCGCTGGCGAGGGCCTCGTTGTGGCCAGCACACCCATAGGGCTCGATGCTCGCCGTGCCGCCGGCAGTCTGAGCCGGCCCGAAGGTTATCGAGCACCTCGAGCGCGACCTCGACGCAGCGTTCGACGTCCCCTCGCTCGCCCGTATCGCCTGCATCTCCGAGTTCCACTCAGCTGGAAGGCCGCCCTCGCGTGGGCCACCCAGGACCCGCCGCCACCGGTCAACAAAGACAGCCTGACCCGCCTCTCGTTGTACGTCGGCGCGGTCCGCGGGTACGAGTGGAATGCGAATGGCTCGGATGTCACGTTCGAGCAGCTGTTCCTCTCGCCCCTCGACATCTTCGCGTACCTGAAGACCCAGTCCGAGGCGCTGCCCCACTACGACCTCGCCGGCCTCGATCTCACCGCGCAAATGGGGGCCATCCTCGTGCCCAGCCTCATCACCTGGGGTCGGCACGACGGCATCCTCCCGGTAGTCCTCGCCCAGAAGGCGTCGGGGTCGCATGACTCGACTCCCACCTCAAAGCGAGTCGAGGTTCCCGCTCCCAGCGGCGTCATAGAGCCGCTTCATCGGACCGAGAGCGGCTCCGAGGATCGAGACGACGATCTTCACCAGGAGCACCACCACGATGAGGGCGACGACCGCGATCATCAACAGGCGCATCGCCCGGAGCGCCGCCTCCTCGAGCTGACGGCTCAGCACCGCCAACGTCTCATCGAGCGTTCCGGTCGACTCGGCGACAGCGAGCGAGCCCAGGCTCGAACGATCGAGGAGCTCCAGGCGCTCGACCGCGTCGGTCAGCGTCTCCCCTGCTCGCAGCGCCGCCTCCGCCTTCGACACATCGACGAACAGCGACGGGCTGTACGTCGCCTTCACCGCCGCTCTCAAGGTGCGATGCGTCTCCATGCCCGCCGCGGTGCCCAGCCCGAGCGTCATCACGAAGCGGGAGGCGTAGAGATCTCTCACCGGGCGCGAGACCAGCGGCAGCGAGCGCACCAGTCGATCCCACTGGACCTCGAGCCCGGCGACGGCGACCAGCAAGGGGGCGACGAAGAACCCGCCGACGGCCACCACCGCCCACCCCAGCGTGCGGCCGAGCGAGCTCAAGTACAGCGCCCCGATGGACATGCCCGGCTTCAGGCCCTGGGCGACCTCGAGGAGCGGGCCCACGAAGACCACGGCAGCCCCCAGGTACCCCGGCCAAATCATCATCATCAACGCTCGCCACCGCAGCGACTGAACCTTCTCGAGGTGGGCGATGATCGCCGCCACTACCGCCTCGAGCTTCCCCGCCTCCTCGGCGAAGGCGATGAGCTCGATGTTGGCGTCGTCGAGCTGGGCCCCATGGCGCCCCAGGGCCTCACCAAGGGTGGACCCAGCCCGCACGTCGCCCGCCACTCGCGCCAACGCCTGAGCCATCGCGGGGTGTGGCGCGAAGCGCACCAGCTGCTCGAACGCCAACGGGAGTGCCATGCCCGCCGTCACCAACGCATGAAACTGGCGGTAGAACGTCACCTGTCGACGATGCCGAAGAAACGAGACGACCGGGTGTCGCCCCCAGGCCCGGACAAGCCGCTCCCCCACCGCGCTCGGAGGCGAGGGGCGGGCGGCGTTCACCACGCGAAGAGAGGGCTTCACCGAGGCCGACTGTAGCCCACTTGGGCTCTGGCCTGGCTTCGCCCGTCGTGGCGTGGAGCCAGACGGGCGACCGTCGGTTCTACCGGTTCATGCCACCGAGGAAGTCGGCGTTCCCCTTGGTGGGCCGCATGTGCTTCAAAACGAACTCCATCGCGTCGATGGGCGT
>PMBV01000284.1:8464-30912 GCA_003153055.1 Myxococcales bacterium
CCGAAGAAGCGCTTGGGCTTGTGCAACGCGTTGGCGTCGACGCCGCCGGAGAGGATCTTCCCCGAGGGAGGAACGACCGTGTTGTAGGCCCGGGCCAGACGAGTGATGGAGTCGAGCAGAATGCAGACGTGCTGCTTCTGCTCGGCCAACCGCTTGGCCTTGTCGATGACCATCTCNNGGTGACCTCCTCGGGCCGCTCATCGACCAACAGGACGATGAGGTAGACCTCGGGGTGGTTCTTGGCGATGGCGTGGGCGATGTTCTGCAACATCACCGTCTTGCCGGCCTTCGGCGGCGCCACGATGAGACACCGCTGGCCCATACCGATGGGGGTGAACATGTCGATGATGCGGGTGGTGTAGTCCGACGCGTCGTGCTCGAGCCTGAGCTTCTGCGTCGGGTACAACGCCGTCAGGTTGTCGAAGAGGATCCGCTCCTTGACGTCGGCGCTGAACGGGTCGGCGAAGTTGATCTTCTCGACGCGCTGCAGGGCGAAGTACCGCTCGCCCTCCCGCGGCTGGCGAATCGGCCCGGTGACCGTGTCGCCTGGCCGCAGGTTGAACCGGCGGACCTGTGACGGGGACACGTAGATGTCGTCGGGGCTCGGCTGGTAGTCGGAGTCAGCGCTCCGCAAGAAGCCGTACCCGTCGCTCATCTGCTCCATCACGCCTTCGGCCTGCACCTCGTACCGCTTCTCTGCCACGTTGGAGAGAATCGCGACCAACAGCTCCTGCTTCTTGAAGCCCTGCGTGCCCTCGATGCCCAGGTTGTGGGCCATCTTGGACAGCTCGGTAATCTTCATTCGCTTGAGGTCTGTTAGCTTGAGCGTCTGGAGATGCTTGTCTCCTTCAACGTCCGGCGAGGGAGTGGGCTCAGGAACGGCCTCCTCCTCGACGGCGCTCTCGCCCCGGAGCTGGGCCTCCTGAATGTCGTCGTCTCGGACAGCCCGGTGGAGCGGGGTCAAGACCGGGCGGGGAGGGCCCTCCTCTTCCTCTGAGGCGTCGAGCTCCTCCTCAGCCCGCTCCTCGTCGGCGCCCTCTTCGACGTCGGGCTCGGCCTTGACGGGAGGCGTCGAGGCAGCCACCGGCGCGGGCCCTTCAACCCGCTTGGTGACGCGCCTCTTCACCTTCTCTTCTTCAGGCTTGGAGCGGGATCTCTTCTTCTCGGTCTCGGACTTCGAACGTGCCCTGGCCATAAACCCTGGAGAATCGCGCAGCGGCTGCCCAAGCTGCGAGGTGTGGCGGAGTTGTGGTGAGCCGTGGCGCGAAAGTATTTACGCACACGAGCTGACAGCGGAAACCAAGCTACGGGGGTGGACCCACTGGTGTCAAGGAACATCGAAGGCGTGCGGTCGAACGCGCCCTGCTACACGGTGCGTCGCGGAGGACCTATACGAGGGCGCCATCATGGCCGTACTCGCGTTTCGATTCGCCACTTCAGGAGATGTCGGGCGGGTGGTGTCGCTGATGGAGAGCGCCTACCGTGGCGACACGAGCCGAGCTGGCTGGACCACCGAGGCCGACCTGCTGGGCGGCCAGCGCACCGATGCCGAGGAGATTGGCGACGTCCTCGGTGACCCCAAGGCCCGAATGCTGCTCTGCCTGCGAGACGAGCGGCTCATCGGCTGCGTCCTCGCGCGACTGGAAGAGGGCCGCGGCTACATCGGCATGTTCGCGGTGAGCCCGACCGAGCAAGGAGCGGGCGTGGGCAAGCGGCTCCTGGCCGAGGCCGAAGAGACCCTGCGGCGCACGTTCGGCGCACGCGTGGCCCACATGACGGTCATTCGTCAGCGCGAGGAGCTCATCGCCTGGTACGAGCGGCGCGGCTACCGGCGAACCGGCGAGACCGAGCCATTTCCCTCTGACAACCCCCGCTTCGGGGTCCCGCGGCGACCCGATCTCGAGTTCCTGGTGATGGAGAAGCCGCTCTCGACGGAGTGAAGGCGGCTCCTCACGAAGCGGAGGGCGCGGCGGCATACCGGATCCTCAACTGGAGGTAGCGCTCGCTCCCCGCGAAGCGCACCAGCTCGATGATCTCGCTCTGGAGCGCCTGCTTGGCCTTGAGGGCGGCGAGGGCCGGGCCCACGCCGCCGCAGACCACCAACCCGGCGCGGTTCGCCGTGTGCCGAGCCCCATCGGCCAGTTGACCGACGTCGAGCTTGGCGGCCAGCGCCGCGATGAGCGTCTTGACGCGCTCCCAGCTCGAAGCGGCCACGGCATCGCGCAACACCAGGGCTTCCGTCGTGTCCGCCTGGCCTCGGGAGACCTCGCCCACCACCGCCATGCCGCGGACCAGCTGCTCGCGCCGAATGAGCCGGAGCGGCAGCAGCTCGGCCGCCTGGGTGAAGAGGGCTCGCCCCGCGAAGAAGCGGAGCTCGGCGTCGTCAAGCACTCGCTTGACCGCGATGGTTCCCACCAACAGGCGCGGCTGCCCCACGTACACCAATGAGAACGGTGGACCGTCATCGGCCGACAGGTGCACTGGCGGCGCCTTCAGCCCGAGAATGCGGATCGCCACGGACAGCGCCTCGGCCGCCGCGCGCGCTCCCGGCCCCGACGCGAAGTCGAACAGCACCTCGGTGCCCGCGTCACGCGTCGGAGTCGGGTAGAGAGCGCAGAGCCCGCGGCTTAACAACGTGAGCAGCTCTCCGGCGTCGGCCCGGAGGCTCGGGTGCTTGAGCGCCAACCGGTCGGGCCCAGTGAGGATGAGGGGCGGCGCGCGCGGCGGAGGCTGAGGCTCACCCTCGAGGGCGAAGCTCAGCTCTCTCATGAGGTCCGCCCGAGTGGGATCATTGGTCCCATCGAAGTACTCGGCCAACAGCCGGTAGCACATGGGCTCGAGTGGGTTCGACCGGGCGCGCTCGAGGAGCGCCAGTCGCTCCATGGCAGACCGGCGGCCGGCCGAGGAGCCACTCGATGCGTACGCTCGCTCTGGGCGCGAGGGAGCCGGCACCTCGGTGGTGGCGCGCTCGGGCTCGACGGCCGCCGGCTGGCTCGACGAGGGTGGCTCTAACTGGAGCGTGATCCGCTGGTCGCTCGCGCCCTTGCCTCCAGCGCCCGCGGTGGGCGAGCGAATGGGCCCGGTGAGATCGAGCTGGGCCTCCTCCAGCTCTGACTCGGGGAGCGTTCGCAGTGGGTCGCCGCCTCCCGAAGCACGGGTCGACGTGACTCCTTCAGGGGCCGTCGGAAGGGCGTCCCTCGGCGGGCGGGGCGCTTCGAGCGCGCCCGTGGACGATCGCTCCTTCAGATTCGGTGGCACCGGCCGGGTGACCGCC
The DNA here is from genome assembly GCA_003153055.1 of Myxococcales bacterium. Next base: position 11,739 of record PMBV01000284.1, read on the forward strand.
GATGGGCGAGATGACGCCGCCGGGGGGTGAGGCCCTGGCCCGCCGAGTGGGGCGGTCACTCCAGAGGGCGAAGAGCTGGGGGTCGATGTGCTCGGCTCCCTTCTCGGCGAAGGAGCGTGGACGGGAGGCGAACGAGTTGGGGCGCTCAGCGGACCCACCGTGCCCGCGACTGAGGGCTTGGGCGAGGGGGTCGAGACGGGAGCCGGCCGTGAAGGCTGCGCGGCCACGAGCGGGGGAGCCACCAACCCAGAGGAAGATGACCTGGCAGGAAGAGCCGAGGACGGTGCGGCCGGGCCCAGGCGTGAGGAGAGCGTGCTCGTACCGGGCGGGGGCTCCGGCCGCGACGCCACTGGGCCCAGGACCAAGGGTGGAACCGCCACGACCGAGGGTGATTGGGGCTGACGAGGCCCGGCCTCAGCCCGTGGGGGCCCCATCGGTGCAGGCGCGAGGCCGGGCGGGGGCGGCTGAGCAGACGTCGGCTCAGGCATCGAGGCCGACGTCATCAATCGACCCGCTGGGGAGTCGGTCCGCGGAGGATCAAGCACCGCTCCAAGCGGGACCTCGACGGGCCGCGGCGACTCGTCTTCGTCTGGGACCGAGAGCTCGTAGTCCCCTTCGTCTGGGACCGAGAGCTCGTAGTCCCCGCCCGATGACGGCTCCGGGAGGAGCTCGCGGCCCGAGAGCGCCGGCGCGACCTCGGAGTCGGGGGGCCGAGCCTGTACGCTGGCGTGCGGGGCAAACACTCCCGCTTCGGGGGACACGAGCGGCTGAGTCGCCGCGGGATCCGCGGGCCGGCTCGGCATCCCCTGGGCCGGCGCCCACGGCTGCCTCTCGACCCCGGGAGCTGACGAGCCGGGCGGTGACTCTTCGCTGGCTGAATTCCGTGACAGCGGAAGCACTCGAACACCGCTCTTCGACCTGCTGTGTGGCCCGGAGGGCTCATCTTCGGGCCCCGAACCCAACGCCAACACCGGCCTGGTCGGCTCAGGCGGCGCTGCGTCCTCGACAGCTTCCTCGAAGGTGAGCGGTACCAACCCTCGTGGGGTCTCTTCGCTCGAGGGAGTCGCCTCCGCGCTCGTTTCCTCCACCCGCACCGAAGGCGGCGTCGACGAGGGCTGGTTCCGCGGCCGTTCGTCTCCCGCCTTCTTCGCCACCGTCGGGTAGGGAGGAGCGAGCGCCGGGCCGTCACCCGACGGCGCCACGAGCGCGACGGCCTGCGATCCCAGCCCAAGGAGCTCGCCCGACGCGGTGGCCCCGGGTAGCTCTTCGGCCGTTTCAGCGGCCATCTCGAGCGCACGGGCCGCCTCGGCGTCCCGATTTCCCAGGGCGGTCAGGCGGTCGGCGAGCGCGAGCCAGGCGCGCTGGTCTTGGGGGTCGGCCCGGGTGGCGTCCTCGAGGGCCTCGAGCGCGTCGAGGGGGCGACCCGCTCGCTCCAGCGCCTCGGCGAGCTCGAGGCGGGCGGCGCGGGTCCTGGCGCTCCTCGGCTCTTTGGCGATGGAGGTCCGGAGCACGGCGATCCGCGTCGCGCCATCGGCAGACGAACCCGTGAGCGCGCGCTCTTGGCTCAATGCCTCCTCGTCGTCGGGGAGCTCCGCCAGAACCTCCGCCCACGCCCCTTTGGCTCGCTCGGGACCCCACTGAGCCTGCGCCAGGCGAGCCAGGCGCCGGTAGAGATCGCCTCGGCCAGGCACATGGCGACCGACCAGGGCCAGGGCGGCCTCGAGCTCGAGGATGGGCGTCGTCTCGCCCGCGGCCGCCGCCAGCTCAGCCAACCCGGCCGCCGCCGCGGGGTGCCCTGGAGAGAGGAACAGGGCCTTCTCGAGGTCGACCCGCGCCGCCGCGAGATCCTTGCGAGTCGACGCCTCCTCGGCTCTGAGCACCAGCGCGTTGGCTCGTTCATCTTGATTGGCGGCTCTGTCGACGCCCGCGTCGAGGGCGGCTCGAACACCCGTGGCGTCTCGCCGGCGGCCCAGGAGGCGCGCCTGCTCGACCTCCGCCCTCGAGTCACCAGTGGCGGAAGCCACGTCGGCCCAGGCCGCGGCGGCTCCGGTGGGGTCATCGAGCTCAGACTCGAGCAGCTCGGCCAACTTCTCGGACCAGCTGGCCCGCCCGTCTGGCGTCGAAGCCCGCGACACCTGCTGACGGTAGAACTCGGCCAGGGGTCGCCACGCCCCCCGCTGCACATAGTGGGCCTCGAGCCTGGCCACCGCGAGCGGATCTTCGCCCTCGCGAACCGCTGCGTTCAGCACGGCAGCGGCCACCGACTTCTCGCCCGCCTTCTCGGCCGCGTCGGCCACCGCCAAGAGCTCGAGCTGCGCCGAGCCCCTGCGAGCGGGCGGCGGCGCCGGAGCTGGCGGCGTGGCCTTGGCGATGGGCAGCGGGCCCGAGGGCCTGCGGGCCTTGGGCGGAGGCAAACCCAATTCGATCGCCAAAGCCGTCGCCCTCGCGCCCTGGCCTACCCGCTCACCCGCGCGCCAGGTGACAGCCACGGCGTCCTCGAGGAAGCGGTGCGAGGCGCCGGAGCGATGGAGCGAGTGCAGCCACAGCAACCGCAGGTAGAACGCCCGCTCGAAGTCCTCCGCCTTTTCGGCGTACTGCGCGGCCTGCATGTAGCGGAGCGCGGCCCGGGCCTGGTCGTCGAGGCGAGCGTCCCACATTCGCGCCCGGCGGAGCGCCGAGCGGCAGGCGGCCTCGTGAGCGCCCCGGCGCAGCGCCTCCTTGGTCTCCTTCTCGAGCGACGCGTCGAGCTCGTCCCACCGGCCCTCCCGCTCCAGCAGCGCGTTGAGCACCGCGCGGGCCCGGCGATCGTTCGGTCGCTCGGCCAACAGGTGCACCAACGTCTCGCGGCTCCGCTCCAGCTCGTTGCTCCTGCGGGCGAGCCGGGCCAGGTGCCGCATGACGCCAATGCGGTCCTCTCCCTCGGCCTCGTCGACTCCCTGGGCCAGCAAAGTGAGCGCCGGCCCGGTGACCTTCGCGCGCAACGCCAGGAAGACGATGGACGAAGCCAAGCGCGCGTTCATCGGAACGATCCGACACGCGCGCACCAGCTCCTGAAAGGCCTGCACCGCGGAACCCTCTCGGAGCATCCGCATCGCGATGGTGCGGTGCATCTCGACGACGGTCAGGTCATCGTGCTCGCCCAACCGCGCTCGAAGCGCCTTGAGCGAGACCTCGCCCGACGCATCGTTGAGCGTGGTGGCGCTCGGATCAGTGGACATCAGGGTTCTGAGCCTAGACGATTCTCAGGTGCGAAGATCGGTTGTCCCACAGGTGAGCATCGTGCTCCCAGCCAAGAACGCCCAGGCGACCATCGACGCGGCGGTTGGGAGCCTCCTGCTGCAGACCTTAAGCGATTTCGAGCTCTTGGCCATTGATGACGGTTCCACCGATGGGACCCGTAGGCGCCTCGAGCAACTGGCCGCGGAGGATACCAGGGTGCGGGTGTTATCGACCTCTGGGCTGGGCCTGGTGGGCGCCCTCACCATGGGCCTCGAGGCGGCCAGAGCTCCGCTCATCGCCCGCATGGACGCCGACGACGAGAGTCACCCCGAGCGCCTGGAGCGCAGCGTTCGGTGGCTCGAGGCTCACCCCCAATTGGGCGGAGTGGGCACGGGGGTCGAGATCTTCAGGGACGATCGCCCTCCCAGCCCGAACCTCACGGCCTACGGGCACTGGCTCTCGTCGCTCACCACCCCGGAGTCGGTGTTCAGGGATCGCTTCATCGAGTCACCGCTGTGCCACCCGTCGGTGCTCCTCAAGCGCGACGTGGTGGAGGCCGTGGGCGGCTGGCGCGACGGAGACTTCCCGGAGGACTGGGAGCTGTGGCTCAGGCTCCTGGAGGCCGGTCACCGCCTCGCCTGCGTGCCGGAGATTCTCCACCGGTGGCGAGACAGCGACCACCGGCTGACCCGCACTGATCCCCGGTACCGGTGGGCCCAGCACGTGCGGCTCAAGGCCGACTATCTCGCCCGACAGCTCGCCGAGGTGCCCGTGGTGCTGTGGGGGGCCACCCGCACGGGGCGGGCGCTGTCCGTGGCCCTGACCGCGAAGGGTACCCGCATCGCCGCCTTCGTCGAGCTCGACCCCCGGAAGATCGGGCAGCGCATTCACGGAGCCCCAGTCGTGGCGCCAGACGCGCTCGACAGTCTCGGCGCCGTGCACGTGCTGAGCTGCGTGGCGGCCAAGGGCGCCCGAGAAGACATTCGCCTGTGGATGGTTGCCCATGGGCGCGAGGAGGGTCGCGACTTCACCGCCGTCGCTTGAGATGGCTCAGCGCGGCAACGTGATGCGAATGTCTCGGGGCAAGTGGACAGGTCGGGTTCTCCATGCGAGCGTCGAGGACGCCCCGTGAAGGTCCTCCGACGTCCTCCATCGTCCTTTCATCTCCTGAGGCACCCGTGAGCCTGCAGTACGTCCTCTCCATCGATCTCGGCTCGAGTGGGGCCAAGGTTGGCCTGGTTGACCAGGCCGGCACCCTGGTGACGAGCGCCGCCGAGCGGTACGGCATGCAGTTGTTGCCCGATGGAGGCGCCGAGCAAGACGCCCGCCTCTGGTGGCAGGCCATCGTGCGCTGCACCCGGCAGGTGCTCGAGGCCTCGCGGGTGGCACCGGAGTCGGTGGTGGCGGTGGGCTGCACCAGCCAGTGGAGCGCTACGGTGGCGGTGGACGAAGCCGGCGAGCCGCTGATGAACGCCATCTCGTGGATGGACTCGCGCGGGGGCCGATACAACCGAGCGCTCGTCCACGGCTTCCCCAGCGTGCAGGGCTACGGCCTGTACAACCTCTACCGGTGGATCAAGGCGGCGGGCCTCGCTCCCACCCAGTCGGGGGTCGACTCGCTGGCCCACATGCTGTTCATCAAACACGAACGGCCAGACATCTACCAACGGGCCTTCAAGCTCCTCGAGCCGATGGACTACGTGACCCTCAAGCTCACTGGTCGGGCCACCGGCACGCGCTCGACGGTCTTTCCGATGCTTCTGGCCGACGTGACGGCGAAGGACCCCGGGCGGTACCACCCGTGGCTGCTCAAGGTGACCGGCCTCGACGAAGGCCGCCTGCCCGAGCTCGTCATGGGCAACGCTCCCCTGGGGCCGCTTCAGCCCAAGGCCGCCGCCGAGCTGGGCCTGTCGACCCAGGCGGTGGTGGTGGCCGGCGTGCCCGACAACCACGCCTCGGCCTTCGGCGCCGGAGCGGTGCACGACTACGAGGCGGTGGCCGTGCTGGGGACCTCGGGCTTCATCGGCTGCCACCTGCCCTTTCGCGGCCTCGACCTCGACAGCTTCATCACCACGATGCCCAGCCCGCTGCCTGGCCGTCACCTGATCTTCGCCGACCTGGGCAACAACGGGAAGGTGCTCGACTCGTTCCTGGACAAGCAGGTGTACGGAGACGATGGGCTCATGACCTCGAGCCGCCCGGCCGACGTGTTCGAGCGCCTCGACCGGGTCGTGACCGAGGTGCCTCCGGGAGCCGAGGGCGTCTTGTTCCTCCCCTGGTTCAACGGCACGTATTGCCCGAGGGAAGACGCGGCGATGCGGGGGGCGTTTCTCAACGTCTCGCACCGCACGACCCGGAGCCATCTGGCCCGCGCCGTGCTCGAGGGTCTGTGCCTCAACTGGCGCTGGCTCTTGGGCGCGACCGAGAAGTTCGCCAAGGCGCGCTTCGATCGACTGCGGCTCGCGGGGGGCGGCGCGCGCTCGGCGGTGTGGGCGCAGATCATGGCCGACGTCACCGGGCGCCCGGTGCACCAGCTCGCCGACCCCAACAACGGCAGCGTGATGGGCATGGCGTACCTGACCCTCATGCACCTGGGGCACCTCACGTTGGCGCAGGTGCCCGAGCTGGTGCGGGTGACGAAGGTCTTCGAGCCCCACGACGCCAACGCGAAGCTCTACGAGCGACACTTCTCGCAGTTCATGTTCAGCGAGCGCTCGCTGCGGCCCGTGTTCCATTCGATGAACCGGGCCAATTGAAGTCTTGAACTCTCGAACGCGGAGCAGGTCATGAGTGACAGCGACGACGGCGACACCCTGTTGGGCGATCTCCACCCCTACGCCAAAATCTTGCCCAGGCACACCGAGCTGCCGGCCCGCGGAGTCGCCCACCAGGAGCTCCTCTCGCAGCTCGAGACGATGGCGCAGGCCGAGCAGAAGAAGTGGGACACCGGGCAGGTGTCGGGCACCATCTACCACGGCGGCCTCGACCACTACGCCTTCCTCAACCGGGCGTTCAGTCTGTTTTCGCACGCGAGCCTCCTGCAGCGCGATCTCTGCCCCAGCGGCACCAAGCTCGAGGCGGAGATCATCTCCATGACGGCGAAGCTGCTGAACGGTGACGTGCCGGCGACGCTGAAGGCGAGCGACCACGTCTGCGGCAGCATCACCTCGGGGGGCACCGAGAGCCTGTTGTCGGCGGCCCTCGTCTGTCGAGAGGTCGGTCGCAAGGAGCGCGGCATCGCCGTGCCCGAGATCGTCGCCCCCCAGACGATTCACCCCGCCTTCGACAAGGCCTCCCACTACCTGGGCATCAAGCTGGTGCGCGTACCGCTGAAGGGCTACCTGGCCGACGTCGAGGCCATGGAGCAGCACATCACCCCCAACACCGTGGCGCTGGCCGCGTCGGCGGGTAACTACCCCTGGGGCCTGGTCGATCCACTGCCTGAGCTCTCGGCGCTGGCGGTGAAGCGAGGGCTCCTGTTCCACGTCGACGGCTGCCTAGGTGGCTTCATTCTCCCCTGGGTCGAGCGGCTGGGCTACCGAGTGCCCGTCTTCGACTTCCGGCTCCCCGGCGTCACCTCGATGTCCTGCGACACGCACAAGTTCGGCTATGGCCTCAAGGGCACCTCGGTCGTGCTGTACCGAAACCCCGAGCTGCGTCGGCACCAGTACTTCTCGACCGCCGAGTGGCAGGGAGGCGTCTATGCCTCGCCGACCTTCCAGGGCAGCCGATCCGAGGGGCTGTCGGCGGCAGCGTGGGCCGCGATGGTGGCAACCGGAGAAGACGGCTACCTCGAGGCCGCTCGAGGCGTCATGCAGGCGGCCACCACCATGAGGAAGGGCATCGAGGCCCAGCCCGAGCTCCAGCTCATCGGCGACCCGACGTTCCTCCTCGCCTTCAGCTCCGAGGTGGTCGACGTCTTCCACGTGAACGACTTCCTCTCGACGAAGGGCTGGCGGCTCAACGGCTGCCAATTGCCTCCGGCGGTGCACTTCTGCGTCACCCGCCCCCAGGCCAGGCCCCTTGTGGCCGAGCGCTTCGTGGAGGATCTCAAGGCCGCCGTCGCCTACGCCAAGGAGAAGCACGGCGAGCCAGCCAAGAGCGGCGCCATGTACGGCCTCTCGGGGAGCGTCGAGGGGCAAGAGATGCTCACCGAGGGCCTCAAAGCGTGGATCGACGCCACCTATGAGCCCTGAGGGAGAAACGGCCCGAAGTCGGCTGGAACGGTGAGCCCCTCGAGCGAAGTGCTGAACCGCGCGCACCAATAGCCCTCGGTCGGTGGGAACGGTCATCACCAGCGCAGACGATGTCCCGCGTTGTGGACCCACCTCGACCTCACGAGCGCTGTCTGTCCGGGTGGTTGCGCCGGCACGCTACGTGCTTCGAGTGTTCCCGTCCGCGGCAAGGGCCCGGAGTGGGGAGGGAGGCGTGGTGGGAACGAAGCGTACGACGTTGGATCCGACGCTGGACTTCACCTTCAAGGTGCTCCTCGGCTCACCTGAGGGGAAGTCCTCACTCGTGGCCCTGCTCAACACCGTCCTTCGGCCCGCGACGCCCGTCCGCGACGTGCGCGTGCTCAACTCAGAGGTGAGCCGTCGCGAATTGGAAGACAAGACCATCGTCCTCGATCTCCTCGTCGAGCTCGATGACGGGAGCCGCACCAACATCGAGATGCAGGTGCTCAAGGTGCGTGGGTTCCGAGCTCGCTCGCTGTACTACTGGGCGCGGGTCTTCGGCTCTCAGCTCAACCGCGGAGATGACTACACCGCGCTCAAGCCGGTCATCTCCATCCTCTTCCTGGACTACGTGGAGCTCCCCGGAGCCCGCCTCCACTCCGTCTTTCGCTTGAGCGAGATCCACGATGGAACCGTGCTGACGAACGCCCTGGAGCTGCACGTCATCGAGCTGCCCAAGCGCGGGCTCGCTCAACAGGAGGACGCGGACCTGCTAGCCTGGTGCCAGTTCCTCGGGGCCGACACCGACGAGGAGGTACAGGAGGCATGCATGGCAAATCCGGCCGTGGAGCACGCGAACGAGTTGCTCGAGGAGCTCTCCAACGAACCGACCATCCGGGACCAGGCGTGGCACCGGCAGCTCGCCATCGACCTGCGCCGCATCGAGATGGCGACGATCCGCGAGGAGAAGCGAGAGGCTCGAGAAGAGGGGCTGGCGGAGGGGCTGGCGGAGGGCCTCCGCGCCGGTGTCGTGGCCCTGGCAGAGGTCCTGGGGGTGGAGCTCGACGCCGCACGCAAGGACCAACTCGCACGGATGTCAGCGAACGAGCTGCAGGAACTCATCATCCACCTCCGAAGGGCCCAAAGCTGGTAGCGCCTCCCATCATCGGCGACCGTTGCCGGTGACGACGATCATCTATGAGCCCTGAGGGAGAAACGGCCCGAAGTCGGCTGGAACGGGCGCCTCCATGGTGAGCCCCTCGAGCTCGAGGCGCCGAGCGTGGAGGAGACAGCGTGGCCCGGGAGCCCCCCCGTAGAGCTCGTCGCCCACGATGGGGTGGCCGAGCGCGGCGAGGTGAGCCCTCAATTGGTGGGTGCGCCCCGTCTGAGGGAACAGCGCGACCAGGGAGAACGCGCCCGCTCCAGTGCGCACGTAGTGGGTCAGCGCCTCGAGGCCGTTGGCCGAGCGCGTGGCCCGCCAGCGCCCCTTCCGGCTGGGGTCGCGGGACAACGGGAGATCGATAGTGCCCCGCTCGGGGAGCCCGGCCGTGGTGACTGCCAGGTACTCCTTCTTGGCCCGGCCCTCCCGGAACGCGGCGGCGAGACGCGAGGTCGCCCGGGCGTCTTTGCCGAACACCGTCACGCCCGAGGTCTCTCGATCGAGGCGATGCACCAGCCCCGCTGGGCGCCCCAGGTAGCGAGACGCGAGATCGAGCAGGCTGTCACCCACCCGCCCAGGCGTAGGCTGCGCCACCACGAAGGGAGGCTTGTTCACCGCCAGCACCTGAGAGTCTTCGAAGAGAACCGCGAGCGGTGCCAGCTCGACGACCTCGGTCACTTCGTGGCCGGCCTCCTCGAGAATCACCATCACTCGCGCGCCAGCCGGCACGGGGCGATCCTTCACCGACCGCCGGCCGTCGACGTACACGGCCCCTCGCGCCACCAGCGAGCCGGCGCTCTCGACCGAGAGACGTTCGTTGCCAGCGAGGAGCTCGACGAGCTGGCCGGGCGCATCGACGGTGAAGAGGCGACGTTTCACCGCGCAGGTCGTACTTGACCTCGGTCGGGCAAGCAAAGCCGCGATGCGCGCGTCAAGGCGCGGAGCAGCGTCCTCACCGTTGAGGCGGCTCATTTCTACTCGGTTCGATTGACGTGGCGTTCGGCAAGGAGCCTCATCGAGGCGTGGAAATCTCCCTCAATGCCCTCGTCGAGCTCCTCGACGACTCTTTCTTCGAACGCGCCAGCTACGACTTTCGAAGCGCCGCTGGTCTCCCCACCGACGCTCCGGCCCCAGAGGAGCCCGAGGAGCTGACCCGGAAGGACGTCTTTCAGCACATCGGAGAGCTCCTCTCGAGCCCCCGCACCGACGAGGGAAAGCGGAGCCGCCTGGTGCTGCTCCAGCGTTTCGTGGCGAGAGCGCGGGTGGAGTCGGTCGCCCGCCCTGCCCGCCTCCTGCTCGAGCAGGCTCGTGGAGGAACCTTCTCGTCGACGGGAAAGAGCTATCGGCTCGACGAGGCCCAGCGGGAGCTCCCGCGGCTCAACTCTCGTGACGCCCGGGTGGCGCTGGAGCGCGACCTCGGCGCCTACCTCACCCAGAGCGAAGGAGACTGGGCCCGGTGGGTGGATCAGCTGAGCCTGGCGTCGCAGGATCTCGGTCAGCCGCTCACCGAGCTGGTGGGGCTCATTCATGGGCGCCCGGTGTCCGCGCGGCTCGATGCGGCGAAGAAGCTCCTCGCCGACACCCACGACGCGGCCCTCGATCTCACTGGCTTCGCCCTGAAGCGGGTCGACGCGCAGCTGACGGTGAAGACGGCGAGCGAGCACGATCTCGATCGCGCGTGCCTCGCCCCGTGGCTCTTCGAGTCCTTCCGGAGGGAAGACCTGGAGCATGCCATCACCCGCTGCCTGGGCGATTTGGGGCTCAACCCGAGCGCCGACGGGCGCATCACCGTCGACGCCGAGACACGAGCGGGACGGCAGCATGGAGCCCACGTCTTCGAGCTCAGGGTGCCGGATCAAGTGCGCCTGGTGCTCACCGTCGACCTCGGCTTCGAGGCCTACTCAAGCTGGCTCAATGCGTGGGGCCTGGCCTTGCACCGCGCCCACGTCTCGCGCACCTTGCCCTTCGTCGAGCGGCGCCTGGGCGACTGGGCGGTCGTCAACGCCATGGCCCGGCTCTTCGAGTCCTTCCTGCTCGAGGAGGGCTGGCTCAAGCGCTACCTGCGGCTCGGCTCGGCGGCCGCGCGAGAGGCTGCCCGCATGTTCGCCTTCCGCCAGTTGATTCAGCTGCGGCGCCAGGCCGCGCTGGCCCTCGCGCTCCCCACGCTGTGGAAAGAAGGGCCCGGCCGGCGGTTCTCCGACGAGGCCGTTGAGCTGCTCCAGGGGGCGGCCTTGGTCGAGGTGCCACGCGCCAAGGCCCCGCTCGAGCTCGACGTCTTCGGCGGGCAGCTCTTGGCCCTCGACGGCGCTGGGCTCGAGGCCGTGGTCCACGATCACCTCCGCGAGCGCTTCAACGAAGACTACTTCCGCAACCCGGCCGCCGGGCGCTGGTTGCTCGACTTCGCATCGAGGGGGCAACGAGATGACGCGACGGTGGCGGCCTCGAGCATTCTGGGGCTGGAGCAGCCCTCCAGCGAGGCCCTCGACCTGGCGCGCGCTGCCCACCGTCGAGTGGAACGGATGAGCGCGTAGTGCCTGGCCTCAGCCGGTCGACCGCTCGGCATAGCCCTTTCGAACCTTCTCGACGATGAGCTTGGCTGCCTCGGCCTGCGCGGTGGCGGCGTCAGCGAAGGCCTTGAGCTGAGTCTGCCCGGCCGCTCCGAGCTTGCCGAAGCGCACGGTGAAGGAGGCGCCGCTCACCGAAATCTCCCAGAACTTCTTCGAGGTCCCGTCGTCGAATTCGAAGCGCCGCTCGCCGGTGACGGGGCCCGACGAGGAGGCCGCCGGCGCAGGAGCCGGAGGCCGTGGCGCCTGGCGCTTCACCTCGGCGAAGGCCTTCTCGTCGGGGTCAGCCCGAAGCCCAACGTACGAAGGAAAACGCGGTACGCCGTCCTCGGAGAGTTCCTGGTAGCGAAAGGTGATGAGAGTGCCGAGCGGCGGCGGTTGAGCCCGCTCTCGGTCTGACAGGCCGGTGCCCACGGAGAAGCGGGTACCGTCCTTGAGCTGCACCTCGAGGGCCCCGACACGACCCGTGTGCCGGCCCAGGCCAGCGCGATGATCCACCACCACCGCCTCGTCATCCTTGAAGCTCTTCACCTTGAGCAGCGTGTGCGAGCGGCCCACCTCGTACTTCGAACCCGGTTGGCGGAGCATGAGCCCCTCGCCCCCGAGCCCCTCCACGCGCGCGAGCTCTTCCTTCAGGTGGGCGACACCGCGGCAGGGCTGGTGCGGGTGCACCACGAGCCACTCGAGCTTGGTGTTGGCGAAGTGCGACGAGAGCAGCCCGAGGCGCTCCTCGAAGGGGCCGCCGTGGGCCGGGGCGTCGAACACGACGTAGGTGAGTTGCTTCCACTCGGCGCCGCGGTCCTGCCGGCGGACGATGGAGACGCAGCGCTGGAACTTCTTGCGCCCTAGCCAGAGCTCACCGTCGAGGGGGAAGTCGGGCAAGCCCTCGGTGAAGAAGGGAGGCGCGAGGAACTCGTTGCCCTGCCTCGACCAGAATCGACGCCCGTCCCAGTAGGCGCGCACCCCGTCGAGCTTCTCGCTCATCCACCACCCGGAGAGATCGACGTCGTTTTCCCAGGAGTGGGCGAGGAGCAGTGGTGGCGCCGCTCCCTGCGCGGCCAGCCCGCTCCCGGCTCCCGTGGCGGGCGCGTCTCGCTTGGGCCGGGGAGGCGCCGAGGCGGCTGCTCCGACGCGCGTGGCTTCGGCGTCATCGCCCCTGAGCTTGCGGAGGTGCTTGCAGGTGCGTCGCTCGAGGCCCAGCGACTGGTTGCGCCAGGCCGGGCAGGTGCACGAGTAGACGCCCCCCACGTTCTTGAGGACGTAGGGCTCGCGCGCGCTGCCCTGCATCTCGACGCTTTCGCCATCTGCGAGATCAGCCATGAGAGGCAGAAAGCCTACCGGCTCCCACGGACGGGGGAATCAACTTCGCGCCCTGGCCATCGACTTCGACTCGACGAGTTGAGGGCGGTGGCTCGACGGCTCGATGTCAGCGCTTCTTCTTCAGCCCGGCGACGATCTTGGCCTTGGCGCCGCCAGCAGGAGCCTTGACCTCGGCCTTCGTCTCACTCAATCAGGTGCTTCGCCCATGAACGGTTGGGAAAACTGTCACGAACGGAAGCTGCACTTCCATTTGGACCTCACCCCTGCCGGCCACGGACCTCGAGTGGAGGGTCGTGCCGTTAGCGATGAGCGAGAGGATGCAGTCGAACCGTTGGCCGGGGCCTGGGCCTCAGCACAGGAACGGCTCGAGGCAGGGGTCGGGGGAGGGGCTCGGAGGCCCTGGGCGAGGCCTCACGAGCCCCTCGGCCGGTCGGGTCAGTGGTGCATGGGCGGGTGCTTCTCACGTATGCGCACCGAGGTCTCGGGCCGAGGGGCTGGCCACACGGCCTCGGTGGTTGGACAGCCACCCCGCCCTCGCACCTCAGGGCGTGCTCGCCGCTCGGCGCCCGCTGGCGGCTCCTTCCTCCTCGGTGGGAAGAGGTCTCCGAGCGTGTCATCACGGTGTACGAATCAGTACTCCGTGATGACAGGGCTGGAGAGTGGCCCGTCCTCGAGGTCGGTGACGAGGTTCAGAGACCCCAGCTCGCACCGTGCGCGGCGAGGACCGGATGAAGGTCCTCCGAGCGCTGGAGTTGGCGCGACCTGCTCCGCTCGGAGCCACCCTGCCCATCGTCGCGACATCTTTGTTGTCGCTCGGGCGCTCACCGCGGTCTCGGGTCGAGGCGCTGGCCAGACCGCCTCGGTCGGTGGGCCCCGGCCCGACCCTCGCCCTCAAGGCATGCTCGCACCGTTCCGCCCACTCGGAGAACGCGGCAACCTCGGTCGACCGCGTTGCGGCAACGGTCCAGCGAGCCGGCTCCAGGTTCTTAGAGCGGAGTTTGGGACTTCGCGCCCTCGCTTGAGCGCACCACCGGCCTCATAGTACGTGGCGGATCGTGGCGGCTGCCTCTCATCGGCGCTCGGCGAAGCGGTCAGCGGCGGCCGCGCTGGTACGAGGCGAGGGCGCAGCGCGTGAGGTGCTGCTGGTGCACCCGGGAGGGCCGTTCTGGGCCCACAAAGACGCGGGTGCCTGGAGCCTGCCCAAGGGTGAGCTGGAAGACGGAGAGGACGCGCTCCTTGGCGCGCGGAGGGAGCTGGAGGAGGAGACCGGCCAGAAGCCACCAGAAGGACCGTGGGTCGAGCTGGGGGAGATCGAGCAGAAGAGCGGCAAGCGGGTGGTGGCCTTCGCGGCCCGGGGCGCCTTCGAGGTGGCGACGCTCCGCTCGAACCAGGTGGAACTCGAGTGGCCCAAGGGCTCGGGTCGGCTGCTTCGGTTCCCCGAGGTCGACCGGGCGCTGTGGGCCACGCTCGGGCAGGCCCGCGCGCTGGTGAACCCCGCGCAGCTCCCACTGGTGGAGCGCGCCCTGGCCATCGACTTCGACTCGACGACCTGAGGGCGGCTCGACGTCAGCGCTTCTTCTTCAGCCCGGCGACGATCTTGGCCTTGGCGCCGCCAGCAGGAGCCTTGACCTCGGCCTTCGTCTTGGCCGCCCGATGCTTCATCGCGGAGAGAAGCCGCATCTCGAGCAACAAGAGCTCATCGGCCAGCTCCGATTCAGGCTCGGCAAGCTGGGGGAGCGCCGTCGACGGATCGACCCTGGCGCCGTACCGCATGCGCAATGCCTGGTCTTCACGGGCCGTGATGGCCCCTCTGCGCAGGCCCTGCTCGACCAGCTCGGCCGTGACGACTGCTGTGCCCTTCCGCTCCATGGTTTCGAACCCTCGCTTCCATACTGAACAACCGGCCATGTACGACGCGGCTGAGCCGCAACTGTTGGGCAGTGTAGCGATCGCTTGGGAGGTCGCAAATTTTCGACCTGCCCTCTGACCACCAGTCTGCACCGCAGGCCGGAATCGTCCAGTTTCTATGAGAGGAGCGAGGGGAAACTGCTCAGGTGCCCTTGTGCTTCGAGCCCTTGCCAGGCTCTTTGGCCTTGGGGGTTGGGGGCGGTTCGTGTGGGCTTGGAGACGCCGGCGAGGGAGCAGCTGGGCTCGGCTGCTCTTCCTCGGCGAGGTCGTCAGGCAGCTCGGGGCCGGCGGTGGTGACCCCTCCGTCGGCCTTTCGCTCGAGCCCGACGCGGGCCAGGGCCGCGGCGACTCCATCGGGCTTGTCTTCGTCGGGGAGGAAGTCCTGGGGTGGGGCGAGGGCGACGACCTTCCCGATGTCCGAGAGGTACGAGTCGAGGGTGAGGCGAAGCTCGGCGTCGGGTGCCCCAGCGTCGTGGCCGCCCTTCACCGAGACGCGGCCGATGACGTGGGTCTTCAGCACCACCGAGGTCTGGGCGTCGACCAGCACCTCGCCCTGGAGCGCACTGGGCGCGCGGGCGTCGTAGAAGCGCTGCCGGCGTCGGGTCGTCTCATCGGCACCGGCCTTGGCCGAGATGGGGGGCGGGAGGCGACTGGGGGGCTCCGCGCCCGCCTCGGCCAGCGAGACGGCGTACTTCCACGCGGTTCGCCCGGCGAAGCTGGCGGTGCTCTCGCTGGTCGACTGGGCCGTCAGCTTGAGCCGGCCGCGGAACAGCTCGTCGAGGTCGCGCAGGCCGCCCCAGGTCTCCTCGCGAATTCGCTCGGCCATGCCGCGATCGCGCAGGCGCTGGCGAAAGCGGGCTTCGCCTTCTCTGCCCCAGGTGTTGCGGGCGTAGACCTGCCCTGCCACCCGGAGCACCTCGAGGCCGGCGTTGTTGGTGTTGGAGAGCTGGGCGTGGAAATCGCCCGTCATCCCGCCTGGACCCGCGACCAGGTCTCGGGTCTCCTTGAGGCGCAGGTTCTTGCCCGACTGGGTCCATTCCCAGTCGATGGTGGCCGTGTAGTGGTGGGCCCCGAGGCGTTCGGTGGCCTCGGCGGCACCCATGCCGAGAATCCGGCGGGCGATCTCCGGGTGATCGGCGGCGTCTTGCGGGGGCAGCTTCTGCCCCGCGGCGGCCACGGCTTGGGGGGGGTCCTCTGGGGAAAAGATGCGTTGCTTGGCGGCCTTGTCGGCAGGATCCGTGCAGGCAACGAGGAGGACGGCGGCGATGACGGCCAGGGGCTTCACGTGGGCGGGACACCCTAGCCACACTGGGCGGCGGTGGCCAGCCCTGCGGATCGAGGCTTCTGTTGAGCGGAAGCATCAAGGGGGTGTGGCGGCGATGACGATGGGTAGGCTATGAGGGCGCGCCATGCAGAGCCTGAGGGAGAAGCTGCTCAAAGCGGGGTTGATCACGGAGGAAGCGGCCAAGAAGGTCGAGGCCTCCAAGGCCGCCGCGCCCGCGCCGGTCGACCGACCTCGATCGATGGATCATCGCCGCGATGACCGACCGCGCTCGACCGATCGCCGGGACGGAGGCGCTGGAGGGGCTCGCCCGCTCGAGGCGCCTCGTATTCCCAAGCTGCCGCCCCTGGCCGGAAGCAAGGAGGCTCACCGGCTGATGTCGAAGCGTCAGCTCGAGGTCGACCGGGCGATTCGCGAGAAAGTGCTGTCGAATCAGGTTCCGATGGAGCCCGGCGCGACCACGTTCTACTTCGTCACCCGGAAGAATCGGCTGCGG
Organism: Myxococcales bacterium; assembly: GCA_003153055.1. The sequence continues at coordinate 27,862 of PMBV01000284.1, forward strand.
CGGCTCGAGCTGTCGGCAGAGCAGGCCAAGAAGCTCGAGGTGGGTGAGCTCGGCGTGGTCGAGCGCCCCGACCCCGACAAGATCGAGCACGCCCTGGTGCCGCCCGCGGTGGCCACCGAGCTCCTCGCCCTCTCGGCGCGGTCCGTGCGGTTCCTCAACCGGCCGGGCACTCAGGTCGGCTTCTTGAGCGAAGAAGAGATCCACGCTCGGGCTGGTGAAGCGACGGGCAGTGAAGAGCCGGAGGCGAACGAGGCCGATGCCGAGCCAGCGGCGGCCGCGCCAGCGACAGAGGCAGCGGCGCCCGCGGCTGTCAGCGCCCCAACGGAGCAGCCGATGTTCATCACCATCAAGCGCTCGCCCCGGCCCTAGCTCGTACAGCCCAGCCCTCAGCCTCCAAAAGCATCGAGGCCAGTGATGGCCTTGCCGAGGACCAGGGTGTGAATCTCGTGGGTGCCCTCGTAGGTGAAGACACTCTCGAGGTTCAGCATGTGTCGCACCGGCGGGTACGCGTCGGTGATGCCATTGGCGCCCAGGATACCGCGGGCGACGCGGGCGATGTCGAGGGCTGCCTTGACGTTGTTGCGCTTGGCCAGTGACACCTGCTCGGGGCTGACCCGGCCGCGCTCGTCGGCGAGCCGTAGGAGCCGAAGCCCGAGCAACTGGCCCTTGACGATCTCTTGCAGCATGTCAGCGAGCTTCTCCTGAGTGAGCTGGAACTGCGCGATGGGCTTGCCGAAGACCTTCCGCTCCTGGGCGTACGCGAGCGCCCCCTCGAAGCACGCGACGGCGGCTCCCATCACGGCGAAGGCGATGCCCATTCTCGCCTTGTTGAGACACGCCAACGGGCCCTTGAGCCCCTGCACTCCAGGGAGGACGTTGGCCGCGGGCACCCGCACCTCGGCGAATGACAGCTCGCCGGTGTACGACGCCCTCAGCGAGAACTTCCCCTCGATCTCCCGGCTCGAGAAGCCTGGAGCACCCCTCTCGACCAGGAACCCGCGAATGGACTCCGGGCCCCCGTCATCGACCTTGGCCCAGACCACGGCCACGTCGGCGATGGTGCCGTTGGTGATCCACGTCTTGGTGCCCGTGAGCACGTAGTCGTCACCGTCGCGCCGGGCCCGGGTCACCATGCCTCCGGGGTCCGATCCGAAGTCGGGTTCGGTGAGGCCGAAGCACCCGATGAGCTCGCCCTTGGCCATGGGCCCCAGGTAGCGCTCCTTCTGCGCCTCCGAGCCGAAGGTGGCGATGGGGTACATGCACAGCGAGCTCTGCACAGAGACGAAACTGCGCAGGCCCGAGTCGCCCCGCTCGAGCTCCTGGAGAATGAGCCCGTAGGCCACGTTCGACAGCCCTGGGCAGCCGTGGCCCTGGAGCGTCGCCCCGAAGACGCCGAGCTGAGCGAGTTGGGGGACGAGCTCGAGGGGAAAGGCGTGCTCCCGGAAGTAGTGGCCGGCCTTGGGCAAATACTCACGGTCGACGAAGCGAGCCACCGTGTCGCGGAGGGCTCGCTCCTCGGCGGTGAGCAGCTCGTCGATGCGGTAGAGGTCAGTGATAGCAGGGCGCACGCCCCTTTCTAACACGGTCGCGCTCACTCATTTCAATCACGCCCGAGCGGTGTTTGAATACGCCCATGCCAACCTACACGTGGAAGGGCGAGCTCCCCAGGCCCCTCGCCGGGCAGCTCGAGGCGAAGGGGTGGACCGCGGGAGCCACCGGCGCGCTGGTGGTGCGCACCGCTCGGGCCGAGCTCCCCGTGGAGACGCGGGCCACCGGGTGGATCTGGCTCAGCGGGGAGCCGGTGCCGACGGCGCTGGTGCAAGCGGCGGTCGATCGCGGCGCGGTGGACGTGATGGTGCAGACTAAGGGCTGGGAAAACCGGCTCCTCGCCCGGCTCAACGAATCACTGGTCGAGGAGCCCGAGCCGCCCACTCCGAAGCACTTCACCGCGCAGAGCCCCGCCTCGAAGGCGCTCTTGCGCAAGCTGCACCTCGCGGCCCAGACGGCCATGCCGGTGCTCCTGACCGGTGAGACGGGCACCGGCAAGGAGCTCGCCTCGCGGCTCATTCACCAGTGGTCGACGCGGCGGGCCCACCCGTTCATGCCGATCAACTGCGCGGCCATTCCCAACGAGCTGATGGAGGGAGAGCTGTTCGGCTACGTGAAGGGCGCGTTCTCGGGGGCCACCCGCGACTACGAAGGGCAGTTGGCCGGGGGCGAGGGAGGCACGGTGTTCCTCGACGAGATTGACGACACGCCCCACGCGCTGCAGAACAAGCTCCTCCGGGTGCTGGAGGATCGAGTCATCTCGCGGCTCGGGGAGAACGCGGGCCGGACCATCGACTTCCGGCTGGTCGCGGCCACGAACCGCGATCTCACCCGCCTCATCGCCCAGGGCCAGTTCGGGGCCGACCTCTTCGAGCGCCTCGCGACGGTGCGCATCGAGTTGCCGCCGCTGCGTGAGCGCCTGGAGGATTTGCCCTTGCTGGTGACGCAGCTGGTCGCCCGCTACTACTCGGAGGATCCCCTCGCGGCGCGCCGGCACCGGGTGACTGAGCTGACCCCCGAGAGCCTCGAGGTGCTCCGGGGCTACGCCTGGCCGGGCAACGTTCGCGAGCTAAAGAATGTCGTGTTCGGCGCGCTGGTCGTCAAGCGCACCGGCTCGGCGCTCCTCGTGTCTGATCTGCCGCGACGGCTCTGGGCGCGACCGGCCCATCACGACGGCCTGGTCAGTGGGGAGGCGGTCGCCGCTCGGGTCGCGCGCGGAGAGATGAACCTCAAGGCCGAGCTCGAACACCTGGAGCGCCTCGCCTTGACGGCCGCCCTTCAGCATGGGGGAGGCAACGCTGCCGAGGCGGCGCGGCTCCTGGGCGAGGTCGGACGGGGGGCCGCGAAGGACCCCGGAGGCACGGTGCGCACCATGATGAAGCGGCTCGGGGTCAGCGGGCCCGGGCCGAAAGCTGCCTGAGCCGCAGGGATTCCTGGGGACGGATTCCTGGGGACGGATTCCTGGGGACGGATTCCTGGGGACGGATTCCTGGGGACGGATTC
>PMBV01000468.1 GCA_003153055.1 Myxococcales bacterium
ATCGAGTCGTTGTAATAATTCGCCACCACCAGGATCTGGCCATCGTTCGAAATCGCCACCCCGGCGGCGCAAGGGACAACCCCCACGCGCTCGTTGATCGGGGCCGGCGGGGCATCGGGCGGCACAGCCAGGCCCAAGCCCGTGCGATTGTGACCGAGGGAAAGCACGGCGGGCTTATCGCCCCAGGTTCCGTCGGCTCCGCGGGTGACGATGAAGACCACGTCGGCCGGGCCGCCGGAGACATAGAAGGCCGTTCCGGAGGGGTCGAAGACAATCCCGTTGTAGGTGTACGGAAGCTGTAACACCTGCCTCTTGAACGGCTTGGGCGTCGAGATGTCATAGACGAACACATACTCGTTCGTGTTCTTGCTGCCGTTGGTGCCGATGACGATGTTGAAGCCGCTGGTCAGCACCAGCAGGGTGCGCTTGTCTGGGCTGACCACCGAGGTGACGGCCTGCCCCACTTCGTAGCCCGCGGGCAAGGGCTGCAGCCCGGGCTGCAGCCCCTCGAAGGTGGCCCCTGGGGGCGCCAGCGGCGTGATCCGCTGCCCCATGTTGGGCAGGTCCTGCGCGGGGGCCGACTCACTCACGGTGATGGACAGGGTGGCCGTGGCGCTGCCGGCTGGGTTGAAGGCCGTGACCGTGTAGCTGGCCTCGGCGCTCGTGGCCGTGGGGGTCCCGCTGATGACACCCGTGGTGGGCTCCAGGCTCAGTCCCTCGGGAAGGGCCGGGGTGACGAGGTACGAGTCGGCCGTTCCGCCGGTGCCGGTCGGGCGGTTCGCGGTGATCAGCATCCCCGTCCGGTAGACAGCCGTGCCGGTGGTGTAGCTGAGTGATGACGGCGCCTTGAGCTTCCCCGTGGGGCACCCAGCCAGCAGCAGCAGGACAGTCAAGCGCAATGCATGTGGGGAGCGAAGTCGGCGCATGGGACTCTCGGTTCTGTCGTTCAGCAGGGGGACGTGGGGGACGTGGGGGACGCTGACGCTGACCGGTGCAGGTCCTGAGCACCAGCTTCAGCACCACCAAGTTCTGCGCTCATAGCATGAATCGCGAGGGCTTGCAGCCTTCCAGCCATCTCGGCCGGCCGCGCCCGTAGCGCCCGAGGAAGCGCCCCTCTCAACGTGGAGTGGTGGGAATCGACGACACCGCCATGCGCCCCGGCTCGACGACGACGGAGCGCCTGACCGGGCTCGCCGGATGGGTCGCGAGGAACTGCCACGCGTCGACCACGGCCGTGGCGATCGGCCGGGACGTGTAGCCGAGCTCCCGCCGGGCCTTGCCGTCATCGACCCGAGCCTTGGACCCGAGCTGACGCAGGGCGTAGGTCGTGAGGAGCGCTCGCTTCCGGGTGAGTCGTTCGAGCACGGGCGCGGCGAGGGCCAGCGGCCACAACAACGCCAGCGGCACCGTCAGCCTCGGCGGCGAGACCTGAGCGGCCTCGGCGACGGCCCGCAGGACCGCCTCCGTCGACTTCCACTCACCATTCAAGAGGTACGCCTCGCCCGCGCGCCCGTGGTCGGCCGCAAGCACGAGCCCCTGGGCGACGTCGCGCACGTCGACCCAGTCGTACCCCCCGGCCACCGCGATGGGCATGCGGCCCTGGCCGGCGCGGGCGATGAATTGCCCCATCTCGGAGAGACGGAAGTCCCATGGGCCTACGACCCCGGTAGGCAACACCTGCACCGCGTCGAGGCCTCGCCGGGTCGCCTCGAGCACCGCCTCCGACGCCTCGGCCTTCGAGCGCGAGTAGTCGCCGCCCGTGCCACCGAAGCCGGCCGTCTCGTCGAGCCGATCGCCACTCGCTTCAGCCAGCGCATGCACCGAGCTCACGTGCACCAGCCGGCGAACGCCCAGGCGGCGGCAGGCCTCGACCACGTGCCTCGTGCCCTCGACGTTCACCTCCCACAGCCGCTGCCGCTGTCCCTTGGTGATGCTGACGAGCCCGGCCAAGTGAAACACGACATCGGCGCCCTTGAGCGCCAGCTCGAGCGTCGCCTCCTGGGTGACATCGCCCCAGAAGAGTTCCACCGGGAGCCCGGCGAGCGGCGTCAGGTCGTCTCTCGGCTGTACGAGCGCCCGCACGCTGCGGCCCTGCTCGACGAGGTGACGAACGAGCACGTTGCCCAGGTGCCCGGTCGCTCCCGTCACCACTGAAACACTCGACATGGCTCGCTCCGTCCGCAAAGGACCTCGACCCTCTTGGTCCATCAATCCATTCTCATTGTGGAACATCGGCTCGCCTTTGCCGCTCGCGCCCAGCTCGCGTTACGGTAGAGGCCTGCCATGGCCAACCGGCGCCCGACGCCCACCTCCCGGCGAGTGCCCCACCAGGCCCGAGCCCACGTCACCGTCGACGCGGTCATCGCCGCGACCGCTCAGATTCTGCTCAAGGACGGCTACGACGAGTGCACCACCAACCGCGTCGCCAAGGTCGCCGGCGTCAGCATCGGCTCGCTGTACCAGTACTTCCCCGACAAGGAGGCGCTCATCGTCGCGGTGATGGAGCAGCACCTCACCCGGATGCGGGAGAGCCTCGAGGCGCGCCTCCTCGAGCTCGGCGACGTGGAGCTCCCCCAGGCCATCACCGAGATGGTCCGGGCCATGCTCGACGTCCATCGGATCCAACCGCGGCTCCACCGGGTGCTGCTCGAGCAGGTGCCTCGCATCGGGGAGCTCAAGCGACTCCATGAGCTCAGCTCGCAGTTCGCCCCCGCCGTCACCGCCTGGCTCGAGGCCCACAAGAGCGAGCTCTCTGTGGACAGCGTCTCGGAGGCGGTCTTCGTGCTCATCGCCGCGGTGGAGGGCGTCCTCACCCGCGCCCTGCTCCAGCGACCCGGGTGGCTCGAGGCCGGGGTCCTCGAGAGGAGCATCGCCCGCCTGATGCTCGCCTACCTCGCGCCTCAGCGGGTCGACGAGGCCACGCGCTCGACCCCCACGAAGAATCGCCGGGCGCCCAGGGCCGGGTCCCGGAGCTGACCTCGGAGGCCTACAGCTGCACGCCGGCCATACCACAGCTCCTTCTGCGTACCCTCGGAAGCGCCGGCCTGGCACACTCGCGCAACCTGGAGGGGCAGTCACATGGACGAAGTTGGGCGATTTCTGGAGAGCATCAAGGCAGTGGTCGCGGCGCTCCGGCGGCCGGAGCTGGAGCCTTTCGGAGGGAAGGCGGAGGCGACGGCAGTCGATGACACCGTGGCGAAGTTCCGAGCCGAAGTGCTCGAAGAGCTCGGGCGAGTCTCGAGCCAGCTCGAGGCTGCGGACCGCTCCGCGCTTCACTCGGGGCTGCAAGACATGGCCTCGCAGCTCGTCGCGCTCCTCGTCGGGCTCAAGCGCCACGACGACGCGCGGGCCCTCCTTCACGACACGCTGAAGGTCGTGCCCTCGAACGAGGTGCGCGGTGAGCTGGGAGCGGCGACCCGCGAGCTCGAGCTCTTCGATCGCCTGATGTTCGCCCGCTGGGCGAGGAGCCGGGGTGAGGGGAAGAAGGCCATTCGCGAGGCCCACGACATCGCTCGCGCCTCGCGGGAGCCGGCCCTCATCGCTGCGGCCAAGGCGCTCTCCGAGCAGGCGGTGCCCGCCTCTGCCCCGAAGCTGTACACCGTCAACGGATTCGGCACGAAGCTCTACGGCCGGAGTGACGCCCAACCCGACGGTACGTACACCGCCACCCTGTACCTCGTAGGCCTCTTCGTGCCGCTGTTTCCCCTCGCGCGCTACGTCGTCTCCGACGGTCCGAACGGGAGCTGGTACTTCCACGGGAAGAAGCCGCTGTCTCGGCTCCAGGTCCTCTACCGCCGCGGCGCGCTCGTCGCGGTCGCGCTGGCGACGGTGGGCTACTTCGGCTTCGAGTACTTCCAGTCGAAGCCGTACCAGGCGCGAGCGGCCATCACCGCCGCCAAGAAGCTCGAGGCGAGCGGTGACACCGCCGGGGCGCTCAAGGCCTACGCCGCGGCCCTCGACACTTTTGCCTCGAGCGACGTCGGCGCGGAGCTCGAGCCGGCCCTCGAGCGATGGCTCGATCTGAGGTGGAAGGGGCTCTCGAGGCCCTGCGACGCCCGGAGCGCCGATGAGGTGCTGCGGCTCTTGCGGCGAGTCGGCGCGGCGCCGTCTCCTGCCCGGGGCACGCGGGTTCAGAGCGCGCTGCACGAGCAACTGGGCCGGTGCGTGGCGGAGATCGGCACCGGCACCCGGAGCGCGCTCAAGGAGGGTACCGAGCTCCTCGCCGCCGCTCAGGCCGCGGTTGGCTCGGGCTACGAGTCGGAGCTCAAGAGCCTCGAGCGGGCCCTCGCCAGGTCCTGGGGCGCCGAGGGCTGGCCGGTCCTGGCGATCGAGCATGCGCTGGCCGCGGGCGACCAGGAGATGCTCGCCTTCGCCGGCCAGCAGCTCTCCGCCCTCGGCGAGGCGGGCACGCTCTACGCGGAAGAGGCCCCGCTGATCGAGCAGCTCGTCTCGAAGTCGACCGCGTCGCCGGAAGTCCAGGCCGCGGCCAAGAAGCGACTTGGCGAGGCACAGGCGCTCGAGCGTCGAGCGGACCGCGCCGAGGCGCTGGAGGCCACCGACGCCTCGGCGCTCGACGCGGCGAGCAAGGCAGCCCCGGGAGATCAAGCGCTGGCCGTGGCGTGGGTCCGCTCGCAGCTCGCACAGGGACAGGCGCGGCTCGCCTCCTCCTCCCTTGCCACGCTCGGGCCGAGGGGCGGCTGGACGGTGGAGGCGCAGCTCGCCTCGGTGTTCGTCCATCGAGCCCTGGGCGAGGTCGAGGCCGCCGAGGCCGAGGTCTCGGGCCTCCTCGAACGCCACCTCCCACGGTACCTCGCGGCGCGCGACGACTTCGAGGCGCGGCTCGGGAGCGCCCAGGACCGCCTGGTGGCTGACGCGAAGGCGGGCCGACTCCCGGCCGACGTGTCTCAGAAGCTCGAAGCCGCTCGTCTCAACGAGGCCAAGCAGGGGGAGATCTTCCGCGACTTCGTTCAGGAGAAGCTGCGCACCGACGCCGATCTGCTCGCCAGGCGCGATCACCTCAGGCGACTCTACCCCGTCGTCGAGGCGTCGATCCTCTGGGGGAGCGCGCTGTTGCAGCGGGCGTCCCACCTCGAGGGCGCCGCCCGCACCGGCAAGCTGGAAGAGGCCGAGCGCGCCTTCCTCGCGGTGCGAGGAGACGCCGACGACTCGCCCAGCTTCCACCTCGGCTACGGGCAAGTACTGCATCGGCTGGGCAAGACGAAGGAAGGCGACGCCGAGCTCCAGGCGCTCGTCGCCGCCGCGGACCCCCGCATGCGGCTCGAGGTCGCCCGGGTCTACCGCGAGCTCGGGCTGATGGCCCAGGCGCGCCAGGTGGCCGAGGCGGTCTACGGGTCCGCTGGCGACGGGTGGGACGACGAGGCCGCCAGCTTCCTGGCCGTGGCAGCCAGCACCCTCGACGAGAAGGAGCGCTGGCTCGGCAAAGTCCACAAGGCCAGTCCCTACGTCAAGGCCGAGCTCGCTTCCGTCAAGGGAAGCCGGCTCATGGAAGAGGGCCACTTCGCCGAAGCGGCCAAGCACCTGCAGGAGGCGGCCGACTTCCGCTTGCGAGATGCGTCGAGCAACCCGATCTCGGCGAACAACGCGGCGATCGATCTCATGAAGCTGAGCCGGTGCAAAGGCGATCGCGCCCCGTGGGAGCGCGCCGTCCGCCTGCTCAAGAGCGCCGTCTCGCAGGTGCCGGACAACGCCGTGGCGTTGAACAACACGGCGAGCATTCTGGCCCAGAACGCCGCCTGGGCCACCCTCGAGTCCATCGTCTCGGCCAAGAAGCTGGGCGTCACCGGAGACGAGTCGACCTACCTTCTGCAGGCCCTCGTCGACGGACCGCGCCGCGACGAGGTCACTCGCACCCTGGCGGCCCACCCCGACCTCAAGCGTGCCCTCGAGCTCTTGCAGCAGCACCATGTGCTCGCGCCGCGCTCTGCCTCCACGTGGGCCGACCACGCGCACTTGCTGCGGACGATCCGCGACACCGAGGGGATGCTCGAGGTTGCCCGCCAGGCGGCGAGCGCGGGGCCCATCGACAACACCGACTCGAAGGCCGCCAGCGAGCGGCGAACCAAGCCAGAGGAACGGGAGCGACGCTACCGCTGGGCGGAGGCTGGCGAGGCTCACCTGGCCGAGGCCGGCGAGCACCTCCGCGGGGTGCCACGCCTGGTGAACGTGTCCGCACGGTGCGCCGTGAGCCTGGGGCTTCGGCCCGTGCGCGAGGCGCTCGCCCGCTCGGTGGCGCTGTGCCGTGAGGCCGGCGGCTGGACCGACGCCAACACCAAGGAGTACCTGGCCTGGGCCCTGGCGCGACAAGGTGTCTACGAGGTGGCGTCCAAGGCCCCCGAGCTGAGAGCCGCCCTCGAGACCTCGCCCACGAACGAGGTCACCACCGCGTGGAAGCTGGCCCGCGCCAAACCAGACATCGCCCTGGCGCTGGCGAGCGACGCGTCGCTCCGCGAGGCAGCGGAGCTCATCCACAGCGACCCCCACCCTTCGCTCTTGACCGGCGTGAGGGTGGCCGAGCTCGCGAGGAACCCGGCGGTGAAGGAGCACGTCAAGGCCAAGGCGGATCTCAGCGATGTCTCGGTGAGCCTCTTGTTCGATCGCCTGACGGAGGACCCGGACCTCGCCGACGACGAGGCGGCCATCGCGTCGGCCTTCGACCCCGTCCCGCCGAACCTCCGCGCCGGCTGGCTGCCCGGCGCGTCTGACGCGACTCGGCCGGAGTAGCCCTTCCGCCCACGACGATGGAGCCAACACCTTGACGAACCTCGGAGTCGCCAGCATTCTCCATCGCGATACCATCGCGATGATCGTCGGCAGCCGCACGTTCGAGCGGGGCCAGGACTGTTTCACGGCCGGCCGGGTGCTGGGCGTCGAGTCCGGAAGCGGCGAGCTGTGCGGCATCGTGAAGCCACAGGAGTCCGGGCGCGCTCCGTACGAAGTGCGGATCTGGGTGCGCGACGATGGTCTCGCCTTCCAGTGCACCTGCCCCATCGGCGCCAGCCGCCAGTTCTGCAAGCACGCGGTGGCCGTCGCCCTCGGGCACTTCGAGAAGGAGCGCCGAAAGGGCGAGGCCGAGCTCGAGGGGCTCCGCGACCGGCTGATGGGGCTGAGCCTCAAGGCGCTCCTCGACGGGCTCGTGCAACGGGCCAAGGAGGACCCGAGCGTGCTGTCGGCGCTCAGGCAACTCTGCGAGGGCGCGCGCCCAGAGCGCTGAGGGGAGACGGAGCCGGAACGCTCCGCCCCTCCCCGGCTCCGCCGCTCAGGCCTTGAGCTGCAGCTTCTCCAGCGCCCCGTCACCCAGCACGAGGTGCACCTGGCCGACCTTGGCGGCGAGCTCCTTGTACGCCTCGAGCTCCTTGAGGCGCACCAGCAGCGGGTTCTCGTCGAGCACCTTCGCCGTCTGCGCCAGGCTTCGGGTCGCCGCCGTCTCCTCACGGCGGAGGATGACATTGGCCTCGGCCTCCTTCTGGGCCTCGATGACCTTGTTGAGGAGCACCTTCATCTCGCCGGGGAGCACGACGTCCTTCACCCCCAGCTCGACCAGCTCGAGCCCCAGGCCCTCGGCGCGCGCGCGCACCGACGGCGCCATCACCTGCGCCAGCTCCTCACGAGCCGAGATGAGCTCGTCGAGCGTCCGGGTGGTAACGACGTCCCGGGACGACAGCTGCACCGCGAGGTACACCACGTCGTCCGGAGCGCGGGCCACGGTCGCCAGCCGCCGGGCGTCCTTCACCCGGATGGTGGCGCTCAGGTTGAGCCGCAACGTGACGCGGTCCTTGGTCATCACCTCCTGGCCCGTCACGGCGAGGACCCGCTCGCGGAGATCGATCACCGCCAGGTTGACGGTGCGCTGGGTGCTCCACGCAGCGTGACGGCCGGCCGGCAGCACGGCATCGAGCTGCCCGTCGACGTACCGGATCGCCACGTGGCCCTCCGGCGCCGTCACCTCCACGTAGTCCTTGCCCTTGGCAAGCTCGGCCGCGCTGGCCTGCAGCGGCTTCGTCTCGACGCCCGAGGTGTCGAAGGTCTCGACCCTCACCAGCGGCGTCACCTCGCCGGTCGAGCGACTCACCTGCCGGTCCACGGTCCACACCTGGTGCACGCCCGCCCCCAGCCAGAGGGCCGGCTTGCCGCGCCGGTACACGAGGCCGCGCTCGTGCTCCTTGAGGTTCACCACCTGGAGGTCCTCCGCCGGCACCAGCGCGAGGCGGTGCTCGTCGAGCTCCACGGTGAGGTTGACGGTCGACACCCGCTCTACCCGCACCCGCTGGAAGAGGGGCCACACGCGGTGGACGCCGGGCGCCAGGTACTTCACCGGACGGCCGTCCTCGATGAGGAACGCGCGCTCGTTCTGGTTGATCTCGATCTTCATTGGTCTTGCGCTCCCTTCTTGCTGCGGTACTGCGACTTCTGACGTCCGACTGCGACTCCGACTGGAGAAAAAGTGAGGGCCATCGCGCTCACGGGCCGGCGCACGTTGCCAGCCGACCGACTTCGTCGACCGGCGCCGGAGGCATGCGGACCGACTGCGCCCGATACCGCGCCAGGGGGGCGTCACCTCGGGCGATGCGCCGCTCGGGCTTGGAGAGCCAAGCTGGAGCGGCGATGGCGACGCGGTGAGGCTCCCCTGCGCACGGCGCCTCCGGCCATGCTCCAACCAGCTCGCGCGACAGCCCCCGGTGGGCGAGAAGGAGTTGAACCTTCGACGCGAGACCCGAGAGTCTCGAGAGTCTCGTGCTCTACCGAACTGAGCTATCGCTCCGGCGTTTCAGGCCGGGTTCCCCGCTTTCGAGCGAGGAAGGAGTGTCGTTTCGGCCGCGCCGTTCGAACCGCCCGCGTTGACGTGGAGCGGGGAACGGTTTCCCGTCCCGAACCACGAACCGGCGCGGCGTTGTGACCGATGACGAGGCTCGTGACGCGGGGGCCAATTGTTTCCTGAATATTGGCCGGGGTAGAGCCGGGGTAAGGTCGAGTTCATGCACCGAGTGCTCGTCGTGACGTCGCTGGTCTTGCTGCTCGCGGTGCCAGCCCACGCCGCCGCGCCCGTCGAGGTGCAGATCGCCCTCGAGAGCCTGAGGACCGGCGAGCGCGCCCGGCTCGAGAAGGCACTCGGGCCCGCCGAGACCCTGCCGCTGTACCGAGTCGAGCTCGACGTCGCGCCCGCGAGCCGCGTGGTGACAGGCAACGTCTTCCTCACCATCACGCCGAAGAGGCCTCTCGCCGAGCTTCACCTGCGGCTCACGCCGAACGCGGCGCACGCCGGCGCGGTGACGGTGACGAGCCTCGAGGTCGAAGGGGAGAAGCAGCCCTGGCGCCTGGTCGATCCCTCGCTCCTCCGCGTGCGCTTCTCGAGCCCCCTCGAGGCGGGCAAACCCACCACCCTGTCCTTGAAGCTGACGGCCCGAGTCCCGGCCCTGAGCGAGAGCGACTCCATCGGCTCGATGGCGAGCCGCGGTGGCGACTACGGCGCCTTCAGCGCGGGCGGCGACCTGGTGAGCCTCCCCGGCATCGTGCCCATGGTGGCCCCGGTGAAGGACAACGGAGAGCTCGCGGAAGGCCCCTCGGGGATCGGCGATCTCGGCCTGTTCGATCCATCGAACTTCGTCGTCGCGGTGACGGTGCCCAGCGGCTGGAGGGCCTTGGCGCCGGGCCTCCTGTCCGGGGAGATCCCCGAAAAGAGCGGCCGCCAGCGCTTCACCTACACGCTCGCCGGCGCCCGAGAGCTCCCGGTGCTCGTAACCCGCGGTTACGTGTCCGAGACCTCGAAGGTGCAAGACATCACCGTCGAGTCGTGGCACTCGAGCAGGAACGCCACCAGTGGCAAGCGGGTGCTGGAGTTCGCCGCGCAGGGGCTCCAGGCGCTCGACGCTCGACTCGGGCCCTACCCCTACAAGACGCTCCGGGTAGTGGAGGCCCGCTTCCAGGGCGGCGCCGGGGGCATGGAGTTTCCCGGCCTCGTCACCGTGTCACGCACGCTCTACGAGGGCACCGTCAACCCGCTCGCGGCGCTCGGCCTCGGGGTCCTCGGCGACGACGAGGCGCTGGGGCACCTCATGGGTGACATGGGGCCGATGCTGAAGCGCCTGTTCGACACCACCCTCGAGTTCACCGTCGCGCACGAGCTCGCCCACCAGTACTTCGCCATGCTGGTGGGAAACGACCCCATCCTCGAGCCGGTGGTAGACGAGGCCCTCACCCAGCACGTCGCGCTCCTCATGTTGGAGTGGCACCACGGGAAGCCCGCCGCCGACGAGCTCCGCGCCGCGCAGCTCAAGGCCGCCTACCAGCTGCACCGGATGATGGGCGGGAAGGACGCGGCGGCCAACCGGCCGACCTGGGCCTTCGATTCCAACGTCGAGTACGCCGCGCTGGTGTATGGAAAGGCGCCGCTCCTCTTCGACGCGTGGCGAGATCGCCTCGGCACTGAAGCCTGGCTCGCCGTGCTGCGCACCTACGTCGAAGAGAACCGGTACCGATGGGTGACGGCGACGACGCTGCGCGAAGTGGCCCAGCGCCGGCAACCCAAGGACGGTCCAGCGCTGGCGGCCCTGCAGCGCCACTGGTGGGACGAGGCCCACGGAGACGAAGACATCGGCGTCTTCTCTGGAGAGCTGTCGGGCGCTGCGGGGACAGGCCTCGATCCGAAGCTCCTCCAGGAATACGAGGAGGCGATGAAGCAGCTGTTGGGCGGCGAGTGACTGGCGTCAACGACCCTAAGAACTGGGCGGCATCCTTCGGCTCGCTTTCCAGGGCATGGGGGGCGTGCCTGCGTGGGCAGTACACCACGATGGGTTGACCCGCCGTCTCGGTCAATACGACCACGAGGCGTGTGCCGATGGTGTCAGCAGCGGGTGCACGGTTTGCCCGGCTCCCAGCGCCATCCAGGCTCCCGACACCTCGACCTCGAGCCCGAGGCTCAGCGGTGGAAGCACCCGCCACTCGAGTCCAACGCGCAGGCCCAGGGTCGGCGCACCCGACGCCTGATCCGCTGAGTAGCCGTCCAGGCGAAGCTGGCGCCAGAGCTGGAGCCAGCCGATCCCGATGCCGTAGCGCACCCGGAGGGCCTCGGTCAGCGGACGCTCCTGGCCAAGTTGGAGCGAGGCGGCCAGCGCCTCCATCGTGAAAGGCACCCGCGTCTCGATGCCCGGCGCCTCGCCGCGCCCCGCCCCGCTCTGCAGGCCAAGCCGGACCCACCAGAGGTGGCGGACACCGAAGCGCAGTGAATAGGACAGACCACCCCCGCCCAGGACCGGGATGAACGCGGCGCGGGTCCGCTGCGCCAGCGCCACCAGGCTCGAGCCTTCGAGCGAGAAGGCCTGCTCGATCGGCTGCGGGAGGAGATCCGACAGCGCGATGGGGCTGGCTCCCTCAACCCGCAGCGACCCGGCGTAGACCTGGTGGCCGGTCGCAGCGTCGAGCAGTCGAAGCGCATGCTCGCCGGGCTCCACCGCGATGCCTCCGGGGAGCACGCCCTTCTGGCACCCGTCGAGCTCGACGGCGAGGCCGTCCGCCGAGCGGTCGTAGCTGTTGAGCACCGGCAGCCCTGTGCGGACCCGCTCGCCGGCGAGGATGACCGGGTCGGTTCCCAAGATGTCGGCCTCGGTCGTCGGCCGCTGCGCGCCCTGGGTGAACACGTAGGTGCGGTCGCGCGCCCAGTCGTGCGCCTCGCAGG
>PMBV01000562.1 GCA_003153055.1 Myxococcales bacterium
GGGTTCGAATCCCTTCCGCCGCTCAATTGAAGGCCCTGGATTCTGTCGAGAGATCGGCGCGAGTTCAGGGCCTTCGTATTGGTTCCCTCAGCGAGCTTCGGCGCCACGCCCTTGACTGTCCGACTCGACCCTGCGCGATGACCTCGGCCGAAAGGCCACCCTCTACGCGAAAGGGAAGGTGCCAGAGTATTGGGTCATCAACCTCAAGGCGAAGAAGACCGTCGTCCACCGCTCCCCGAAGGGCAGCAAGTACACGAGCATCCAGCGGGTGTCCTGGTCGAGCCCGCTGGTGTCCTCGGCTGTCCCTGGACTGACAGTCACCCTCTCCGACGTCCTGTGGTGAGGTGACTCCGGCGACCCAGTGCGGACTCTCTCTGGGTCTGGCTCAAAACAGATAGCCGAGCGTCGTTCCAAACACCGGGCGAGGCCGCGGCGCGTAGACCAGCAACCTGGGAGCCTGGTCGATGCCTACGGCCAGCGCGAGCCCGGCCTCGAGCGTCACCTCCACGTGCCCGACGATGACGAAGCGGTAGCCCAGACGAAGGCTCGCCGAAGTGTCGATGCTGGTCATGATTCGCCCGTCTGACTTTGCCGAGACCCATGTATACGACGCGTCGAGGCGGACCCCGACCAACGGGCCACCGAGGTCTCCGGGCCATTGGAACCGGTTGATCCAGTATCGAGCCTGGACTCCCAGCGCGAGCGAGTACGACGAGTAGTCGCCCTGAGCCGCGAGGCGCCCACCCAGCGCGAGCCCCGCGCTCAACCGTCGGTCCGCGAAGAAGCGCTCGCCGTTCAGCTCGACCGCGCTCCAGAAGAGGCCTGGCAGCTCCAGCGAAATGGCGTTTCGCGGCGCCGTGCTTTGCTCCGGTGGTATGGCGGGCGAGGGCTCCGCCGAGAGCAGCACGGCGAGCACGACGAGGGTCGTCATGGCGACGGGGCCCCGATGGTGCGCATGAGGAAGTCTACGATCACCGGCCACGCCTCGGGCTCATCAATGGACAACGTGCCGAGGGTCCCCGCGCCCTCGTCTGCCCCGGGATTGAGGGTGTGCCCCGAGCCCGCCAACTGGAGCAGCGTCACCTCGTCGCCGGCTGCCTTCAGCGCGCCGTACAGCTCCTCGGACTGGCCGTTGTCCACGAAGAAGTCGACCGTGCCGTGAATGAGCAGGATCGGCGGCGCGCCGGGCCCGACGTGGGCCACGGGTGAGGCAGCGCGGTACAGCTCCGGGGCTTCGCTCAGTGGCTGGCCGATGTACTTCGCTACCTGGCCCGTGGGATCCGCGAGGGTCGTCAAGTCGCTGGGGCCAGACCCCGAGACCACGGCGACGGGTGGCACTGTCGCTCCGTTCGGGCAATCGGGGGCCTGCGTTGGGCTCGTCGGGTTCAACCCCATCATCAGGGCGAGGTTGGCTCCCGCGGAGTAGCCCATGACCGCGATCCGACGGGGATCGAGCTCCAATTCGCCTGCGTGGAGTCGAAGCCACGCCAGCGCGCACCAGGAGTCCTGGAGCGGAACGGGGAAGCGCACCGTCGAGGACGCCAGCCGGTAGTTCGCGTTGGCCACCACATAGCCCGCCTGTGCGAGGCGAGTGGCCGTGCTCTCGAGATCGACCTTGTCGCCACCGTCCCATCCACCGGGGTGAAGGAGGAGCACGCCAGGCCCAGCTGCGCGGCCACCGCGGGGGAGCAGGAGATCCAGCTTCCCCTTGCCGCCGAGCCGATCATCATACGCTCGGGTCGACCGGTCGTACTGGGCTCCACAGCCAGCGAGCAGGAGCGATCCAAGGACCGCCGCCGAGCATCTCGCTCTTGGCGACCCGCGATGGGCTCGCCTCCCTGGTTTCATCGAGTTCCCTCCGTCAGTCTCGGAACCTACCTCACGGCAGCCGCTCCAACACATTCACCCTGGTCGGCTGCTCGAAGAGAAAGCCATCACTCGTCTTGGACCCAAGCCGCTCGAGGTTCGCCCGCAGCATCGGCTCGAGGGTGGCGACGAGAGCCGCGCGACTCCCATCGGCTCCCACGATGCGCTCCCTCAGGCTCTCGTAGTCCTTGATGACCATCGGGTGCGCGAAGTGTCGCTCGGTCACCTGCTTCAGCCCGACGCGCGGCGCGGCCTTCAGCGCCTCGTACGCCTGGTCCCGAGCCTCGGTCTCGTCGTCCACCGCTCGAATGGCTTCAAAGAACGCTCCCGCGGCCACCGGCTCGGAGACGTACAGCACGCCACCTGGCCTCAACACCCGGGCGGCCTCGGCCAGCGCCTGGGGCATCAGGTCCACCGGCACGTGGTGAAGGCTGTTGAAGAACACCACCACGTCGGCCATCGCGTCGGGGAACGGCATCGCTTGCGCACCGCTCTCCACGTAGTCCTCGTCTCCGGCGACAGGCACGGCCCGGGCCCTCGCCAGCTGCGCGGGCTGGATCTCGAGGCCTGTCACCCGTGCCCCCAGCTTCGTCATCAGTCGCACGAGGTGCCCGTCACCAGATCCGGCATCGACGACCCGGCGACCCTTCAGGGGCACCAACTCCTCCAACACCTCGGTGTTCTTCCTCGCGATCATATCGATGAGAGCCCGACACTCGAGGGCAGGTTCCCGACCGACCTCAGACCACCGAGGGAGGGCCCTTGAGCGATCGCTCGAGCAGCAGTACCTGAACGTCGTCGTGGCTGGCTCGAAGGGTGAAACCCATGGACAACATGAGGCGTCGCATGTGCTCGTTGTCGGCCAGCATCTCACCGACGAGGGCCTCGATGCCTCGAGACCGCGCCGCCTCCATCAGGAGCTCGAGGAGCCGCTTTCCCAGGCCCTGGCCCTGCCACGCGTCGGCCACCACGATGGCGAAGTCGGCGGTTCGCTGGTTGGGGTTCATGCCATAGCGGGCCACGGCCACCTGAGTGTCGACGCCGCTGGTCGAGTCGATGGCGATGAGGGCCAGCTCGCGGTCGTAGTCGATCTGCGTGAAGCGATTGAGCAGGTCGGGTGTCAGCTCACGCAGGTTCATCATGAAGCGGAAGTAGCGGGAGCTGGGCGAGAGCGCTTTGACGAAGGCGGCCTCCATCGCCGCGTCCTCCGGGCGAATGGGTCGCACCGTGACGAGCGTGCCGTCCTTGACCGCGATGGACCACTGGAACTGAGCCGGGTAGGGCTGAATCGCCATGTGGCCGAACGGGGTGGCCCCGGCCTCGGTGGCGCCGAGCAGCAAGAGCGCCGAGCCAGCCGCGCCACCGCGTGCGTCGACCAGCACCGGGCGGAAGTGCAGCTCGGTGATCTCCGGGCGGGCGGCGATGAGCTCCGACACGTTGCACACCAGGCGCTGCACGGCCTGCAACTGCTCGGGCGTCAGGCTCGCCTCGGTGGGGGTGTCGCGAAGCATGGCCTGCACCAAGCCCATGTGGAGCGGCGGCAGCCCCACGAAGTGCTCGCGGATCGGGCTGTCTTCGCTCAGCCCCAGCCCGAAGCGAATGACGGGCCCGAAGATGGCGTCGCGCAGCACCCTCAAGTGAAACTCGACCGAGTCGTGCCGCCGCCACGCCTCGGCGTCGACCAGCGGGATTCCATAGGCCCGGAGCACTCGCTCGGCCTCGTCGGGCCTGAGCCGGGAGGCGCCCCGTGAGAGCGCCTGGGTCACCACGTGCTCGGCGGCCTTGGCGTCGGGCCAGTCGCCGGCCGAGAGGGGACCCGGGGCGTGGAGGAGGAGCTGATGGGTTCGCTCGTGGCGAGCCAGGTAGCCGAAGGCCTCGACCGCCGCCTCCGGGCTGGGGAACTCGGGGATGCCGTGCTCCACCAGGAGCGCTCTGGCGTCGCGAACCAGGTCGTCTCCCACCAGGCAGGCCAGGAGCACCTTGTCCCACCGCTGCTGCACGCCGATGAGCCCGCGAGCGGTCAACAGCGGCAGAGAGAAGGCCTGGGGCGCCAGCATCGCCACGATGCCGTGAATATGCGGGTCGGCCAAACAGGCCTCCACGGCGGCCACGTACCGCGCCGGAGACGCGTCGGCCAAGAGGTCGACCGGGTTGGCGTGGCTCGACGCCGGGGGCAGGGCCTTGTCGAGGGCCTCCTGGGTCTTGGGGGCGAGGGGCGTCAGTGAGACGCCGAGGTCCTTGGCGCGATCGGCCGCCAGCACGCTCAGGCCGCGGGCGTTGGTGACGATGGCCAGGCCACTGCCCCTGACTCGGTGTCCGGTGGCGAGGAGCTGACCGGCGGCGAAGAGCTGCTCCATCGTCTCGGCCCGGACCGCGCCGGTGCGTGCCAGTGCGGCGTCGAAGGCGTCGTCGGCGTCGGAGGGAGCCGCGTGCCGCCCTGACTTCACCACCACCACGGGCTTCATGCGGGCAGCTGCCTTGAGCCCGCTGAGGAAGGCCCGAGCCCGGTGGATCCGCTCGACGTAGAGGAGGATGCCTTGGGTTTGATCGTCGAGCGCGAGGGAGTCGAGCACGTCGCCGAAGTCGATGTCCGAGGCGTCACCCACCGACACCATCGCCGAGAGCCCCACCCGGTGCGCGGTGGCCCAGTCGAGCATCGAGGTGCAGAGCGCTCCCGACTGGGAGACGATCGCCAGCGGGCCCGGGGTGGCCGTGTTCCAACTGAAGGTGGCGTTCAGCTTCTTGATCGGTCGAATGACGCCCAGCGAGTTGGGGCCGAGGAGGCGAAGGCGCGCCCGGGCGGCGGCGGCCAGCACCGATGGCATCAACGCCCCAGCGCCGGGGAGATCGGCGGCCGCGATGATGAGCCCGCGCACACCCAGGTTGGCGCAGTCCTCCACGATCGCTGGGAGCTGCGCGATGGGCGCGGCGGCGATGGCCAACTCCACCGGATGATGGACGTCCTTCAATGAGGCGAAACACCGCTGGCCCGAAACCTCGGTGTGCCGCGGGTTGATCGCGTAGACCTCGCCCTCGTAGCCTCCGATGACGATGTTGCGCAGCATGACGCCGCCGACCGATCGTACTTCGTCCGAGGCGCCAAACACGGCGATGCCCCTCGGCGAGAGGATGCCCTCGAGTGTCTGTGGAACCATGGGGCGCCCTCCGGTGTGGCCCGAACGTATCAAGTGAGTGTAGTGGTGAACGGGGTGCTCCGCTCGCCTGGGCTGCCGACGCGCAGAATCGCCTGGCGGGCGGGTCTGGCTTCTGGTTTCCCCTCGGGTATGTTCTTCGTCCTCTCCAAGACGCTCGATCTCCTCATCGATCCGCTCGCGTGGATCGTGGGGCCGCTGGCGGTGGGGCTCTTCCTTCTCGCCCGTGAGCGTCGGCGCCGCCTGGCGTTCAGCCTGTGCGCCTTGGGCCTGGGGGTGCTGTTCCTCGGCTCTCTTCCTCCCGTGGCCAATCGCCTGTGGCACTCGCTGGAGTCGCAGGCCGTGTCGACCATCAGGGCCGACGTCACCTACGACGCGGTGGTGCTCCTCGGCGGCATGGTGAGCCCCATGGGCTCGACTCGAGAGAACCCGGCGTGGAACGACAACATCGAGCGGCTGTTGACCACCCGCGAGCTGCTCCGGGCCGGGAGGGCGCGGGCGGTCATCGTCACCGGTGGGCACTACGGAACGCCAGGTCTCCCCACCGAGGCCGAGTACCTCGCCAAGGAGCTCGAGGCGCTGGGCATCGAGGAGGAACGCATCATTCTCGAAAACCGAGCCCTCAATACGCGGGAGAACGCGACGCTGACCAAGGCCATCGTCGAGGCGCGAGGCCTCAAGACCCTGCTCGTCGTCACCAGCGCCTTTCACCTGCGGCGGGCCAAGGGGTGTTTCGAGGCCGTGGGGCTCGACGCCGACTACCTCCCGGTCGACTACCGCATGCGCGACCCGGCCCTCGACACCCGCCTCATGCCTCGGGCCGACTCCCTGGGCGACACCGCCAAGGCCCTGAGGGAGCGAGTGGGGCTCCTGGTGTACCAGGCGCTCGGGTACGCGAAGTGAGGCCTCTCAGGGTCAGGACCCGAGGAGTTTCACGTCCCCTTCGATGTCAGTTGACACGGGGGGATTATTTTCGTACTTCCGCGCCCGTCAAACGGAACGAACGGCCCTGTCGTCTAGTGG
>PMBV01000265.1 GCA_003153055.1 Myxococcales bacterium
GTTCGTCACTCGGCGAAGTCTGGTGCCCTGGCAGACGCCAGCGGAGCAGCGATCAGCGGTGGTGCATGTGTTGCCGTCGTCGCAGCTCGTCCCGTTGGGCTTGCTCGTTCCGGCCGAGCAGCTTCCGGTGGTCGAGTCGCAGGTGCCAGCCTCGTGGCACGCATCACTGGCGGTGCACGTCTTCGCTGTGCCGCCACAGACACCGGAGTGACAGCGGTCGGTGGTGGTGCAGGAGTCGCCGTCGTCGCAGCTCGTGCCGTCGGCCTTGTTCGTGCCGCCCGCGCAGAGTCCGGTCGCGGTGTTGCAGGTCGCTCCGGTCATGCACGGGTTGGTCGAGGCGCAGCTCACCGCCGCGCCCGCGCACGCACCGCTCGCACACGCGTCTCCGGTGGTGCAGGGGTTCCCGTCATTGCAGGCCGTGCCGTCGGGCTTGTTGGAGCAAGCGCCCTGGCCAGCGACGACCAGGCTCGACTTCCACTGGTGAATGTCGCCTGAGACCATCCAGGCGTGCTCGGCGATCTTGAGGCCCTCGCCGGGCCAGGGGTTCATGTAGCGCACCAGCGTGCCGTCGTAGCCGTACCCCACCACGAAGTGGCCGCCACCGTTGTTCCACTGCCAGCGAATGAAGGCGAGCTTGCCTGCGTCGATGGAAGCGGTGAACTGCGCGAGGGTCAAGGCGCCCTTGGGGAGATCGTATCGCGTGGTCTTGGCGCCGCCGAAGTGCTGGAGGATGTCTTCGATGCTCCCACCCGAGCCCCAGAAGTAGTTCCAGTTGTTGCAAGCGCCGCTCGGGTTTGCGCAGCAATTGACGGAGCCCAGGGTCACGTCGTTGGCTGTGTTGTTGAGCCGCGCCCACTCAGCCAGCTCACACTGCTTCGTGTCGACGCCGAGGTAGAGCAGCGCGCTGCGGGTCGTCCCCGTCCAGCACCACTGGTCCTGCTCCTGGGTGACGGAGACGAGGGTGTTGGACTTGGCCGCCGCGTGGGCGGCGCTCTCGAAGACGGTCGACGCGAGAAGGGCCAGGACGATGGTTCGCATGAGGTGCTCGGGCTTCATGGTGTGGAAGGCCTCGTGGTGAGGTGCTCGCGCACCAGTGAGAGCAGGTTCTTCGGCCCGACCGCTGTCTGGGGTCCGCCGGTAACGGCGCGCGCCGAGGCGAGTGGCTCGAACTCCGAGTCCTCCACGCGAGCGCCCGCGGTCGGGAACGCGGCGAGGTCCGCCCTCAAGCTGGTCAAGCGCAAGAGCACCCGGCGCGTGCTGGCGACGACCGAGCGTCGACGCTCCAGCGTGCCGAGCTCCCGCGCGAGTGACGCCGCGCCGAAGTCCACCGCGCGGGAGTGGCCATCGACCTGCGAGACCGTGAGCAGCGCGCGAGAGGTCCCGTCGACCGTCACGGGGAAACGCCACTCGCCCGTGGCTGCGATGGCGCTCGCCGGTGCATCGCTTGTCCAGATCCGGTAGGGGGTCCCGAGGCGGGCGCGATCGATCTCCTCGCGGTCGGCGAACCCGAAGCTCTCGGGGCTCTCCGCGGGAATGGCCTCGAGGAAGCGCTGGAGCCCAGCGCGCGCGGCGGCGACGGCCTCCTTCGCCTCTGGCCCGGCGACCGACTCCAGGCTTGGCTCCGCCACGGGGCCTCCGGCCGTGTCGAGGGGCTCACGGCTCTCGAGACAGACGTCGGTTGGCTCCATGGTGGTCGACGCTCCCCGCGCGCACCCCAGAGGTGCCGCGGAGAGGAGCAGAGAGATGAAAATGACCGGCCGAGCACTTCCGGTGGGGAGGGGTCTCGCCACGGTGTCTGGCTTGGGCCCGGATGGAGCCCGTCTTCCTTCATTCGTATGGTGTTGCATCGTGTCTCCCAGGCAAAGCGACCAGCCTCTGCTGCGGAAGCGCGCGAGCTGGGGAGACCTTCAAACTTTCGCGAGCGCCATCGTCAGGGAGAGAAGGACTCAGTACAGCCACCTTCGCCGGTGGTCCGCAGCACGCCGTGCGCTGGGTACCGCCACGTCACTCCCTGGGCATCGACGGCCTCGAAGGAATAGGAGCGACAGGCGTTGGCCCTGGCGGTCTGCGCCGCCCAGTGGCCACGGGTGGCGTTGCCCAAGGTGAGCGTGAGCGGCGTGGGAACTCCGTCGATGACGACGGAGACAGACTTCGGCGGTCCCGAGGAGGTGAAGGTGGTGGCGAAAGTCGTCGTCGACTGTGAGGGGTAGAACAGGTGGCTGCCGTCGACCAACGGTGGCATGGGCGCGGCCACGACGCCCCCGAAGTCCTGGGTCCAGTAGGTGCCGTAGTACGTGCCTGGTGCGCTGACACGACCGACCCCAACGGCCTTGAAACGGCCGGCCATGATGAGGGCTCGTTGGCCATCGCAACCGGCCCCGTCTGGACAGCAGGTGTTGGCGGGCGCGGAGCACAAGAGCTGGTTCACCGTCTGTCGAGGGTCGGCGAAGCCCCCGGCGTAGTTCTCTCCGAGCGTCGATGACAGGCTGTAGAAGCTCTTCACTCGGGTCCACACGTTGGTGCCGTCACAGGAGTCGAGCTGGAAGCACCGATTCGTCGCCATGTCCTCGGAGTGGAAGCGGGCGCTCTGGTCGAGGGCCGCGTTCAGGTAGACCGGCGCCACCGCGGGGTAGGTGCTCAGGACCGTGGGGCCCATGGCGGGCTGGAAGTCGGAGCCGTACGTCGCCTTGTACCCCGCGGGGTCGACCCGCGCCGCGTTGGTCATCAACACCACGACGCGCTCGTGCCAGGTCGGAGCGTCGCCCGTCGACTCGCCGTACGTTCCCGCATCGCCAGAGACAAGGCCGCCGCCGGAGCCACCCCCGGCGCCCGCCGTGCCGCCGCCGGTGTCTGCCGTGCCGCCGCCAGCGCCTCCACCGGTGTCTGTGGTGTCGCCTCCGGTGTCTGTCGTGCCGCTCCCGGGACTGAAGGTGCAGCCAAACGTGACCAGGCGCGAGGTGTTGAACGCGACGGTGCCGGCCGCGGCGTCGACGGTGATATCGCTACCGGAGACACGGATGGTCGCTCCGGCCGAGTCGAGGCCCTCGACGCTCAGGCCTCCGGCGCCTTGACCGTTCGATGGACGACACGGGAGTACGATGGTGATGGGTTGGGCGAACGTCGCGTCGGACGGCCCGAGCTCGGCAGCTGGCCCCAGGGCGGTGGCGCCGGTCGGCAGAGGCAGCGGGGCAGCCTCGGCGATGGTGATGGTGGTGTCTCGCGAAAGGGCGTTCGGCGGAATCTGCACGGACGTGCCCGCGAGGGCTGGGTCATCGGCCATCGTCACCGTGACCGAGCCCCCGGTCAGGGCCAACACCCGCTGGCTCTTGGCGTACCGGCTCCCGACGGTCACTTGCGTGTTGCACGCAGCGAGCACGCAGGAGAACACGATGACGCTGAGCGGGCGTCTCATGGGCCTGGCCTGTTCGACGAGCCCCCGAGCGCCGCCTTCGCGTCAGCGGCGTGGCGTGCCGACGGGAAGCGCGCGAGGTACTCACGCCAGGTCTCCCTCGCCCGCTCGGTCTGCCCGAGTCGCTGCTGGCACCAGCCGGTGAAGTAGAGCGCCTCGCCCTCCTGGGGGCCCGTCCGAGCGAGCGCGTAGTCTTCGAGCGCCGCACCGCAGTCGCCTCGCTCGCGCAGCACGTTGCCGCGGAGGAGTCTGACTTCGCCGACCCGCTCGCTCGAGGGGTGCCCCGCCAGGAAGCGGCTCATGGAGGCGAGGGCCGAGTCGAAGTCGCGGCGCTGGAGCTCGATCTCGATGGTGGAGATCTCGACTTCCTGGATCATCGTGCCCCGCGGGTACGTTCGCCGGTAGCGATCGAAGGTGACCAGCGCCTCACGCGGTCGGCTGAGGTCGGTCTGCTGGATTCGGCCCAGCCCGTAGAGTGCCAGCTCGGCGTGAGGGCCCTTGCCGGCGGCGATCGCCTCGAAGGCTTCGGCGGCCTCTTCGTAGCGCCCGTCGCGCGCCAGCAGCACGGCTGACTCGTAGGGAGCTCGCTGTTCTTCCTCGGAGGATTGCTCGGGCTCTGAGCTGAGCTTGGGCCTGTCCGCCGTCTGCCGGGTGGAGCGGGTTTCGCGGTGGCGTGGCTTCTTGGCCGCCGGTCGCACGTCGCTCGGTGGCTCGGCCAGCTCTGGTTGCCGCGGCGGGTCTCCTCGCGGCGTGGGCACCGGTGCTGGGTTGGCCCCGAACGTCGCGGCGTGCACCTGCCCTTCGGCTGCCTCGAGGTCGAGCGCCTGAGAGCTCGCCGCCGAGGCCCCCACGAGGTGGTGTGGGCCCTGCGGGGCGCGCCAGGTGAGCGGGGGTGGCCCGAGCGCGAGGCCGTCTTCGGTGATGAGCTCGACGGGCCCTTCGACACGCACCGTTCCCCGGGGCCCTCGGCGCAGGACGCCCTCGAGGAGGCTCTGCTCTCGCCGTGGCGCCTCGCCGGGCACGGTCTCCGATGGGTTGAGGCTGTGCCACTCACGACCAGCCGGCACCTCCAACACGTCCTTGGGCCCAGACACCTCCACTCGTCCGCGGCTGACGCTCACCACGACGTCATCTGGAGTGCGCTGGTGTACCGAGAACACGGTGCCCCTCACCGTCACCCGGTAGCGGGAGGTCTCGACCACGAAGGATCGCCCGGCCTTGCGCGGCTCGACGTTGGCCGTGACGGTTCCGCTGCTGAGCCGGAGCCGAGTGCTCTCGCCCACCGACTCGAACGCGAGCTCTCCTTCGTTCGAGAGCGCCACCGCGGAGCTGGCGAGGCGCACCACCGCCGTCGCCTGAGGCCCGGTCTTCAGGCGGGCGTCGGCGTTCAAAAGGCCGCCGGCCTCGGCGATTGTCCAGGGCCCCTCGGGCATCGAGGTGATGACCTCGCCCGAGGTGAGCTCGAGGAGGGCCGTGGGAGCGGGACCAGAGCGCCACCACGCCCCTGCGAGGACCAACACGACGAGCGTCGCCATGGCGAGCACTGGGGTGCGCCAGGGAAGAGGGGCTCGGCGTGGGCGTTCGCTGATGCCGCGGGCGATGCCTCGCCAGACGCGGTCGTGAGCCGATGTGTCGGCGGGTGAGCTCTCGAGGCTCCGGGCCAAGAGCTTCCCCGCGGGCGAGGTGTCTGGCCGCTCGTCGATGAGACGCTTCGGGGCCTCTGGGGTGCTCACTGGGCACCTCCTGGTGGGTCGACCCAGCCGCGCTTTCGGCCGATCTTCACGAACTGCTGCCGCGCGTGGTGGAGCCGGGTCCACACCGTGTTGACTGGGCACCCAACCCGCGCGGAGATCTCTTCGCCGCTGAGCCCCTCGAGCTCGAAGAGGGCGAAGACCTCTCGATGCTTGGGGCGCATTCGCGAGAGGATCTCCGCTACCTGGCGCGTGGCCTCGGTGCGTTCGGAGTGCTGATCGGGCGCCGGACCTTGGTCCATTTCTTCATCAGGGTGCGAGGAGAAGAGGTGACGAAAGGCCTCGCGCACCCGGCGTCTCCGGTGGCGATCAGTGACCTGGCTGGCGCAGATGCGATGCAGCCAATGGCCGAAGTTACCGCCCTCGAACTGGTGCAGCTTCGAGAAGGCGCTGATGAAGACCTCTTGCGTCACGTCATCGAGCTCCGAGGGTGGCGTGCCCAGGTAGATCGCCAGTCGGTGGACCTGAGCACAATGCACATCATACAGGGCACGAAAGGCCGAGCGGTCACCCTCGCGGCTTTGAGCGATCCACTCATTCTCCTCTCCTGATGCCGAGGTCTGCCTCGGGATCACCGTCATGGGTCTCAATCACGTTAACGTTCCAGTCCGTGGCACCTTCAAAAAAGGAGCGAGCCGACCACCAGCGAGAGATCTCCGCTGACGAGAGGCGTAACCATGCGTGAAGCGTAGCCTTCGGTGACGAACGCTACCGTCCCCGGGTGTGCACGAACCTGGAGCCGCAGTCCAAGGGTGAACCCTGCTGGGAGGTCGAAGTCGTACCCCGTCTGAGCCGCGAGGAACGGCTGGGCAGCGAAGACGAGCTGGCGATGGGGCAGGGGGTTCGGAGTCGTGGCCGAGGTCGTGCTGCTGCCCACCCAGTACAGCTCGAGGCCCGGAGCGAGCCCTGCGACCAGCGCCCCCGGACCGAGCTCGAAGCGCTTGCTCACCGGGAGCGCCACCGCCGCGTCGCGGTAGAACTGATACGCGGTGGAGGTGAGGTCGACCTGGCCAGAACCCAGGTAGGCGAATGACGCCTCGAAGGACCACCCAACGTAGCGCGCTCCGACGTCGAGCCGCGCCATGGGCGTCACGCTCGTGGGTCCGACCGCGGCGCCGCCACTCAGGGCGAGGCTCGCCTGCCAGCGCGGCGGGGGTGGAAGGGGGCTCACTTCGCCAGGAGCGCTGATCCAATTGATAGACGCGAGGTAGCGCTCGGTGATGAGCGCCGTGGCTTCGGAGAGGGCCAGGCAATCGCTCTCCGGCACCGCAAGCGGCCGAGAGAGAGGTGGCTGGCCAGGGGCGAGGATCTCGATCGCCCAGTGGCCCTCCGAGAGCGTCAACGACAGCCGCACCGGCTCTAAACTCAGCCGCATCTCCGACCGTCGCAGCCGGGTGCTCAGCGCGCCGATGATCTGCTCGGCGGCGCAGGGCGAGCGCGGGGGGAGCCGCACGGTGAAGTCATCTGCCAAGGCCACGCTGCAGAGGAACGTCGGCAGAAGGAGCGCGAGCCAGCGAAGCATCATTGTTCGGCCATGAGTTACTGAAGCTCCGAGCTGGGGCAGGCACCATAGCATGGAGCTCTGCCCGCGAGCGTCAGTGGACTTCCACCCAGGTACCGCCTGACTCGCCCCGGCATCAGGGGGTTTGGGGCGCGGCAGTCGCGGCGAACCTCACGGTTGCCCCGCGGAGGATCTTCTCGCGGTTGTCGAGGGCGGTCGCCACGAGCCCTCCAGGAACGAGCTGCATGACCACGACTCGCGCGGCCGTTGCCCCATCTGGGCCCAGCACGGCGCCGATCATCATCGGCTTGAGGGCCGCAACGGACCCCTGTATCGAGATGAGCTCGTTGGAGACGTCAGCGACGGTGAGCCGGTCTGAAGGTGGCAGCGCCTCTGGCACCCGTGGTGGTGGCGTCTGCACGACGGTCGTCGGTGGGGGCTTTCCGTAGACGAATGGCACCGCGGCGAAGGTCACCGTGTCGTCATTGAAGCGGGAGAGGATCTCATGCTGGTCCGCGCCCACGGGGACGATGATGTCGACCACCTGCGGGTGCGCTCGCCCACCGCTGGAGCCGCCAAAGGCCCAGCGCTCCGCGGTGGTGAGCACGGGCAGGGTGAGCGCGTCTGGCGCCGCCGAGCCCTTGACCCGCTCGACGAGGTTGAAGTTGCGCTCCCAGGCAGCCCCGGAGAGCTGCACCGACCACCCCCAGCTCGTCGCTGGTCTGCCGCCGAGGCGCGAAACTGGAACTCGGGCAATGATGGTCCGTCCACGCACCATGAGCGGCCCGGGGAAGGTGATGAAGGGGGCGAGGTCAGGGAGTGCGCCTTCGACGACCGCGCGGGCACTCGCCGGCTGCGGTGTCAGGACCACCGCGCGCTCCCAGGTGCGTCCGTCGGCGAACGCGACCCTTCGGCCAGGGATGCATGTGTCGTATCCGAGCCCGGGTGTCGGGTCGGTGTCGATGTAGATGTCGATGTTCTGGTAGTAGATGCCGTTGGTGAGCTGGGTGGGCGTCGTGTTGGTGCGCTGGGGCGTTCCTGGCGCCCTGATCGATGCTCCGACGGTCACCTCGAAGATGACGTCGTGGCCATCGACCCTGACGACGAACTTACGAAGGTCGAAGTCATCGGCCGACAGCTCGGAGTCACTGGGGGGAGAATACCCCCCGGGCCCATCTGCGTCGCCCGGAGGGTCTTCCAATTCGATGATGGTCTCCGGGGCTGCCGTACCTGGCATCGCCAGCAACACAGAGCAGTACAGCAGAAGCGTCGGAGAGAGCATGGGCCTTAGGGGACGGTGACCTGGCAGTTGCTGTCTGTGTTGGCGTGAGTGATCGTCGCAGCCTGGACTCCGCCGTCGGACGCGATCAGCGAGGCCGTCACTCCAGTGGACGAGGGCTTGCCGAGCTCGCGGTACTCCTTCTTGTCGGCGCCGAGCTCGATGACGAATTGTGGCTGGTCACCGCTCGCCAGGAGGCCCGAGTGAGGCGTAATCGTCCCTGGGCCGACCGAGTTCGACATCAGGAACGTGAACTTGTGGTCGGACGTCGTGGCGTCAGCTGGAGTGCAGGCCTCCTCCGCTCCATTCGCGCAGCCAGCTGCCGTCCGATCGCGTTCACGGTGCGCTCGAAGGACATCGACACCGCCAACCTCGCGCTCGCGACCCTGGCCGACGGCGGCGTGCGGACGCTCCCTGACGGAAACGCGTTCTTGTGGGACACGTCGTCTGTGCATGTCAAGGGGAGTAGGTGGGTTTGGCAAGACGCGACCATGTACGACAACGGCACTCATGCTGACATTGATGCGACTGTGCAGATCGCCGCAAGCAAATTGGCGTTCGCCACAGCTGTGCTCAGCGACGATGAGCTCGCCGCTTACCTCACGCGTGAAGTCTTCGAGCTCAAAGAAGTGGGGAACGGCCACGGGTTCTCGACTCTCTCCTATTTGCGGACGCCCTCATGAACAAGCGCTCCAGTTCGGGACGATAACAGGAAACACCGTTGCGAGGTCAAGCATACTGACGATGGGCATCTCGGGCAGGCTCCTCCCGCAGTCTCACCGCGAGTTGAGAATGGTCCGGGAGTGCAGTACGTCGCCTTCCCATGCCTCAGTGTGCTGCGGTACGAGGGATTCTTGTCCTATTGGGGGCTGGAGTCGCGGCGGCGGTCGCTGGCTCCTGTGGGTCGGGACTTCGGCATTGCTCGGACGGTCGTATACCTCCGACCTTCTGTCACGAGCCCACGAAGCTGTGCGTGCTCCCTGACAAGGTCGACGGGGGAGACGGACGAGACGCTGGGGGCATCGCAAGCGACGGGGGCGAAGGCGACGATGCAGGGATGGGCTCCTGCCCCACTGCCGGCTGTCCAACTGGGTCCTGGTGTTCCGAAGGTCAGTGTACCGCAAAGCAAGCTAACGGGACCGGTTGCGACGGCGGCGTGGTGTGCGGTTCTGGGATCTGTGTGGCCGGCCTTTGCTGTGATGGCGAGTGCGTGGGTGGTTGTGGTCGATGCGATCTCCCCGCGTCGAAGGGGATATGCACCGCCGTGGCTCGCGGGGACCCTGGTACGAGCCCGTCTTGTGCTCCGTATGTCTGCGACGGAGTTGGACGGACATGTCCGACGAACTGCTCCGATGCAGGCATCTGCGTGTCAACGTCGACCTGCACCGCGGGTTCCTGCACGGGTCGAAAGGGCAATGGTCAAACGTGTACGAGCGGAACCCAGTGTGTCTCCGACCAATGCGTCGACGGGGTGTGCTGCAATTTCCCCTGCGATGGCAGTTGTGACGTATGTAACGCCCCCTCGACACTGGGGATTTGCACTTTGACGGACCCGGGAAGTGCAGGGAG
Organism: Myxococcales bacterium; assembly: GCA_003153055.1. Next base: position 9,510 of record PMBV01000265.1, read on the forward strand.
TCCGGCCTGCGCGCCGTTCGTATGTAACGGAGCCTCAGCCGCTTGCCCGGGGACATGCACCAGCGACACTCAGTGCGTAGTAGGCGACTATTGCGCGAGTGGTTCCTGCGTCGCGAAGAAAGACAACGGGCAGGGGTGTACGGCGACCAGCCAGTGCAAGTCGGGCTACTGCAACACCGGCGTCTGTTGTGCATCGGGAATTTGCTGCACCTCGTCGACTGATTGCCCGGGGTCGTTCCGCTCGGCAGCTGTGTGTGGAGATTTGGGCGCATCGACGAACTGCCAAGGTACCCGGAAGGACGCCACCTGTGTCAGCAACATGTGCGGGAGTTCTGTACAGGATGACGACTCCGCGTGCACGGGAGCGTCGCGGACGTGCGGAGCTTACAAGGATGTGGGATGCACCGCGGCAAATGCCCAACCCGTCGCCGCGTGCGGCACTCAGTGCTCCAATGCCAGTGACTGTAACCCTGGGTACACCTGCTCCGGAATCGCTTGTGTCCTGATGGGTGGGGCAGGGGAGTCCTGTACTGGCACGGGCCAGGGTACCTGTCAGACCAACATGAAGTGCGAGGTCGGGGTGTGCTGTGCCTCGGGGGGCGGGACCTGCTGCGGCGCCACCCACCCGTGTGCAACTGGCCTCGCCTGTAACGCCACCACATTTGTTTGCAGTGCATCGTGCACGCCGAATTCGAGCGTCGGGGGTGCTGATCCGGCGAATCAGTATTGCACCGATAGCGCACATTGTGTATCGAAGCTCGCGTTGGGGGACAGCTGCACTGCTGATGGGCAATGCGGGGGAGGGCACTGTGTAGATCATGTTTGCTGTGACTCGACTTGCAACGACAAGGTTTGTCAGCGATGTGACGCCGCGTCGAGCAGCGGCAAGGGGCATTGCGGGTGGAACGCCAGTCAGAACGACCCCGACAGCGAGTGTTCCATATCATCTTGGGCCTGTAATGGGAAGTGTGGGATCATAACGACGACCTACACCTGTAGCGGAGCATCGTACGCCTGCGCAACACACCAGGTCAGCACGAGCGTGGCCTCTGGCTCGGTCTGTGTTTCGAATGCGATAGTCCCGGTGAGCAATACCGACTATTGCAACGCCGGCAGTAGCTGCGCTGACGGGGCGTGTTCCGCCCAGCAGTGGTGGACGAGCTGCAATGGTAGCGGAAGCTGTCGTGCCGCGAACGACACGGCCAATGCGTTCGTGGCTCCTGTGTATGCGTCCACTGGCTATACGCTGACGAGTTCTTGTGGCACGTCGGGCGCGGCCCTCTGTGGAGGCACGACCCATTGCTCTGGGCAGACGCAGTATGCCGGCTATTCGTGTGACGCCGCGCATACGTGCGGCGTGAATGCTCAGAAGACGGGGTGCTGCGGTTGTGGCAACTTTGGCTGCGATCTTGGCGCATATGTCTGTAAAGGCAGTTGCTTGGCGGACGGCGACTGCGCCTCTGGCAGCTACTGCATCACCACGGTCGCAGGGTTCACAAATACCTGTCAGGGCGGTGCGCTCAATGATGTGTGCGACGTACCTCTGTCTTCGACGCAATTGGGGGGACAAGACTGCGACCCGGGTCTCACGTGTACTTCAGCCAAGATATGCAAGCTGATCGAAAACCAGGGATGCACGAGTAGTGACCAGTGCGGCCAAAACTACGGTCCGGGAGGGCATTACTCTCTTCTTAGTCTGACATGCAGAGCTGCCGGCTCATCGGGTGGTTTCGGTGTGCCATTGGCATGCAATGGTGGTGCCGCATACTGTTGCGATTGATTGTGTTGATAGCCGTCGCCGAGTGCTTGGCGGCGTCTCATGGACAAGGGAACTTGATGATCGTCGAAGCGAACTTACTTGAAACGCATTTCTCCGGCAGACGAGTTGCTGTGGTGTATTTTAACAAAGACGCTCGTAGTCTACTACGCGCGCACGCAGCTGGAATAGCGGCGTTTCCGTTCTCTATTGACTGCGTCATCGACCCAACTTTGCGATATCGCCCGCGCGTGTATGAGCTCGCTCAGCAAGTTGCCGGCGCTCACGGGCGTGTCTTTGCCGACGTGAGGCGGATTGAGGAACTCGTTCGTGCTCGGTCGTTCGATGCGGTCCTGATCTTCGAGACGGGCTACGAAGATCAGTTGCAGGACCATCTATTCGAGTTCGACGAGCCACAAATCGAGTCCCTCGAAGCCCTTGATGCGAAGTGCGAGGCGGACTTTCGCAACTACGAGCGTGCCGATGGGAACGCAGAGTTCAATGCGCGCTGGTCAAAGTACGCCGTTCAGTTTTTGTCGGAGTACTTCTCTCAGAATCACATTCTCGTTGTCAATGCATATAATGCGTTGATTGAGAGCGTGAATATCGACCAGGATCACGCGCTCTCGTTTCTGGAGCGCCATGCGATCTTGCCGACGATCCCCCCATCTCTTTCTGAGGTTCCAGTCCGGTTCATACTCGGTGAGGACTGGGCCTGTGGGAAGACCTCATACCTCGTCGATCAAATGCGGAAGGGCTCGAGTGGCCTCGCGGGCGACTTCTGGTTTCGTTTTGTGTCGGCTGACGCGATCCCGAGTTTTCAAATGCAGGACATGTTTGCGATAAAGGGAGTGATCGCCAATCTCGTTCGGCGAGCCCACGACCGGAACCCGGGCAGACCAGTCTATGTGAAGCTCGACGGTCGTCTTGAGGAATTTGTCTTCGGCATCCCGCGTGATCGGACCTACCTTGTGAAGGACGTTCATCGCTTTTTCCGGGATTGTCGGTTCGTCGTCGTTCACAAGGCCGACTCGGCAAGGATGCGTGACCTTGTTGGGAGGTTCATTAGGAAGTACGAACTCGAAGGAGAATTCGTGGACCGCGTCCGGGCTATGCCCGACGGGAGTTTCGAGGACCTTGGCCGCCTCGAAGGACTGCCCCCCAGTCGGTGATGCCCGTGCCTCATCGGCCGACAGCTCGGAGTCACTGGGGGGAGAATACCCCCCGGGNNTCCAATTCGATGATGGTCTCCGGGGCTGCCGTACCTGGCATCGCCAGCAACACAGAGCAGTACAGCAGAAGCGTCGGAGAGAACATGGGCCTTAGGGGACGGTGACCACGCAATTGTGATACTGGTCGTCGACGTGGGTTATGGCGGCCGGTGCGAAACCGCCGTCCGCTAGACCAAGGTACGCTGTGACTGCTGTCGACGAGGGCGCGCCGCCAGACCTGTACATGTTGTCGTCACTCGCCGCCCCGAGGGCGATCACGAATTGGGGCTGGTCTCCACTCGCGAGCAAGCCCGAGTGAGGCGTGATGGTTCCGGGACCTACCGCGGTCGAGAGCAAGAACGAATACTTGTGATCGTTGGGTGTGCTGTCGCCGTGGGTGCCATCGTCGTACATCGTCGCGAACTGCCACCCCCAGGCCCCGCCCTTGGCGTAGATCTTGGAGGTGTCCCAGGTGTCAATTCCGCCATCTGGGAGGGTCGCTGGTCCGCCGTCGGGCAGGGCCTTGGGCGCGAGTGCTCCTGTGTCGAGCACGATCTTGAGGTTGGTCTTGCCGAACTGCAGGAGTGCGAGCCCGGTTGCAGTGATCGGATCGACATCGTCGGCGTGCACGGTGAATTTTCCATTGGTGCCCCGCCACAGCCAACCCCCGGTCGAGAAGTCGATGGTGCCGTAGTCGAAGTCCTGGGAGCCAACGGCCGGAGGAACCACGAAGACAGTGATGCCCCAGATGTGGTCACCAGCCGTCGAGCCGGCTGGTTCGTGGCCTGTGGCAGTCCACGGACCGTCGTCGTAGAGCGGCGCAAACGGGTCGGCGGCGCTGCCTCCCCAATTCGTATCGTACGTGATCCTTCCGGTTGCGCGGTCGTAGATCATCGCGCCTTTCCAGCGCAGATCTGAATAGCCTGCATCGGTCGCAGTGAACGTCTTGTTGATAGTGTCATCGACACTGAAGTTCACGGCGACCAGATGACCTGCGTCGGTCCCTGCATCGGTGCTGCTTTCGTTGTTGCATCCGGCCATTGCAAGGGCTGTCGAAGCTGCCAAGACCCATCGAGTGCGCATGCTGCCTCCGTGCTTTCGCTGTTGTTACCGCCGGCCCGTGGAATGAATGTTACTGTGTGCAGGCAATCGTAAGTGCGCCCACTGACGTGGGAGTGATCCAGCTGTCTGGGATACAGTCGTTGTTCGTGTCGACCTTCTGTTCTTGGGTCTCGATCCCGTAGCCTCTGAGGTTTGTTGTCCAGCTGATTGACCCGGTCCCATAGATGCTGGCGTTGGAGTGGTCTTTGTTGCTGGCCTCGTCACCAAAGACATCTCGCCTGTATATGATGTCGTCGCCGTTGACGTCGACCGCTTCGATGATGCGGGAGTTTCCTGGCCATTCTTCGCTTCCCGTCCACACCGCTCCCCGGAGCCCCCAAGTGTACTTGAAGCCGATCCGCGCCCCCCGCGGCACGTCGAAGAAGATCGTCCAGATGTTGTCGCCAGCCAGCTCGTCGCCTCCGAGTCCGTCATCGTGCATCGCCAGTTGGTTTGGAACACCAGACCCGAGGAGGGC
>PMBV01000144.1 GCA_003153055.1 Myxococcales bacterium
GCCGCGTAGGCCCGTGAACGGTTACAGAAACTGTACGGGCGCGAGTTGAGGGAGGCCGTCTTGGAATATGCGGCGCCGTTGTTGGCCGGGGGGATGTCGCAGACACAGCTGGCGGGCGACTTGGGCATCAAGGCATGGACGCTGCAGCGGTGGCACCAGAACGCAGGGAGGCGGCCGGACGCCCCCAAGAAGAAGGGGGTGTTGGCCGAGGCGCTGTCCTTTGTTCGGCTCGAGGCTGCGGCGAAGGCCGAACCGCGTGCTTCGGTGGAAGTCGTGCTGAGGAATGGGCGGGTGGTGCGGGCGTCGACGGGCTTCGACTCGGAGACTCTGGAGCGCGTCCTGGCCATTGTCGAACAGGATGTAGTGCGATGAGACTGGTGAAAGGCGGCATGGCATGACGCCCTCGGGACTGACGGTGCTTCTGGCGGTCGAGCCGGTCGACATGAGGCGCTCGTTTGATGGCTTGGCGCTATGGATTCAGGAGAGGCTCGGCCGAGACCCGAGGATGACGAATGCGATGTTTGTATTCGTCAACCGGCGTCGGGACATGATGAAGGCGCTCTGGCGTGATGCGACGGGCTGGTGCCTGCTGGTGAAGCGGCTGGACGACCGAGAGGTGGCCCTGCCCCGTGAGATTCCGGAGGGCGCGTCGAGCATCACCATCGACTCCAGGATTCTTGCGGCGCTATTGGACGGAGTGGCGCGTCCCCACCAAGAGACGGGAAAGGATGTTGCTCGGGCATCACGGGACGCTGCGAGCGCTGTGCGCTCTCGAATCAGCACAACACAAAGACAAGACACCTCTTTCGTAGTCTGATATGTGTTGTCCGGTGATTGAGAGCCCTGGCGCCCTGCAGGCAGAGAACGAGCGACTGAAGGCGCTGCTCGCCTCGGCGCATCTCGAGAACGGGGAGCTGCGGTCCGCGAATGGGCAGCTACGGGTGATGATGGACATGGCGCAGCAGGAGCACGAGGCGGTGGTGATTCGACTCACCACCGAGCTCCTCACCCTGAAGCGGCAGTTGTTCGGCCCCAAGGCTGAGCGCATCAGGAATGCCGACGCCCAGCAGTCATTCCTCGACATCCTGGTGGACCTCGGTCGCCTCCAGAAGGGCGACGTTGCCGCGGGAGCCCGGGCCGAGGCGACGCTGGGCGAACTCCGAGAGGAGACGGAGACCACGTCGAGCTCGCCGTCCACCGAGCGTCTGCCGGAGAAGAAGAAGCGGAAGGCGAAGCCCCACGGCCGGCAGAAGCTCGAGGAGAGCAACTTGCCCGTGGAGGAAATCGTCCTCGAGCCGATTGAGCGAAAGCTCCCAGGTGGCGAGGAGTTGGTGCGGGTCGGGGAGGAGCTGTCTTTTTTCCTCGACTACCGCCCTTCGTCCGTCCTCCGGGTCGAGGTGACGCGGCCCAAGTACATGCGCCCGGAGCACGTGGGCACCAGCGCCGCGTCGGCCAAGACGCCTCCGGCAGTGTCTGGCGAGAACCCGTCGCCCGCGAGCGCACCGGTACCCGACGGGGACGTCGCGCCGCTGGTGAAGGTGTTGATTGCTGAGCCACCGGAGCTGCCCATCCGCAAGGGAATCGCCGGCCCCGGACTTCTCGCTCTCGTCCTCGTCATGAAGTACGAGGACCATCTGCCCCTCTACCGGCAGACGCGCATCTTCCTGCGGCAGGGGGTGCGCCTGTCTCGCTCCACCCTCTGTGGCATCGTCCAGGGCTGCTACGAGCTCCTGCGAGTCTTGGTGGAGGCGATGTGGGTCGACGCCAAGGCCAACAGCCCTCTGCTCTTGACCGACGCGTGCGGCGTTCTCATTCGTGACAAGGAGAGGTGTAGGCGAGGTGCGTTTCAGGTCTTCATCGCCCCCGTCCGACACGTCCTCTTCGCCTACCTCAAGGAGAACAACGGCGACGCCGTGGCGGACCGCCTCGAGGGCTTCGTCGGAAAGCTCATCTCCGACGCCTCGTCCGTCTACCATGAGACGTACCGCCGTGAGCCCGGTGTCATCGAGGTGGATTGCTGGGCGCACGCACGTCGCGGCTTCTTCAAGGCCCTCGCCAGCTCCCGGGAGCTCGCCCTCACCGGAATCGGCTTCATCGGGCAGCTCTACGATGCCCACGACGCCGCCGTGGACCCCGTCACCAAGTTGCTCGACGCCGACAAGCGCAAGGCCCTCGCCCAGCCCGTCCTCGACGACTTCCTCGGCTGGATTCGCCAGCACCGGCCCTGGCTCGTCCCTCACTCCCCCATCGAGGTCGCCATGGGCTACATCGAGCGCCAGTGGGTCGGCCTCACCCGCTTCCTCGATGACGGCTCCCTCCGGCTCGACAACAACCCCTCGGAGTTGGCCCTCCGCCACCAGAAGGTCGGCCAGAAGAACTGGCTCTTCTGCGCCACCGACGGCGGTGCCGAGTGGAACGCCGTCGTCGTCTCTCTCCTCGCCTCCTGCCGGATGCACGCCATCGAGCCGCTCGCCTACCTGCGAGACCTCCTCATTCTCCTTCCGGCCTGGCCGAAGAGCCGCGTCCTCGAGCTCGCCCCCGCCAACTGGCGCGAGACCCTCGAGAAGCCCGAGACTCAGGAGAAGCTCAAGGGGCTTCGGCTCATCCGGTACGACCTCGACCATGCTCGGCCAAGTAGCACTGCCGACGTCCCCTGACCCGACGCGGTCCGCCGTACGGATACATTCGGACCTGCGGTCGCCAATGCGTATTGCGGGGCCTCGTCGAGCTTGAGCGTCTTCGTGAAGGCTTGTGAGACGGTGATTCTCTGCTTGCTCAGTTCCTCGTTGGTCGCGCTCGCGACCCGCTCGTAGACCAAACGGACGAACTCACCCGACACATGAAGCACCTCGCACTCCACGACATCGAGTCCTCCTTTGAAGTCGAGCAGGAGCACGAATGCGGGGCCATGGTGGTCGATGAGGTTCAGGGCGCGCTGGAGCGTGAGGTACGGACGGAGCTTCGAGAGATCGTCGCTGGCTTTCACCTGTGCCAGCGCGAAGAACCTTGCCGGCAGCGCGAATGGGACGCCAGTGCTCTCAGCGCCACTCACCCACGACACGTTCGCATCGAAGCCTGCACGGTCCCGCTGCACCGGATTCCAGACCATTCGCTTCGCGTGAACGCACCCCGACACGCCACCTCTCCGAGCTCCCCAATCTTGTCGGAGCGCTCCCCTTGTTCCCGAGTCGTCGCCAATGCAGCCTCCGTTCAGATTGAGCACCACTCAACCCCAACGGTGCCCATCGATTCCCTGCAACTCCAGACTCCGAGTGCACTTACGAGTTCTATACCGTTCACAGCCTCGGTAGCAGCACGAACCAAGGTGCCAGCATCGGACAGGCGTTTGGATCAAGGAGGAACAACCGGCCTTTTCGGTCCACACGTCCAGAGCCCGCCGCGCCTTGCAGGCGGAGTCAGGGTGGTGAGGGTGGCCGGAGGCGCGCGAGGGCGGGTCGTTGTAGGCAGGAAACAGAGCTCTGGGCAGCCGACCCCGTTCTCGGCGAAGGTCGAGGGAGTCAGGCAGGTTGGGGGCAGCTCAGGCGTAGAGGTCGTGCTGGGGAGGGCCGCGCGCAGGAGCCCGAGGAAGGGGCCTGGCCGGGAGGCGCAGGTGCTCGAGAATCTCGCGGGCGACGGTGGAAGAGAAGACGCACGCCACCACGCGACGAGACCCGCCGCAGTTGTCGCACGTCAGGACGTCTGTTGCGAAGGTTCTCTGGAGCAGTTGGGCCCATGGGACGCGGTACTGGTGGCCGGAGTCGCGGCCGGGCTGGAGGCTGCGGGCACGGACGGGTCCTGCTTGGGTGGCTTGGGGACCAGGTGCTTGCGCAGGCTCGCGTTGGGCGCGAAGAAACCGAAGAAGCGCACGAGGTTCACACGGGGCGGAGGGACCAGGGCGGCGGGGCGACGGAGGAAGTCGACGGGCACCAGGACGAGCTCCGTCTGGCCCGACGCCGCCGGCCGCTTCATGCAGTACGCGAGGCGGCCATCCGGCAACCACGAGAGGCCCTCCAGAGTCAGCGGCCCGCGGGCACCGTACGCGCAGAGGCGGCGGAGGTTGCCTCTGTCATTCTCGTGCACCCGAGTGTTGGCATGCAGCGAGAACCCCTCCAAGAAGGCGCACCGCCGCTTCGGCTTCGGCGGTGAGTACTCATCTCCCAGTGGGAGCCGCCGCTGCGCCGGCCGAGCACGCAGGGCAGGGGCGCTCGTCTCACGGGCCGACCTGCCGGTCTGGAGGACCTCTCCGGTGTAGACCAGGGCGCTCTGCGAGACCCAGCAGTGGAGCTCGAGGTTCAGCTGAGCCAGGTGCCCACCTGGCCCCAGGTTCGGCGAGTTCACGATCGCGAGGTCGCCGTCAAAGCCGGCCCCAATGCCAAGTGGCTGGTGGTGAGCTCCAAGAGCCCCCTCGAGGTTCGCTTCGAGGCGTCGCTCGACATCGACGAAGACGCGCCTTGGCTCGAGTGCGCGACGGTCTCCGCCTCAGTGCACCGTGGTGCCGTCGACCATCTTCCCATCGGAGATCTGCAGGGCCCGCCGGGCGTGCTTGACCACCCGAGGGTCGTGCGTGGAGAAGAGAAACGTCACCCCCTCGTGCTTGTTGAGCTCGAGCATCAGGTCGATGATTTGGTCGCTCGTCTGGGAGTCCAAGTTCGCGGTGGGCTCGTCGGCCAGCACCAGGCGGGGGTTGGTGATGAGCGCTCGTGCGATGGCGACCCGCTGACGTTGCCCACCCGACAGCTCGTCTGGCTTGTGGTGGAGGAACTTATCGAGCCCGACCTCCTTGGCCAGTTCCAGCACTCGCTTTCGGAGCGCCTC
>PMBV01000548.1 GCA_003153055.1 Myxococcales bacterium
CACGAAGCCGCTTCGCGGCAGCAGGGCCTTACTGACAACCCACGCGTACGTCGTTTTGTAGGGCAGCGTGGACGGTCGGAAGCCGGTGCGCCTGGCGTTCTGCCGAAGAACACGCAACGACAGTGGACCCACGACACCGACCACGTCGCAAGTGCCCACGACCGTGCCCGACTTGCTCTCGATGAGCGCAATGGGCCCGCGGCGTCCACTTCTCCTTTGAGGGCACCCGTGGGAGACTCGAGCACATGGCCAGACGGCTCACCTTCCGGGGTAGCTACGCAGCGCGCCTCTACTCGGGGGTGCTGGTCGCCGTGGGCGGGGGCATGGCCCTCACGTTCGTCGGGATGGGAGTGCTGCTCAGCCTCGAGATGCTGAAGGGGACCTTGACTGCAGTCCCCTTCCTCGCCATCGCGGGCCTGTTGCACGCCCGGCGACCCCGGACCGTCGTGGACCTCGATGCGAGGCAGGTGCAGTGGGCCAACAACGCGCTGCGCTTCGATGAGCTGCGCGGCGTCGCCTTCACCAGCTCGCTGGTGACGATACGCGGCAAAGGCGGACCCCACACGGTCCTGGTCTACGACGCCACGCTCCTCCCGGTGAAGCCCCAGGTGGAACAGCGGGAGCTCCTGGCCAGCTCCCATCCCGAGGCGGCCTGGGAGCTCTCGCGGAGGCTCGCGCGCACCCTGGGGGTGGCGTGGCTCACCGTCGGGGCCGACTCGGTCCGAGAGGTCAAACCCGAGGCTCTCGATCAGCCGATGACGATCCAGCCCAGCGCGAAGCTCTCTGCCCCACCGGACGGCGTCCTCCTCGAGCGCGTCGGCGCACAGACGCACGTCCACCTCCCTGGCGTCCAGCGGTCGGTGCTGCTCGCCGCCGGGGCGCTCGCCCTCGGGCTGTGCGGGTCGGCGTGGCTCGCGATCCCCGCCTGGGCCAGCGTCCCTCGGTTCATCGTGCTGGGCATCGGCCTGGCCGCCATCGGTGGCATCGCCTCGATTCCATGGCTGCGAGTGCGAACGGTGGTCTTCGATTCCGCGGCCATGCGCCTGCTGCGCCCGCGCGGCGAGTACGCGACCGTCCGCTGGGGTGACCTCCGCGCGCTGCAGGTCAACCCCCTCGGCACCTCGGTCCTCGTCGGCGCAGGAGATCGGCTGCTCCAGGTTCGCACCCCGCACGCCAAGTGGTTGTGCGATGCGATGGCTGCCCGCGGCGGCACCAGGCGCTGACCGCCAAGGACCGAGTGACATCGTGGAGTTGCGAGCAGGCCGGGCGCCGCGCTTGAGTTCCGATTGCAGTCGACTCTGGTCCGCTGCCTCGCACTGTCGGCCGACGCGGTCGACGACGCGGAGGAGGTTCTCAGAGATGGTGTCGGCGTAGTGGAGTGCCCGGCGCGCGGCGCATTCGCCGTAGACGTCGTTGAGCGCAAAATCGAGGACGCGCTTCTCCAACTCAGCCGACAGGTCCCCCTCCTCGGGGAGGTCGAGGAGACGGTCCACCGGATAGAAGCCAACCTTGCACGCTTCGCAGTAGTGGTAGTTCTGCTTGAAGGTGACCGGCCCCGAAAGGCTGCGCACCGTGCGCTCCCTGTCGCGCACCTTCACCGATACGCGCTGGCCACAACGAGGACACGCCTTCGCCGTGGGCTTCTCCGGCTTCAATGCGTGAGAGCCTCAATGCGATGGACGGCTCGCGGTGGCCATGGACCATCGACTCCACCGAGAGCTCCATTTCGGTCATCGTCATGCCATCACGGAATTGCTTGTCCGCGTGGCGACGGGCCAGTTCGCGCAGCAGCTCTTCGTCGCTCGCCTCAGAGAGGGCCCTCTTGCGTGGCATTCGGCAGTGAGATCATGCGGCGAGACTCGTGTGAAGCCCCTCTCACAAGTCCGCGAGACCGCCGCGTCTCCTCCTGCACCCGACGTGGCATGGAGCCTCTCAGCTCTCTCGGGAAAGCCCGAAATCGGGCGGTGGGCGAGGCCCCAGCCGAGCCGTCGCGCATGCACGCCCGCGGCTTCTTCAAGGCCCTCGCCCAGCCCGTCCTCGACGACTTCCTCGCCTGGATTCGCCAGGAGCGACCCAAGCTCGTCCCGCACTCCCCCATCGAGGTCGCCATGGGTTACATCGAGCGCCAGTGGGTCGGCCTCACCCGCTTCCTCGATGACGGCGGCCTCCGGCTCGACAACAACCCCTCGGAGTTGGCCCTCCGCCACCAGAAGGTCGGCCAGAAGAACTGGCTCTTCTGCTCCACCGACGGCGGGGCCGAGTGGAACGCTGTCGTCGTCTCCCTCCTCGCCTCCTGCCGCATGCACGGCACCGAGCCGCTCTCCTACCTCCGAGACCTCCTCATCCTCCTTCCCTCCTGGCCGAAACCCCGCGTCCTTGAGCTCGCTCCCGCCAACTGGCGCGAGACCCTCGAGAAGCCCGAGACTCAGGAGAAGATCAAGGGGCTTCGGCTCATCCGGTACGACCTCGACCATGCTCGGCCAAGTAGCACTGCCGACATCCCCTGACCCGACGCGGTCCGCCGTACGGATACCGCCCCCCGGGCTTGAGCCTCACCCAAATGACCGCGCCGGCCGGGTGCTGATAGAGAACCGGCTCTCGCAGCCTGAGGGCCTTCATGTCATCCCCCTGCCACCAATAGCACGCTGCGCCGCCGCTCTCGCACCAGGGGCATCGATGAACATGCCCCCCAGCATCTCGCCGAGCGCAGCGTCAGGGAGCGCGTCCTGGAATTTGCTCAGCCGGTACGGCGGAATCCGCGCCCGCATCGCCCGCAGCCGGTCCTCGATCCAGAACCCCTGAGCCGTCAACTCTCGCACCGCCGCCTCGACCGACGTGTGGTTCACCCCGTCACCGGCGATCTTCACGAAGAAGTTCTCCGCCACCACCTTCCACCCCTGGCTCACCTCAAGCGCGTACTTGAGGGTGTGATTGATGCGCCCGCCCGCGTAGGTCCACCAGACGGCGTACCCCTCGGCATCCACCTGCACCGACGGCCCAGCGGCGCGAAGCAGGGGCCCCAGGTCGGCTCGGAGCTCAACCAGTGCCTTCTTGGCTTGCTCGTCGAGGTAGCCCGGCAGCTCGTCACCCTCGAGCAGCTTGCGAATCCGCTCGCAGACTTCTCGACCCAAGAACCGCGGCATGAACCCACCCCAGGTGGGCTTCTTCCCTGCTGGCGCCGCACGCACGTGCACCTCTCGGTCAGCATGCACGACGTGGTCGACCACCCACGCCCGGCCACCAAGGAGGAACGAGCTCATCCCCTCCACCAGTCGCTCGACGAACGTGGGTTCGATGGAGCCGATCTCCTGGGCACCGGAAAGCACACGGTACATCTGCGGCGCGCTGAAGACCGCGTACAGCTCCTGGAAGTTCTTCCGCCCGAACATCCTCTCGGCCTTGTCACCGAGCGAGTACTTCCCGCCAGATTCGTACAGGAAGTCGTGTTTCACCAGGTGGCCCAAGAGCGCGTCGAACTCGGCACCCGAGATGCCCTGGAAGTCGGGCACGCGCGACAACTGCGTCCACGCGTCCGCGCCGGAGATGGCTCCGAATTGCAACGACATCGCCATCAGCTGCTGCACCATCACCGGCCAACAACGGGTCAGCACCGGCACGTCTTCGACCCACTGGGAGCGGGCGAGCTCGACCAGAGCAACGGCGAGCAGCATCGACTCCGTCTCCTCGCAGAAGAACGCCATGTTCGACGACTGGCCAGCCCTGCGCCCCGTGCGGCCGATGCGCTGAAGGAATGACGACACGGTCGACGGAGCATCGGCCTGCAGCACCGCGTCGAGGTCACCGACGTCGATACCCAGCTCCAGCGTCGAGGTGCACACGATGCAGGCCTGTTGCCCGTGGTGAAAGCGGTCCTCCGCCAGCTTCCGCTCCTCGAACGACACCGAGCTGTGGTGGACGAACACGTC
>PMBV01000385.1 GCA_003153055.1 Myxococcales bacterium
TTCGTGCGCATGTCGCTGGGCGGGGTGCGTGACGAGGCTGAGATCCGCGGTCATCGGCGGACCTACATCGGGGCGATGCCCGGCAAGGTGGTGCAGTCGCTCAAGAAGGCCGAGTCGAACAACCCCGTCGTCCTGCTCGATGAGATCGACAAACTGTCGAGCGACTTCCGGGGTGACCCCTCGGCGGCCTTACTCGAGGTGCTCGACCCGGAGCAGAACAACACCTTCAACGATCACTACCTGGACCTCGACTACGATCTGTCGAAGGTGATGTTCATCTGCACCGCCAACTCGATGCAGACGATCCCCCAGCCGCTGCAGGACCGGATGGAGATCATCCGCATCGCCGGGTACACCGAGGACGAGAAGCTCTCCATCGCCCGCCGCTACCTCGTCCCGAAGCAGCAGGAGGCGAACGGCCTCCTCGGCGCCCAGGTGAAGCTGTCGAAGCTGGCGCTCAAGACGATCATCCGCCGGTACACCCGCGAGTCCGGGGTGCGCAGCCTCGAGCGGGAGATCGCCTCGGTGTTCCGCAAGGTGGCGCGCGACGTGGTGAAGGCGGCGGCCTCGCAGGAAGGGCCGAAGGGCCCCATCCTCGTCAACCGGAAGGAAGTCATTCGCCGGCTGGGCGTCCCCAAGGTGCCCAAGGACAAGAACGAGACCCACGATCAGATCGGCATGGTGAACGGCCTCGCCTGGACGGCCTACGGCGGCGAGGTGCTGCACACCGAGGCGGCCACCATGCCCGGCAAGGGAAAGCTCATCGTCACCGGGCTCTTGCGCGACCTGATGAAGGAGTCGGCCCAAGCGGCGGTGACCTGGGTGCGCTCTCGAGCCGGGCGCCTCGGCATCGAGGACGGCTTCTTCGAGAAGAACGACATTCACATTCACTTCCCCGGGCCCGAGCCCAAGGACGGCCCGTCTGCGGGCGTGACGATGGCCACCGCGCTCGTCTCGGCCATCACGCGGATCCCCGTGCGCCGCGACGTGGCGATGACCGGTGAGATCACCCTCCGGGGTCGGGTGACGCCGATCGGCGGACTCAAGGAGAAGTGCCTCGCCGCTCACCGGCTGGGGATCAAGACGGTGCTGATCCCTCGGGAGAACAAGAAGGATCTCCAGGAGGTGCCGAGGAAGATCCGCCGGGCCCTCAGGGTGGTGCTGGTGGATCAGGTCGACGAGGTGCTCCGCGAGGCCTTGGCCCTTGAGAAGCCCGAGGAGCTCTTCCGAACCGCCGAGGGGAGCGCGGCGCCGGTGTAGCGATGCCGAGGAACGCGCGGTGGCTCATCTTGGCGCTGGTAGGCGCCTCCGGACTGGCCTGGTTCTTCGCCCAGAGGGGCCCGGTGGGGAAGCCCTCGCACGTGTCGTGCTTCGCCAATCGCGACTGCGCCAAGGGTGAGTCGTGCGCCGTCACTCCGAAGTCAGACGGCTTCGCCACCATGGGGACCTGCGGCGAGAGCTGTCAGGCCGACGACGGGTGCCCCAACGGGTGGAAGTGCAGGCCCTTCCTCGAGACGAAGGACGAGGTCCTCGTGCCGGCGGGGACGCGGGGCGTGACGGGCGCGCGGCGGCTCGTCTGTGCTCCGCCGGCGAAGGCGAACTGACTCGCCTCGCCGAGGTCGCTCAACGCGCGTCAGTGACGGATCTCGCCCACGAGCGCCGGTCGGAGCGGGACGTTGGCGGGTGAGGAGCTCGAGGGTGTGGTGCTGAGCCCCTCGAGGATGGAGTCGAGGCACCGGATGACGTCGGCCGAGGCGCTCTCGAGCTTGGCGAAGTGCTCGAAGCCGGCCTCTGGCTGACGATGGAGGAAGCACTTGGCGGCGGCCAGGCCTTCCTCGTGCACGCGGCGGTGGGGCAGCGCGATGAGCGATCGAAAGCGGGCGTGCTCGTCCTGGGCGAGCCAACGCCCCAGGCGGCAGTCGGAGTCGCTCTTGAGCTGCGTGAGGTCCGTGGTCGAGCCAAGGGCGAAGTCGATGATGTGCTTCTTCCACAGCACGTGATCCGCCTTGGCGAGGTAGACATCGCGGTTTGGGAGGTCGACGCCGGCCTGATCGGCCCGCATGCGCTCGATCAGCGCGAGGTTGTCGCGGCCTTGCTGATCGAGCTTCTTGGCGACGTTCGCGGTGCGCTCGCCGCTCACCTTCATCGTCGACATGTTCTGGGCGAGCGACTCGACGGCGGAGCGTTGTTGCGTGAGGATCGTGGCGAGGGACGAGGCCTGGTTGGCGATGGTGGAGGTCCCCTCGCTCATCTCGCCGAAGCCGTGGCTGAGCGAATCGACGCTGCCCAGGACCGTCTGGACCCGCTCCTTCGAGTGGGCCATCCGGTCGTACATCTCCTTGAAGGCCACGCTCAGGCCCTCGATCTGATCGCGGATCGCGTCGGTCGCCGTGCGGGTCTGTCGGGAGAGGGCCTTGACCTCGCTGGCGACGACCCCGAAGCCCTTGCCGAGCTCTCCGGCGCGCGCCGCCTCGATGNNATGGTGGCGTTGAGCGCCAGCAGGTTCGTCTGCTCGGCGATGGTCGAGATGGTGTCGACCACGCCTCCGAGCGAAGCGACGCGCGTCTCGAGGTTCTTGGTCCTGTCCACCATCGAGTCGAAGGCGCCCTCGGCGTCGCGCACGTGGGCCTTGAGCTTCTCCACGAGCTCGAGGCCGTCGCCGGTGATGGCCTGCGCCGTGGCCGTCGATTCGGCCGATTGATGCGCCGAGTTCTCGATGTCGCGAACCGACGCGGCCAGCTCGTCGACCGCTCCGGCCATCGTGGCGCTCGCCAGCTGCGCCTCGGTGGTGGCGGTGAGGATGTTGGCCGTTCCGACCGCGATCTCGGTGGTGAACATGCTCACCGCGACGATGTCCTTGAGGCGCACGAGGTCGGTGCTTCTCTGGCCTTCGATCCGTCGCCGCTCGGTCTCTTCGGCCTGCTCGAGCATGCGGTTGAAAGCGCCCACCGCCTCGACCACCTCTCGCGGATCGCCCTGGTTCACGGTAAGCCGGTGTCCGAGCGTCCCCTTGGCGGCCGTGACGACGAACCGCTCGACCAGCCGGGCACAGGCGAGGAGCCTCTCGTGTTCCGACCGTGAGAGGGTGACGGGCTTCTCCTGGGGCTTCATGACCCACCGCCAGTGGTCCGGCAGGGGTCGAACGACGGCGTGATGTTCGGAACGACCCAGGAGTCGTCCCCCTCGCGTGCCAGGCTCATGACGCACCCTCCCCGAAGTGATGCTCGTTCCCCGTGATTCGCTTCATGGGGTGGGTCTTCAGCAAGGTGTGTGCCTCGACCCATTTGGCATTCGAACTCGCGCATGGCGCGTGCCATGGTGCGTCGCGATGCGAGCTTCGTTTCTCATCTCCGCGGCGATACTCCTTTCCTGTGCGAGCGTTCATCCGGTGCTGGTCACCGCGGAGCCCTCAGCGATCATCGCTCGGTATGGCGACAGGGTGATCCGCCAGGCGGAGGTCGACGCCAAGGCGGCCGACGAGCTCAAGAAGCTCGAGGAGCAACTGTACGAGCTGAGGACCGAGACGGCGGAGCGGATGGTGCTCGAGGCGTTGGTGGAGACCGCGGCCAAGAAGGAGGGGCTCACTCCCGACGCCTGGCTCGAGGGGCACGTGAGCGCGGGCGCGACCGAGCCGACCGAGGCCCAGATGCGGACGCTCTTCGAGCGCGCCAAAGGGCGGCTTGGGCCGGAGGTGACGTTCGACGACGTGCGCCCGCAGCTCAAGCAGGCCGTCGACCAGGAGGAGCGCGCGAAGCGGGCACGGCTCCTGTTCGCCGGCCTGAAGAAAGAGGCCGGCTTCGAGCTGGTGGCGAAGCCTCCCGTGCGGCCGAGGAAGCACGTCGAGGCCGTGGGCCCTTCTCGTGGCGAGGCGACGGCGAAGGTGACCATCGTGGAGTTCGCCGACTTCGAGTGCCCCTTCTGTGGCAGGGCGATGGAGGTGCTGGATCGGGTGCTGGCGGCGTACCCTGGCCAGGTGCGGTTGGTCTTTCGGCACTTTCCCCTCTCGCTTCACCCCCACGCGCCCAAGGCCGCCGAGGCCTCGGCGTGCGCCGACGAGCAGGGGCACTTCTGGGCGTTCCACGACTCGCTGTTCGAATCTCAAGCCCTCGACGTCGACGCCCTCAAGGCCCAAGCGGGGAGGTTGGGCCTCGACGCCGACCGCTTCGAGCAATGCCTCGACTCGGGCAAGATGGCCCCGGTGGTTCAGAAGGACTTGGCGGCCGGGCAGCGAGCGGGCGTGAGTGGAACGCCGGCCTTCTTCATCAACGGGGTCATGCTGTCTGGGGCCCAGCCGCTGGAGGCGTTTCGCCGCGTGATCGAAGAGGAGCTGGGGCCGTAGCTCGGACCCCCTTATACTGGCCCCGTGAAGGCACTTGCCCCCGGCTTCCTCATCGCCATGCCGCAGCTGTCGGATCCGAACTTCCATCAGTCGGTGGTGTTGATGATCGAGCACACCCCCACTGGGTCCATGGGCCTGGTCATCAACCGTCGGTCGAACCTCAGTCTCGGCGAGCTGGCCAAGAACCAGGATCTCGAGCTCTGGGCAGGCAGAGAAGACCTGCCGGTCTTCGTCGGTGGCCCAGTGGAGCCGTACCGGGGCTTCGTGCTCCACGACTCCACCCGAGTGGAGGAGCGCAACGAGCTGTTGCCCGGGCTCTACCTCTCGATGACGAGCGACGCGCTGGAGCCCTTGTTGCTGGACGGTGAGGCGACGCTGCGCTTCTGCCTCGGCTATGCCGGCTGGGGCCCGGGCCAGGTGGAACAGGAGCTCGCCCACGGGAGCTGGCTGTTCACCGAGGCCTCTGGCGAGCAGGTGCTGCGATTGGGCGCCGACGACATCTGGGAGACGGTCATCAAGGGCATGGGCATCGACCCGGGCCGGCTGGTGGTGAGCGGTGGCCTCAACTGAAGACATCGAAGAGGAGGTTGCGTTGGCCTCGCCGTCGAGCCCTGGCCTGACCGCGCCGACGGTGCTCGTCGAGCCGCTCGCTCCCACGTTCGCCCAGCGCTTCGGCTCGTTCCGGCAGCGCTATCAGGTCGCGCTCGACGTGCTGTTCTTCTTCGCTGGGTTCGGCTTCGACGTCGCGTTGCTGCGGCGCATCGACAACACGCCCTTGCTGGTGCACCAGGGCATCTACCTCGCCCTCGCCGCGGGGCTCATCTTGTGGGACCACGAGCTCCACGTTCAGGGCGGCGAACCCGGTGGGCTGCTGGGCAAGCTCGCCTCCGTTCGCCTCTGGGCGTTGCACTTCTTTCTCGGGACGCTGCTCAACGCCTTCCTCATCTTCTACTTCCGAGCCTCGAGCGGGGTGTCGGCCTTCGCCTTTCTCGTGGCGCTGGCGGTGGTGGTGGTGGTCAACGAGGCGCCGCGCTTCCGCGATCGAGGGCCGATTGTACGGGTGCTGTTGCTGTCGTTCTCGGTGACGACGTACCTCGCGTACCTGCTCCCGGTGGTGTGGGGAGAGCTGCGGACCTGGCAGTACGCGGTGGCGGTGGTGATGGGGGCCGGGGCCACCTTCGCCCTCTGGCGCCTCTCTGCTCGGCTGACCCATGACCCACAGTGGACGTTCGGCCGGGCGGTGACGCCTGGGCTGTTCCTGCAGGGGGCGTTGCTCGGGTTGTACCTCGTCGGCGTCATCCCTCCGGTGCCGCTCTCGCTCCGGCACATCGGCATCTACTCCAGCGTGACGCCGCACAAGGTTGACGGCCGCCCCCACTACACGCTGGAGTTCCAGCCGGCCCCTGCGTGGCAGCTCTGGCGCCTCGAGGATGAAGTGTTCGTCTCCCCCGCGGGAGCTCGAGCCTGGGCGTTCGTTCGAATCTTCGCGCCGGCGCGCTTTCGAGACGAGGTGGCCTTCGCGTGGGAATACGACGACGCCGACCGGGGCTGGACGTCGAGGGGGAGCCCGTTCACCACAGTGCTGAGCGGCGGCAACGAGGAGGGCTATCGAACCTTCGCCTTCGCGACCATGGGGCGGCCGGGTCGATACCGGGTCAGGGTGTTGACGACCGACGGGCGGGAGATCGGCCGCAAGAGCTTCACCTACGTCGAGGGCGTGCCGTCGACGAGGCGGACCCAAGAAGACTGAACCGGGCCTCGGGCATTGGCTATGGTGCGTGCCACCTCCAACTGAAGGGGCAGACATGCGCATCGTTCGGATTTTGGGAGTGCTGGCCATCGTGCTTCAAGCCTGCGTGCCGATGCGCACCTTGCGCGGCTCGACCTCCACGTACCTGACCCAGGCAGGGGCGCGGGTGAATCTCAACCGCCCTGGGGCAACGGCCGGCGCCGCGGTGCAGGAGATCTTCGCCGAGCGAGGCTTTCCGCTGGTGAACCGCTTTCAGGTCTCGCCGACCAACGCGGTGCTGTTCTTTCGCGGGGGGCGGTTCGCTCCCGGCTACGGGCCGACCTCGGCAGACCCGATGTGGGCGGCGGCGGCCTCTCAGGTGGGCTCGTGGTTCGCGGTGCGAATCACCGACGATGGCGTGAAGTCGACGCTGATGCTCTACGGGAAGCCCACGGTCAACGGGACCGAGATTTGCGGGGAGGGCGACGACCAACTCCGAGACGCGAGGTACAGCTGCATCGACGTGCGGGTCCGCGAAGACTGGCCCACGACCCAGCTCGTCGAAGGGCGAGAAGAGACCGAGGTCATCTCCGCGGTCATCTCGACCTTGACCGAGCGGCTGCCGGAGAGGTGAGGCCTCAGCGCTTCGTCACCCTCGCCATCCACCGCTCGACGGCCTCGGCCGATCGAGGAATGGCGCTCGACAGGTTGCGCACGCCATCGGCGGTGACCAGCACATCGTCTTCGATGCGCACTCCGATGCCCCGGTACTTCGGGGGAACGGTGAGATCGTCTCTCTGGAAGTAGAGCCCCGGCTCGATGGTCAGCACCATGCCCGGCTCGAGCGTGCCGTGCTTGTACCGTTCGGGCCTGGCGCTGGCGCAGTCGTGCACATCGAGCCCCAGCATGTGACTGACGGTGTGGAGCGTGTAGCGCTTGTGAAACTGGTTTTCCTCGAGGAGGGCTTCCTCGGCTGACATGGGGAGAATGCCCAGCGCCTCGAGGCCCTCGGCGAGGACCCGCATGGCGTGGCGGTTGGGCTCGAGGAAGTCGTTGCCCGGCTTCACCTGGGCGAGGGCGGCGCGTTGGGCACGGAAGACGAGATCATAGATCTCTCTCTGGGCCTTCGAGAACCGCCCGCTCACCGGGAGCGTTCGGGTGATGTCGGCGGTGTAGAGCGAGCGGCCTTCGACCCCGGCGTCGAGGAGCAGGAGGTCTTTCTTGCCCACCGGACCGTCGTTGTTCGTCCAGTGGAGCGTGCAGGCGTGAGCGCCCGAGGCGGCGATGGTGCCGTAGCCCACGTCGTTGCCCTCGACCCTGGCGCGGAGCCCGAACACGCCTTCAACCGCGCGCTCGCTCCGGATTGCCCCCAGCTGGCGGATGACGTCCTCGAAGCCCCGCTTCGTGGAGGCGATGGCCGCCTCGAGCTCGGCCACCTCGAGCTCGTCCTTGATGAGCCTGAGCTCGGCGAGGGTGGTGGCGAGGGCGCGGTCGGCGGCGCCGTCGTCGCGAGGGGGGAGCATCGCGTCGGTGACGGCGGAGCGGCCTCTGAGCACCCGGCCGTTGTTGCGCTTCGCGAGGAAGTCCTTGAGCTCGGCCAGCGGGTGCGCGGCCTCGACGCCGGTCTGGGCCTGGGTCTGGGGCACGCCGAGGCGGGGGCCGACCCAGAGCTCTCCCTTCTTGCGGTCGGTGAAGAAGGTCTCGCTCGCCTTCCCAGGGTTGGGCTCGACGAAGAGGTGCGCCTCGTGCCGGCCACTGGCTCCGGGGGCGAGGACGAGCACTCCGTCGGGCTCGAGGTGGCCCGTCAGCCAGAAGAAGTCGGAGCCCGGTCGGAAGCGGTAGTGGGTGTCGTTGGCGCGCACCTGCTCGTGACCGGTGGGAATGACCAGCGTCTCGCCGGGGAAGCGGGCCCCCACGGCCTTCCTCCGGGCGGCGAAGAACCGGGCGTCGGGGCGCCTCGGGGGGAGCGTGGCCGGTGGCTTCTGCCACGCCTCCAGCATGAAGGTGACCAGCTTGGGTGGCGGCGCGTCGGGGGGAGCCGTGGCCGGCTTCTTCTCGTCGAGGTACGTCATGGAGTGTGCTCCGGAGGCTTGAGCTTTTCCGTGGGCTCAGCCTGCAGGAAAGGTCGGGTCGAGGAAAGGGCCTCGTCGGCGCTGGTGGGGCCGAGGCGCTCGGCCGCGTCGACCGCGGCTTGCGAGAGGTCTCGAGCCTGCCCCACGAGGCGCTTGAGCTCCCGGTCGACCCTCAGCAGATCCTCGGCCGCCTCCCGCGAGGTGGTGGCTCGAACCGTGAGCGCTCGCTCCTGCACCACGACGAGCGAGGTGCGCGCCATGGCCTCGAGGCTGTGCTCGGCGACGAGCCGGTCGGCCTCATCGAGGTCTTGCAGCCGGCGCTCCTTGAGCCCCCGGGCGTTGCCAAACCAGAGGCGCTCGAGGTGGCCGAAGCCGCCGCCCTCGAGGCTCTCGAGCACCACCACCGGCCAGCCTTTGACCGGAAAATCCTTGGGGAAGACGGTGAAGAGGAGGCCCCCGTCCTCCCTCGCCCGGGCCACCGCGGACACCAGGCCGAAGGGGAAGAAGACGGGGCCGTTCTCCTGGGCCTCCTCGAGCAGGCGGCGCCGGGCCGCGAGGGTGAGGGGCTCGTCGGAGGAACGGGTGGGGCCGGTGCGCTTCAACGTCGTCATCAGCTCGCGCACCTCGTCGATGTGCACCACCACGTTGAGCGAGTTGCCCCGCGAGTAGTCGGCGTGGAAGACGCCCACCAGCTCGTACTCGCCCGACTCGCAGTTGACCGCCAACACCGGGGAGCCCGAGTTGCCCGAGGAGACCTGGGCGTCGATGATGAAGTCGTCGTGGTTCCAGTCGCGGTAGTCGTCGTGATCGTACACGCTGGTGACGCGGCCCTGCACCGTGGCGCGGAAGGCCCCCAGTGGAAAGCCCCTGACCTCGACCACGTTGCGCTCCCGCAGGGCCGAGCTCCGCCCCAGCTTCCACGGCATGACGGCCAGGGGGGCCTTGGCTCGCACCACGGCCATGTCGAGGGCTTGATCGACCACCACCCGGGTCAGCGGAATGTCGTCGGCCTCGAAGGTGTCGCGCTCGTTGTCGACGATCTTGAGCGAGTCGGCGATGCGCTTGCAGCCCGGCGGGACGTTGGTGACCTGATGATCGTCGTCGGTCACCGCGGGGTATTCAGCGACGTGCTGGTTGGTCAAGAGCAAGGTCTCGCTGCCCTGGTGCCGGTAGGCGAAGGCCGTGCCGTGAGAGGTGGCCTGCCGCTTGGACCGGTGAATGCTCCCGTCGGAGGCGTACGACAGACACTCGTAGGTCGTGACGTTCCGAAGGCAGTGCGAGAAGGAGCCCTCGGCCTTGTTGGACAGCTCGATGGCCCCGTTCGACAGGGCCGAGAAGGTGTCGGCATAGGTCCCGCTGCAGTAGGGCTTCTGGCGAGGCGGGGCCTTGGGGCCGGCCTTGTCGGTCGCTTCGGGCGCTGGGGGAGCGGCGAGGAGGAGCGCCAGGAGGAGACCCATGGCCACACACTAACCGGCCGGTCGCCGCTCTGGCCAACCGCTCAGGGGCAGCGCGCGCGGAGCGCCCCGATGACGGTGGGAACCGCGACCTCGACTCGGAGGACCCTGGGGCCCAGCGTTACGGCCGAGAAGCCGGCGCGCTCGAACAGCTCGACCTCGTAGGGCACCCAGCCGCCGTCGGGCCCGATGGCCAAGACGACTCGCTCATGCGGAGCGACCGGCCCGAGCGCCCTGGCCGCGGTGGGGTGGGGCAGGAGCCGGTGCCCGCCCTGGGCCCAGCCGTCGAGCTCGTCCTCGACGAACGGCTTGAGCCGCTCGCGCACCTCGATGACGGGAGCCACCGTGTCGCGGGCCTGCTCGAGCCCAAGGTCGATGAGGCCGGCTAAAAAGTCTCGGGCCAGGACCTTGGAGTCGAAGTAGCTCTTTTCCACGCGAGCCGCGTTGACCAGCACCACCCGATCGACGCCGAGCGACGCGATGGCCGGCACGACGCGCTTGAGGGCCTTGGGTCGGGGAATGGCCAGCACCAGGTCGATGCCGGCGCGCGGTGGTGGCGGCTCGCCCAGGTGAACCTCGAGGTCGAGGGCGTCGTCGGAGGTGGCCGTGACGGTGGCGGTGCCAGTGAGCCCGCCCCGCATGCCGACTCGCAGGGTCTGGCCCGCCTGAGCTCGAAGCACCTCCTTGGCGTGCTGGTGGCGTCGTCCACGCAGCGACGCCGTGCCATCGGGGGCGAGCTCACCGGGCTCGAGGAGCAAGAGGTTCATGTGGCCAGATGCCAGTGCCAGTGGGGAGAGGTCACCCCGCCATGGTGGCCCGATTCGAGGCCGGGCGGAAGTCGCGTGGTGCCCTGCTGCTCGCCCTTGCGGTGAGGCTCCCGAGCGGGCATGGAGACGCCATGGAGGGTTCGTCGAGTCACCGCGAGGTCTGCTGGCGCTGCCGGCGGCCCCAGCGCGTGTGCTGGTGCGACGAGGTGCGGCCGGTGCACAGCCAGACCCACGTGGTCTTCGTGCAACACCCGCGAGAGACCAAGGTGCCGGTGAGCACCTGCCGCATGGCGCACCTCTCGTTGCCCAACTCCGAGCTCCACGTGGGGCTGTCGGCGGTGGGGAACCCCAGGCTTGAGGCCCTCTGCGCCGAGGCCGACGTCGCGGTGCTCTTCCCAACGGCCGACGCCACCGACGTGGGGGCCATCGAGCGCCCCCTGAAGACCCTGGTGGTCGTCGACGGCACCTGGTCCAACGCCAAGAAGGTGGTGGAGCGCTGCCCGCTCCTCTCGCGGTTGCCACGGGTCTCGTTCCGCCCCGAGCGCCCCGGGGCCTACCGCATACGCAAGGAGCCCGCCGAGCACTGCCTGTCCACCATCGAGGCCGTGTCGTACGTGCTCGACCGCCTCGAGGCAGCCCCGGGCAAGTTCTCCCAGCTCCTGGGCGTGTTCGACGCGATGGTGGAGCGCCAGCTCGAGTTCATTGGCTCCAGCGACCGGCAGTCGCGGCACCGTTTTTCCCGCCGTCGGAACTCGGTGCCCTTCGACCCCCTCGCGGCCATGCGGGCCGACCGGGACCGGCTGGTGACCGTCTTCGGCGAGGCGAACGCCTGGCCCCCCGAGAGGGTCGATCGCCCCGCGGACGACGTGGCCGAGTTGGTGCAACTCGTCGCCCACCGGCCGTCCACGGGGGAGCGCTTCGGGTCGCTGCTGGCGCCGGCTCGTCCGCTGGGGCCCACGGTGGCGTTTCATTTGGGCGTTGAGACCGCCGCGCTCCTGGGGGCGCCTGACCGAGGCGCGGTGCTCTCGCAGTGGCGCCACTTCGGGCGTGAAGGCGACGTGCTGGTGGGCTGGGGGCCGTTCTGCCGGGCGTTGCTCACCGCCGAGGGCCAGGCACCGGAGCGGTTCATCAACCTCCGCGGCGTGTTGTCCCAGCTCCTTGGGCGGCGTCCGGGAAGCGTCGAGTCGTGGGCGCGGTCGCTGGGCGTGACGCTCCCCGACGATGAGGGCAGGGCCGCGCGCCGGCTGTTCGCTCTCTCGGCGGTGCTGGAGGTGCTCTTGGAAGGTGGTGTGCGCCTCGAGCGCCTACGTGAATCGACGCCGGACGCCGACGTGACGAGACAACTCGACGAACAGGGGAGGAACAGGACGCATGAGTGAGCGGATCGCAGTCATCGGGCTTGGCTACGTGGGTCTCCCAGTGGCGTTGGCCTTCGCCAAGCGGTTTCCGGGAACGGTGGGCTTCGACATCAACGAAGAGAAAGTGGCCTCCCTCAGAAGCGGAGTGGACCGCACCGGCGAGGTCTCGAGCGAGGAGCTTCGCGGCACCGCGCTCACGATGACGTCGAATCTGGAGGCGCTCAGGCAAGCGACCTTCTTCGTGGTCGCCGTGCCCACCCCGGTCGACGTCGACAACCGGCCCGACTTGACGCCTGTCGTGAAGGCCAGCGAGACCGTCAGCAAGGTGCTCAAGAAGGGCGACGTGGTGGTGTACGAGTCGACCGTGTATCCCGGGGTCACCGAGGACGAATGCGGGGCGATCCTCGCGAAGGGCTCGGGTCTCACCCAGGGCGTCGACTTCAAGCTGGGCTACTCGCCGGAGCGCATCAACCCAGGCGATCGACTCCACACGCTGGAGCGCATCGTCAAGGTCGTCTCGGGCGAAGACGAGGCCACGCTGGAGCGAGTGGCGAGCGTCTATGGGGCGATCATCGACGCGGGCGTCTTTCGCGCCGCCAGCATCAAGGTGGCCGAGGCGGCCAAGGTCATCGAGAACACCCAGAGAGATCTCAACATCGCGCTGATGAACGAGCTGGCGCTCATCTTCGATCGCATGGGCATTCGCACCCGCGACGTGCTGGCCGCCGCCGGCACCAAGTGGAACTTNNTGCATCGGCGTCGACCCGTACTACCTCACGACCAAGGCCGAGCAGCTCGGCTACCAGCCCCAGGTCATCCTCGCGGGCCGGCGCATCAACAACTCGGTGGGCCCCTACGTCGCCCAGCGCCTGGTGAAGCTGCTCGTGCACCAGAACATTCCGGTCAAGGGCGCGCGAGTCGGAGTGCTCGGGCTCACCTTCAAGGAAGACGTGGCCGACATTCGCAACTCCAAGGTGCCCGACATCCTCTCCGAGCTGACGGAGTTTGGCATTCGAGCCATGCTCCACGACCCCTACGCGGACCCCAAGGAGACCGCCCACGAGTACTCGCTCGAGCTCACCCCGCTCGACGAGCTCAAGGGCCTCGACGCGCTCATTCTCGCGGTGAGCCATAAGCAGTTCATCGAGCAGCCGATGGACTTCTTCCTCGAGCGGATTCGGCCGGGTGGCGTGCTGGTCGACGTGAAGAGCGCGCTCGACCCCCGGCTCATTCCGTCTGGTCGCGTCAGCTACTGGTGTCTCTGATATGCCCTCTTGGGACCTCGACGCACGGCTTCAGCAGGCGCCTCGCCGCTGGCTGGTGACCGGCGCCGCTGGCTTCATCGGCTCTCACCTGGTCGAGACGCTGTTGGCCAAAGGCCAGGTGGTGGTCGGCCTCGACAGCTTCTCCACCGGGCACCGCGAGAACCTCGATGACGCCGTGGGGCGCGCGGGGCAGGGGTCGAAGGAGCGGTGGCGCTTCATCGAGGGCGACATCGCGAGCCAGCCGAGCGCCCGCGCTGCCTGCCAGGAGGTCGACTTCGTGCTCCACCAGGCGGCCCTCGGCTCGGTGCCCCGGAGCATCAGCGACCCGCTGGCGACCCACCAGTCGAACGTCACCGGCTTCTTGTCCATGTTGGTGGCCGCGCGCGACGCGGGGGTCAAGCGCTTCGTGTACGCCTCCTCGAGCTCGGTCTACGGAGACGACCCGGCGTTGCCCAAGCGCGAGGCCCAGACCGGGCGGGTGCTCTCGCCGTACGCCGCGACCAAGGCGATGAACGAGCTGTACGCCGGGGTCTTCCAGAAGAGCTACGGCCTCGAGGTGGTGGGCCTGCGCTACTTCAACGTCTTCGGGCCCCGGCAGGATCCCGCTGGAGCCTACGCAGCGGTGGTGCCGAGGTGGCTCGCGGCGCTCGCTCGTGGCGAGCCCTGCGACATCAACGGTGATGGCACCACCAGCCGCGACTTCTGCTTCGTCGCCAACGCGGTGCAAGCGAACCTGAGGGCCGCGCTCGCCGAGGGGCCCACGGTCCACGACACGGTCTACAACGTGGCGGTCGGCGGGCGAACCTCGCTCACCCGGTTGTACGAGATGATCCGCGAGCGGGTCGGCCGAGTACGGCCCGAGGTGCTGGGCCTCGCTCCCCGATACCGGCCGTTTCGCCCCGGAGACATCAAAGACTCTCAGGCTGACACGTCGAGGGCCGGTGAGCGGTTGGGCTACGTTCCCACCCACACCATCGAGCAGGGCCTCGACGTGACCGTCAGCCGTTTTCTCGAGGAGCACCACACATGAGGATCGCAGTGACTGGAGGGGCCGGCTTCATCGCGTCGCAGGTGGCCGACGCCTACATCGAGCTGGGCCACGAGGTGCTGATCATCGACAACCTGTCGACCGGCGTGCGCTCCAACGTGAACGCCAAGGCCCGGCTGGTGGAGGCTGACATTCGCAGCGAGGCCGCGGCCAAGGCAGTGGCCGACTTCGCTCCCGAGGTGCTCAACCTCCACGCGGCGCAGATCGACGTGCGGCGCTCGGTCTCCGAGCCGCGCTACGACGCCGACACCAACGTCGGCGGCACCCTCAACATCCTCGAGGCGGGGCGCACGGCCGGCAAGCTCGCGCGGGTCGTCTATGCCGCTTCGGGTGGCTCGATGTACGGCGACACGACCGTGTTGCCGACTCCCGAGACCGAGCCCGCGGCGCCGGTGTCTCCGTACGGCGTGTCGAAGTTCACCATCGAGCTGTACCTCGGCTGCTACCGGGCCATGCACGGGCTGCACTACGTGGCCCTGCGGTACGCGAATGTCTTCGGCCCCCGGCAGAACCCCCATGGCGAGGCGGGGGTGGTGGCCATCTTCAGCGAGCGCCTCCTTCGCGGCCAGGGTTGCACCATCTACGGCGACGGCGGTCAGACGAGAGACTTCGTCTTTTCCCAAGACGTGGTGTCGGCCAACGTCGCGGCGCTCACCACCACGCACTGTGGCGGCGTCAACATCGGCACCGGCGTCGAGACGGACATCAACCGCGTCTACACGCTCCTCGCCAAGCACGTCGGCGTCGATCGCCCGGCGGCCTACGCAGAGGGGAAGCCCGGCGAGCAGCGCACGAGCGTCTTGTCCAACCGCCGCGCCAGCGAGGTGCTGGGGTGGAAGCCTGCCTTCGACGTCGATCGAGGCATGGCCGCCACCATCGCGTGGTACCGCACCCAGGCGCGCTGACCATGCTCCGCGCACCCCTGCTCATGCTCCTCGTTTCGTTCGGCGCGGCGGCGGGCGAAGTGTGCGAACCGCCGCGGCTCCACGACATGGGGCCCCTGACCCTCGCCGTGGCGCAAGACACGGTGTTGGGGCAGGCCTTCGAGAAGGCGGCGCAGGCCTGCGTCGAGCGCTCGGAGGCCTGTGAGCGGGCGCGCCTCGAGTGCACCGGGCTGCTCTCCGCCGTCGCCCAGAAGCAGGCCGGCCTCGATGAGGGTCTGTGGCTCAGAGACCTGCTGTTGCCTTACCTGGGGCAGCGGTACCCGGTGACGCGCCCCTTTGGAGCCTTCTCGCTGGCGTCCGATGCGAGCTGCGGGGTCGACCGCGGCGCCCTGACCGCCGCGGGGCAGCGACGCTTCGGGCAGGCGAGCCGCCGAGAGGCGCTCCTGGCCGAGTATGGCCAGTACGCCCGGTGGGCCGATGGAGTCCAGAAGCAGTGCCAGGGCCGGCTCGCCGACGCAGGGCAGAAGCCGGCCACCACGGTTCAGCCGGAGCAGGCGGCGGCCGAGGCGGCGGCGATGCTGGAGGCGCGCCGACGGGCCGAGGAGGCGACGCGAGAGGACGCCCGACGGGCCCAGGAGGCCGCGGCTCAGCGGGCCCGCGAGGAGTGGAGGCGTCGGGAGGAGCTCGAGGCTCGCGCTCGACAGGAGCGAGTCGACGCCGAAGCGCGGGCGCAGGCGCTGCGGATGGGAGACCGACGCCAAGCGGAGGAGCAGGGCCGGCGCCTCGAGGAAGAGAAGGCGCTCCAGCAGCGCACCGCGAACGTGACCCAGGGGCGGGCCGAGCGCGCCAGGCTCGTGGCCGAGGCAGAGAGGGCGTTGGAGGTGGCGGTTGCCAACGAGGAGGCCAAGAAGCAGGCGGCGGTCGAAGCGGTGAGCGTCAACCCCGCGGTGGCGCAGGGGGCGGTCGGGGAGGCGGCGCTGGCCGCGAAGGCTCGGGAGGACGCCGAGCGGAACCTGGCCGAGGCGAAGTTCAAGGCCGAGCGCATCGAGATCGACGACTCCTTCGAGCGCTCGCGAGGTCACCTGGGCCTCCTGGTCGGAGGAGGGGCCACCGGCTGGAGAGACGCCAGTGAGACGACGTTCACGGCGCCGGGTATCGCCGCGATGGTGACGGCGCACCTGGGCTTCTGGGCTCCCGCGCCTCTCAAAGGGTTGGCGTCGGGGTTCGAGGTCGCCCTGGGCGCGCGTCTCTTCAAGCCCTTCGCGTCGGTGGCCAACCCGCTCGAGCTGGAGGGACACGTCACCGCGAGGTACTTCTTCGGAGCCTTGGGGATCGGCGCGGCCGGTGAGTTTCGGGTGGCTGACCCGGCCTTCGGGCTGCGACCGTTCGGCGCCGGGCTGTCAGTGGCGGTCGCGATGGTGGACACGCCAGAGGCACGGGTGATGCTTTCGGCCAACTGGCTCCCAGTGGGCGTGTCGGTGGAGCTCCCCCGCGTGACAGGCGAGCTCGAGGTGAGCTGGGCGTGGTTCACCTTCCGCGTCACCGGAGGGGCTTTCGCGCAGCACCTCGCCGCTTCCGCGCCGGTGGGGTGGCAGGCCACGGCCCTCGCCGGGGCCCGGCTCTCCTGGTAGCGGGAGCCATGCAACCCTTCCTCCCCACCTGCGCAGCGGACCTCGCCTCCCGGGGGTGGAGCGGCGTCGACATCGTCATCGTGACGGGAGACGCCTATGTCGATCACCCCGCGTTCGGGCCGGTGTTGATCGCCAGGTTCCTCGAGTCGCACGGCTTTCGCGTCGGCCTGCTCGCCCAGCCCGACTGGCACTCGGCCGAGCCGTTCAAGGCGCTGGGCCGGCCTCGCCTCTTCTTCGGCGTCTCGGCGGGCAACTTGGATTCGATGCTCGGCCGGCTGACGGCCCAGAAGAAGAACCGGAGCGAGGATCAGTACAGCCCCGGAGGGCGCCCGGGTTGCCGGCCGGATCGCGCGAGCGTCGTCTATGCGCAGCGCTGCCGCGAGGCGTACCCCGGGGTCCCCATCGTGCTGGGTGGCATCGAAGCCTCGCTCCGGCGCATCGCCCACTACGANNGTCTTCGGCATGGGCGAGCGGCCGATTCTCGAGCTGGCCCAGCGGCTCGACCGAGGGGAGCCGATGGCTCGCCTGAGGGACATTCGAGGCACGGCCATCAGCATCGACGACGCCGAGATGCGGCGGCACGAGGCAGACCCGGCCCGGCGCGCCTCCGACGAGAAGACGGTGGTGTTGCCCAGCTTCGCCGAAGTCTTGGCCAGCCCGCGCTCGTTCGCGATCATGTCGCGGGACTTCCAGCTCGAGACCAACCCGGGCAACGCACGACCTCTGGCGCAGCGCCACGGCGACCGGGCCGTCTACCTCAACCCGCCAGCGCCTCCCCTCGAGCGCGAGGCGATGGACGCGCTCTACGCCCTGCCGTTCAATCGCGCCCCTCACCCGATGTACCGCGGGGCGCGCATCCCCGCGTTCGAAACCATCAAGCACTCCATCGTGCTGATGCGTGGCTGCTTCGGTGGGTGCAGCTTCTGCTCCATCACCGAGCACGAGGGTCGCGTCATTCAAGAGCGCTCGACCGCCAGCGTGTTGGCCGAGGTGCGGGCGCTGGGGCGGCAGGCCGATTTCCGGGGGACCATCACCGACCTGGGAGGGCCGACCGCCAACATGTACGGGCTGGGCTGCGTGTCGAAGGGCCTCGAGGCGCGCTGCCGGCGGCTCTCGTGCGTACACCCGCGCGTGTGCTCGAACCTCGTCACCGATCACGGCCCGCTGGTCGAGCTGATGCGCGCGGTGAGGGCCGAGCCGACCGTCAAGCACGTCTTCATCGCCTCGGGGGTCCGCTCGGATCTCGCCGAGCGCAACCCAGGGTACGTGGCCGAGCTGGCGGCCTTTCACACCGGCGGTCAGCTCTCGGTGGCGCCCGAGCACGTCAGCCCTCGGGTGCTGTCGCTGATGAAGAAGCCGGCGGTGGAGAGCTACGAGCGGTTCCAGCGGCTGTTCGCCGACGCCAGCNNCGCCAGGTGCAGGACTTCATCCCCACTCCGATGTCGATGGCTACCGCGATGTATTACTCGGGGCTCGATCCGGTGACGCTGGAGCCGGTGTACTCGGCCCGTGGTCTCAGAGAGAAGCGGCTCCAGAAGGCGTTGTTGTTGTTCTGGAGCCCAGAGCACCAAGATGACGCGCGCGAGGCTCTGCGAGAAGCTGGCCGGGCCGACCTCATCGGGAGGGGTCCACACTGCCTGGTGCCACCCTGACCAAGTGGTCATTTGAGACCTCATTTTGAATGAGGGGGGCTTCCCAACTTCTAAGAGTCACGCTAGGTCTAGCGTACTCGTCGCTTTTGGCGGGTGCTGCCGACCCCCAAGGAACGCAGCTTTTGAGAAAGCANNGACGCGAAGGGCTTCGGCTTCATCTCGCAGGATGGCGGCGGCGAGGACGTTTTCTGCCACCACACTGCGATTCGTACCGAGGGCTTCCGTACCCTCGCCGAGGGTCAGAAGGTCGAGTTCGACGTGAAGCGTGGGCCGAAGGGCCTGCAGGCTGACAACGTCCGCCCGATCAGCTGAACAAAACGGGGGGGGACTGACCCCTTGGTGTAAGGAGGGCCCGTTTCCTTCGAGAGGGAGCGGGCCTTCTTCTTGGTGTGAGGTGGTGGAACGCTCAGGGCTCTTCGAGCATGTCTTCTGCCCAGACGTCCTCGGGATGAGTGACCTTGAGGAGCTCCCAGGCGGCCAAGGCATCGACCACGCGCTCGAGCTCGCTGTCGAGCGATCGAGCCCGCTTCGATTGCAGGTAGTCGTTGGCGAAGTCGGTCAATCGCTCGGCGAGGAACAGCCGCGCCAGGGTGACCTCGGTCTTCTCGAAGAACTCGATGAAGCGAATGGCGATACCACTGCGGCTTTCACCGTTGCGTGGGTCAGGGTGCACCAGACGAACGATCTCGGCGCGGGCGTCAACCGGGTCGCCGCCCTCCGCTTCGAGGGTGAAGCGCACCCTCAGCAGGGTCCCCAGCGGCAAGAAGAAGGTGCTGTTGAGAAAGGCGCCGCTGACCGACAGGTTCTCGGCGTTGAGGGTGGCAGAGAAGCGACGGTCACCGTCTTTCTCGATCCACAGCGCGACCGGCATCGCCATCACGGCTCGAGGGAACTTGCGGTGCTCATCGGCACCGAAGTCGAGGTCGAGACGAGGCCGGTCTCGGTCTAGGCGCGGCCGGCGCGGCGCGGTGGGCTTTCTTGATGCCATGGATCCCTCCAAAGCGATCACTCTTGCTGTCGGCGCAGGGGGATTCAAGCCTCGTCTCGGCACGAGCCGGGTGCTTTTTGAGCCTGCTGGGCGGGGGCCGGGTAAGCTTCCAGGTGAAGGCGGTTCCGATGGCCTCGAGCAGACCCGACGACAAGACCATCAGGAACCAACCCGCTGGTTCGTCTGACGAGTATGTCGCAAGCCCCAAGAGCGGCAGCCGCCCTGCGCTTCATCAAGGTGAGGTTGCCCCCGAGGTGAGCCAGGGGCCATGGAGAGAACGGGTCTTCGCCCCTCGCACAGTCCTCGGTCCAGAGGAGCTCCTCGAGTCGTTGGCGCGATCGTTGAGGGTGTTGATGACCAGCGCCAGCCACCCCCGCGTGGCCTACGAGGGCCTGCGCGATGCTTGGCTGCCCAGCCTTCGCCAGGCCTTGGAGCAGGCAGGTGGCGATGGCATCGACGCGTGGCTCACTGCGTTGTTCGCTCCGCCGGGGCCGACGCCGGCCGTCTCGCTGTTCCAGGACCTGGCCGGGGCGCTTCGGCGCATGCGAGTGAGTCGCGACCTCGTGCTCCTCGAGGAGGAGGCCCTCAAGACCATCGAGTTGGTCCGTCGGGCGTGCCTCGGGCCCAAACCCCGCCGCCTGTCGTTCAAGCGCATGGAGCGGGACCTCGAAGGCAAGCTCGAGGTCGTCGAGCTGCTCCTCGTGTTGGTCTCGTCAGAGGAAGAGTTGGCTCGGCGAATCGCCGAGATCGGCAGCACCATGGAGCAGCTGCGAGACCAGCTCCGCACTCGACCCGGCAGCCAGCCCGATGGCATGTACTCCAACTTCGTGCGGTTGAAGGCCGAGCTCAGGGTGCTCAACGGCGAGCTCGATCGTCGTCGCTAGGATGCGCCCGCCTGCTCCGCGACGACCCGCTGCCAGTACTCTCGGCCGTGGTATTGCCGCATCATGCCCAGCTTGCGACCGCCCTTGAAGAGGACGAACGCGGGAATGCCGGCGATCCCGAAGCGGCGGGCGAGTTCGGGGTGCTCGTAGGCGTTCGCCTTGATGACCCGCACCCCCGTTGGCACCTCGGCCAGGAGCGCCGGGAGATCTCGTGCGAAGACCTCGCAGTTGGGGCAGTCGGGGCCCCAGAAGTACACGACGATCAGCGCACCGTGCCGGTCGACCAGTTGGTCGAAGTTCTCTGGCGTGCCGATCTCGATCTCGTCGGGCGTCATCGAAGCCTCCATGCGCCGAGGCGCTCAAGCGGGCAGCAACACCAGCTTCGCCACCTCTGGAGGGGCGCCGACCCGCATCGGTGGGCCCACGAAGCCACAGCCGCGGTTGGTGTAGAGGAGCGTTCCGTCATGGGTGGAGAGGCCCGCG
The DNA here is from genome assembly GCA_003153055.1 of Myxococcales bacterium. The sequence goes on from PMBV01000385.1 coordinate 20,555, forward strand.
TTGCGCTCTCCCCAGATGGCCTCTCCGACCAGCGTGCCGGGGAACAGTTGGCCCCCATGGGTGTGCCCCGAGAGCTGCAGGCCGATGTGCTTGGCCGCCGCGAGCTCGAGCCCGCTGGGCTGGTGGGCGAGCAGCACCGAGGGCCGGTGTGGGTCACGGCCAGCCGTGGCCTTCTCGAGGTCGTACCCGTTGTGGGCGAACTGCGAGCCCCAGTCGTCGACGCCCACCAGATCGAAGCTGGCCGCCGCGTCACCGATGGGGACGAAGCGGTTCCTCAGCACGGTGATCCCCAGGCGCTCCACCTCGGGCGCCCACCGCTCCCAGCCCGAGTAGTAGTCGTGGTTGCCCGACACGAAGTACGTGCCGTGCCGGGATCGGAGGCCGGTGAGCCGCTCCACGATGGGGCGGAGCTCCCTGGGGATTCCGTCTACCAGATCGCCGGTAATGGCGACCAGGTCTGGGTGGAGCGCGTTCGCCATGGCGACCAGGCGGTCGACGAACGGCTCCTGGATGATCAGTCCGATGTGCAGATCAGACAACTGAACGATGGTGAAGCCCTCGAGGGCCTTGGGCAGCCCGGGGAGCCGCAGCGCCAGCTCGGTGACCAGAGGTGCTGAGAAAGCGCTCCTGGCGCCGAACGCCGACAGCCCACCACCGAAGGCCAGCGCCCCAGCCGCCGTCGCCCGGGCGATGAAGCGCCGCCGCGACACTTGCGGGGTCTCGAGCTCCATGGACCCGACCCGGTCACCTTCCTCTGCGCGGTCGAGTCTGGCCGACAGCGTGGCGCCCTCACCATCGAGGGCGACCGCTGGGCCTCCAGAGTCGAGCGTGGCGACGAGCGACGCCAACGCGCTGGGCTCGGAGGGTGGCTTGCGCACCGTCGCGGTGGTCACCTCACTGGCGGGGTGTCGTCGCGTGAGCCGGAGCACGCCTCGCACCACCTCGACCGCGGCGAGCCCCATCAGGGTGAAGAGGATGAGCCCCCACCAGCACAGCACCACCAGCGCGACGAGGCGGGTGAGGGGCGTGCTCACCGAGAGCAGCCGAGTCAGCGGCATGAGGGCCGAGAGCGCGATGATGACGCCAGCGCCCAGGCGTCGGAGCCGGGTCGAGCCGGTGACGTCGTGCACCAGCCGCCGGTAGAGGTAGTAGTTGAGGCCCCCAAAGAGGGCCAACGCCAGCGACAACCCCAGCACGCGTACGAGAAGCATCTCGAGTGCTTCTAACCACTCCTTGGCTGGGGTGCTTCCCCGGCAGCTTGAAGAAGTGTGAGGGCTTCAGCTCGCCTGGGCTTCGTCCCCCGGGTCACTGGGCCAGGCCACCTGAGGCTCGGGCGACCCAAACGGCGAGACGAGCTGCAGCATGGCGAGCCCCGGGAGCGCCGCGGCCACCGCCGCCAGGAAGAAGCTGGAGTAGCCCAGGCGCTCGGCCAGCCAGCCCGACGGCGGCCCCGAGGCCACTCGCCCCAGACCGAAGAGGCTCGAAAGGAGCGCGTACTGGGTGGCTCCGTAGCGCTTCTCGCACAGCCGCATCATGAAGGCGCTGATCGCCGCCGTGCCCATGCCCTGAAACGCGTACTCCCCCGCGATGGCGAGCCAGGTCGTGGCGCGGGTGACGACGGGAATGGCCGCGGTGCCGCAGTGGCCGATGTCGATGGGCCCCAGGTGGGTGAGGGCCACCAGCCCGTACAGCGCGCTCCCGCCGGCCTGCAAGGCGCCGAAGATCCACAGGGCCCGCCCGAGCCCAAGGCGCGCGGTCAGGAGCCCTCCAGCCGTGGCACCCCCGATGAGGGCCGCGGTGCCGATGGTCTTCACCACCAGGCCGATCTCCGCGTTCGAGTAGCAGAGGTCCTTGAGGAAGGGGTTCACCATCGAGAGCGCCAGGTTGTCGCCGAACTTGTAGAGCACCAGGAAGGCCCCCACGGTCCAGGCGTCGGGGCGGCGAAAGTAGCTCGCCAGGGGCTCCCACACGGCCTTGGCCAGCGAGCGTGGTGGCGGCGCTGGTCGCTCTGGCTCGGGCGCGGCGAAGGTGAGCCCCACGCACGCCGCCGTCACCAGGGCCAGGCCACCGAAGACCAGGGGCCAGGCCACCCACTGGGAGGCGAAGACGGCCAGCGCCCCGGACACCAGCATGCCGATGCGGTACCAGAAGATGCGGAGCCCCGCGGCGGGGCCGACCTCGTCAGCGTGCAGGACCTCGACCGCGTAGGCGTCGAGGGCGATGTCCTGGGTGGCGGCGATGAAGACGTAGGCGAGGCCGATGACGGCCACCACTCCCGCGGAGCCGCTCACCAGGGAGAGATGGCCCGCGGCGTCGGTCGACAGGGATCTTGCCACCGAGACGGCGAGGGCCCCCAGCGCCGCCGCCAGCAACAACTGGGTGATGAGGAGCCAGCTTCGACGTCGCCCGGGCCAGCGAAGCGCATAGCGATCGACCAGGGGGGACCAGAGGAACTTCACTGTCCACGGCAGGGAGATCGACTGGAGGAGCCCGATGTCGCGCAGGCTGACGCCAGCGCCTCGCAAGAAGATTTGCAGGGTATTGCTGACGAAGCCCAGCGGCATCCCCGAGGAGAGCGAGAGGAGTCCTAGGACCTGCACACGGCGACTCTTCAAGGAGGACACGGAGCCGGCGATGGTAGGCGGCGAGCCCAATGGGCGCCAGTCTCGTCGCGGGCGGGAGTGAGGCTCGGCTGCGGAACCGCTGGGCGAGCGCCGATGGAAGCGTGGCGTGAGTGCCTGATCGTGGAACTGCCGGGGCCGGTGCCGCGAGCGCGTGCGTTTGCAGCCTCCCGAGCCACTGTCCAGTCGTTCAGTCGTCGCAGCGACCGATCATCGTGGCAGGAACCGGCACAGGTGTTCTCCGCGGGCGGAAGGCGGGCAGGACGGTGCGCGCATGCCTTGAGGTGCGATGGGGACGCCGGGGCCCACCCACTGAGGCGGTCTGACCAGCCCCTCGTCCCGAAAGCACGGTGAGCACACGTGAGGGCCACGCTTCCGGCCCTGCACCACTCCACCGACCGGAGGTGGGGCTCCTGATGCTCGCCCTCAGCGGCGCGGTGACGGCCGCAAGGCGATCAGGTGGGCGAGGGTCCCCGGCGACGTCACCAATGGTACCATTCGCGGGCCTCTCGGCAGATGGAACCAGTAGGCGTTGCTGGCGACGGCGCCTTCAGTCGGGGACAATCACTTGCCGTGCAGTGGGGCCGGTCTGATCGCCCACAGCCGAAGTCCCAGCGTCCGCCGCCCTCCCTGGGCCAGCTGCGGAGAGCCGTTGCTCCAGGCGGGTCCGTGGCTCAGCCCGACGGTCAGTCGGAGGCGTGGGTGGTTGCACCAGCGCACCTCGATGGATCGAGGCGCGGCGCGAGGAACGCGGCATGAATAGAAGCTGCTCTTCCATTTGGACCTCAAACCTGCGCTCACCGCGCTCTCGGGCCGAGGGGCATGCCCGCCCAGGGCCTCCGACCCTCCCTCGAGCCAGGGGTCCGTGGCGCGCAGGGGTGAGGGCCAAATGGAAGAGCAGCTTCCATCACGGAGAGGGACCGGTGCTCTACCCAGCCAAGCGACGGTGAGTGTCCGGTCCTCTGTCGGATGTCGAAGGAGTCGACCTCGGCGAGGGGCAAGAATGAGACCGACAACTTGGTTGTCGTCCCGAAGAAGGGGCCACCCAGTGAGCGAGCCGAGATCGAGGGGCTGGTCGGTGGAGGCCACAATTCCGGCCTCGCCGCCCGGATGCCTCGCAGGCTACGCCTACGCCTTGATGAACTTGGTCACCGGCACCGGCTTACTCGTGTCCACCTCGATGGTGGTGCCACGCGGGCGCGGGGCATGGTCTTCCCCGATGCGCGTATGGGCTTCCTTGTGCACATGGTCGGGCTGCTCGGAGCTGCCCCGCTTGTACCAGGGGTCCGAAGGGTGGTTGACCGGTGGCCCCTTGAGGAGCCGCGGCACGTCGTACACGAAGCCCTGCCGAGTGTACTCGGGCGGCGTGTGCATGTACGTGTCCATTCGAATGGCGTCTTTCGGGCAGGCGTCGACGCAGAGCCCGCAGACGACGCACCGGAGCTCGTCGATGACGAACTGTCGAGGGTACTTCTCGATCACCCGTGACTCGGTCGCCGCGTCTTCCGCCTCGTACTCGCCGGCCTCGATGTAGATGCACTGGGCCGGGCAGATGGTGGCGCACATGTAACAGGCCACGCACCGAGGCTTGCCGTCCTCTCGCGGCACCAGCCGATGGAGGCCCCGGTAACCTTCGGGGTAGGGCACCTTCTCTTCCGGGTACTCCACCGTGCTGATGGTCGCGTAGCCCTGGCGGTCGACGACCTCGGGGTTCCGGTCGCGCTCTCCCAACAGGTTGCGGAGGAAGTGCCGGGTGGTGATGGCGATCCCCTTGAGCAGCTCGGGGAGGTAGGCGCGCTCACGGACATCTTGCTCGATCAACTCCTTCTTCTCGGAGTGGCCGTGCGCATGGGTGGTCGAGCTCATGATCGTCTTCCCAAAGGGCTAGTGCGTGTCGGCGGCGGCGTGCGCCGGGTGGGGGTCGGTGTCGTGGGCCGCGTGGTGCTCTTGGTCTCGGCGCACCTGTCGCGGCGGAGTCAGGGTGAGGAAGACGACGATGAGCAGCTGAATCACCCCAGCTCCGGCCAGCAGCCGCAGCGAGGGGTCGAACAGCACCAGCGCGCCCGAGACGAAGACGTTCACCAGACCCATCGGCAGGAGGATCTGCCAGCCGAGCTTCTGCACCTGATCGTAGCGGAAGCGGGGGAAGGTCCAGCGAATGACCATCTGCAGGTAGATGAGCACCAGCACCTTCAGCCAGAAGATCGTGCCGTACACCGCCCCGAGGAGCCACGGCTGGCCACCGAGGGCCCGCTCCAGCGCCTCGTTGCCGAAGGGCAGATACCAGCCGCCGAAGAAGACCGCCGCGAGCACGCCGGCCAAGAAGACGATCTCGACGAACTCGGCGACCATGAACATTCCGAACTGCATGCCCGAGTACTCGATGAAGTACCCGACGATCTCCGACTCGCCCTCTGGAGTGTCGAACGGGGCCCGCTTGGTCTCGGCGAACGCCGCCGCGAAGAAGAGAATGAAGCCCGTCGGCTGGAGCAAGATGCCCCATTGGGGCACGCCGATATCGAGGCCGGAGATCTCGGTCCTCCAGAGGTAGTGGCCCTGCATCACGCTCATACCGGTGGGGCCGCCGAGCTGCACCGTGGAGAACGCCAGCATCATGCCCACCAGCGAGAGGCCCAGCGCGACCTCGTAGCTGATCATCTGCGAGCTCGCCCGAACTCCACCCAAGAGCGCGAACTTGTTGTTCGACGACCAGCCGGCGAGCGAGGTGCCGTACACCGCCAGAGACGCGATGCCGAACACGAACAAGAGCCCGAAGTCGGGGTTGGCCGCGACCATCATCACGTCATGGCCCAGCACCTTGACCGTCGGCCCGGCGGGCACGATGGCGAACAGGGCGAAGGCCGGGGCGAAGGCGAGAATGGGCCCCAGGGCAAACAGCATCCGGCTCGCCCGCTCGGGGAGGAAGGCCTCCTTGGTGAGAATCTTAAGCACGTCGGTCACGATGTGCGGCAGCCCGCCCAGGGAGTAGCCCTTGAGGCTGCCCGGGAGCCGCACTCGGTTGGGGCCGACCCGGTCTTGCATGAAGGCCGACCACTTCCGCTCGATGTGGGTGAGGAGCGTGGCCATGCCCATCACCATCACCAGGAGCAAGATGAGCATGCTGGTGAGGTGACTGGCGCCCCGGTAGTGGAGGTGTTCCCAGGCAGCTCGCTCGGCCAGCCCGCCCAGGCCGTAGCCCGCCGCCATGATGCCGAAGATGAGCAGCACGATGACCGCGGTGAGGCCCATCAGGTACGTTTTGCGCATCGTCAGGGCTCCTTCACGGAGGTGTTGAGGCCATGCGTGTTCGGCACGCCCTGCTCGCGCCAGCCAGGGGGACGCCCGTCGGACGCGGTCGGCATGGTGCCGATGCCTGGACGGAGTTGCTTGGGCGGTGCCGCCTTGTCCCACTCGAAGGGCAACAGCTCGGGCACCAGACGGGCCATCGCCTCGAAGAGATCACGTGAGCTGGTGGCGGCGATTGGTTGACCCAGCCGCTTGCTCAGAAGGGCCGCCCAGCGCCAGGCCGGGAGCGACTCGCCACGGGGCGGGAACGCCTGACGGGATCGCTGGGTGATGCCCGCCTCTTGGGTGAAGCTGCCTTCGTCTTCCACCGGCGAGCTCGTCGCCAGCAGCACGTCGGCTCGCGCGGTCAGGGCCGTCTCGTTGGTGGCGGTCACCGCGAACAGCTCGAGGCGCTCGGCTCGGTTGGCGAACTGCTCGGCGTCCTCCGGCACCTCGTGCCCGAAGGCGACCAGGGCCTTCACCTGGCCCGCGTCGATGGCCTTGGTCAATGCCTCGAACGGCAACAGCGCGAGCCCCCGCGCCTTGGCGATCCACTCCAGGCCGCGCCGGTTGGGGTTCTTGTCAGCGGTCATCAGGAAGAAGTCGTTCTCTCCCCGCGGCCGCCCGGTGACGTAGAGGGCCGTGACCTTGAGCGCGCCCTTCGCCAGAGCCGTCACCGCCAGCAGGTCCTCGTTGGACAGCGTGGGCGACACGGCGACCGCCACCTGGCCCACCAGCGGAGCGAGCTTCGAGCCCAGGTGCTCGACGGCGTCGGGTGCCCGAGCGGCCGCCGACCCGTTGCCTCGACCGAGCCTCGACTCGAGCGCCCGGTGCGCGTTGAGGCCCTTGTACGACAGCCGGCCTTGATCGCACATCCAGCTCTGGTTGACCGCCTCGTTCTCGCGGGGTCGGAACCGGTAGACGTCTTGGCCCATGAAGTCGACCCAGGTCGCGCAGCCGCGTGAGCAGCCGGTGCACACCGAGGGCGCGGTCGACAGGAACCAGGCGCGAGCCCGGAAGCGGAAGTCGCGGTTGAGCAGGGCCCCGACCGGGCAGAGGTCGACGATGTTGCCCGAGTAGTTCGACTCGAGCTTGCCGAAGTGGGGCGCCACGTCGACCACCTCGTGTGAGCCTCGGCCGAAGATGCCCAGCTGGGGCGCCTTGGCCACTTCCTTCATGAACCGCACGCAGCGGGAGCAGAGGATGCAGCGCTCCTGATCGAGCACCACCAGCTCACTGAGGGCCTTGCGCTTGTTGCGCAGCACCTTGTCGCCCTCGAGCCGCGAGGGTTCGGCGTCGTGGCGCATGTAGAAATCTTGCAGCTTGCACTCGCCAGCCTGGTCGCAGATGGCGCAGTCCACCGGGTGGTTCAGGAGCAGGAACTCCATCACCATCTTCTGCTGGGCCGTCACCTTCTCGGTCTTGGTCTTCACCACCATGCCCTCGGCGATGGCGGTCTGGCAGGCCGGCACCAGCTTTCCGGGGGGCGCCATCGACGACTCGACCACGCACATACGGCAGTTCGCCGCGACCGAGAGGCGCGGGTGGTAGCAGAAATACGGAATGTCGACGCCCACCGTCTTCGCCGCGTCGACCATGTTGGTGCCGGGCTTGGCCACCACCTCTTTGCCGTCGACGGTGAAGGTCACCTTGCCGGGGTTCTTGGGCGGCGGGGGGCCGGGCGGCGGCGGCTTGGGTGGCTCGGGCTTCTTCTCGTCGCTCATTGCTCGACCTCTCCGCCGATCATGTTGATGGTGTCGAAGGTGGGGACCAGGTCGGCCAGCATCCGGCCCTCGCACATGCGAGCGAGCCCGCTGAGGAGCTGGAACCCAGGAGCCCGCACGTGCACCTTGTAGGGGCGACCCGAGCCGTCACTCCGAAGGTACCAGCCGAGCTCGCCGTTGGCCGACTCGGTGGAGTGCCAGAGCTCGCCCGGTGGAACGGGGACGCCCTCCATCACCAGCTTGAAGTGGGCGATGACGCCCTCGATGGAGCCGTAGACCTTCTCCTTGGGTGGCAGCGCGACTCTCCAGTCGTCGATCAGCACCGGCCCCTCGGGCATCTTCTCGAAGGCCTGGCGAATCAGCTTCATCGACTCGCGGATCTCGAGCACCCGCAAGAAGTACCGGTCGAAGTTGTCGCCGTTGTTGCCGAGGGGCACCTGGAAGTCGAGCTGATCGTACGCCCAGTAGGGCTTGGCCTTGCGAACGTCGTAGTCCACTCCACAGGCTCGCAGGCACGGCCCGGTGAAGCCGAAGTCGAGCGCGTCGTCCTTCGAGATGACGCCAGTGCCGCGGGTGCGGTCGGTGAAGATGCGGTTGCGAGACAACAGCGCGTCGACCTCTCCCGCGAGCTCGGCGATCTTGGTGAGGGTCTTCTCGACCTTCTCGGCCCAGCCCGAGGGCAGGTCGCGGTTGAGGCCGCCGATGCGGCCGTAGCTGGTGGTCAGTCGCGCGCCGGTCAGCTCGGTGATGCGGTCGGTGATGAGCTCGCGAGCCTCGATGGCGTAGAGAAAGGCCGAGAACCCACCCAGCTCAAGGGCCAGGGCTCCCGCGGTGGTGAGGTGGCTGAAGATGCGGTGGAGCTCGGCGCCAATGACTCGAATGAACTTGGCCCGCTCGGGAATCTCGAGGCCGATGAGCGTCTCGACCGCGGTGAGGAAGCCGAAGTTGTTCTGGAGCGGCGCCACGTAGTCGAGGCGATCGGTGTACGGCAGGCACTGGGTCCAGGTGACGTTCTCGCAGCTCTTCTGGAAGCCCCGGTGAAGGAACCCGACCTCGGTGTCCATCTTGATGATGGTCTCGCCATCGAGATCGAGGCGCAGCCGCACGGTCCCGTGGGTGGCCGGGTGCGAGGGGCCGAGGTTGATGACCATGTTGCGGGTCTGGAGGTGCGCTTCCAGCTCGTCGTCGCGCGGAGTCGGATCGTATTCGTCGAAGGAGGCCATGGATCTCGATGGGGGCGAAGGGGGTTACTCGTCGGCCCCGTTGGTGCCAGGGCCTCGGTAGAGGTCTTCGAGGGGGCGCTCGGGAATGAGCCCTTGACGGCCGCGGAGCGGGTAGTCCTTGCGCAGCGCGTGACCGACGAACTCCTCGTACATCAGCATGCGGCGTTTCTCTCCACCCGAGAACACGACTCCGTAGAAGTCCCACACGAAGCGCTCGGCCCAGGCCGCGCCCTGGTAGATCTTGGCGATGGAGGGGATCTCCTCGCCGTCGTCGACGCGCACCTTGAGGCGCAGGTGCTCACCGCGCTCGAGGTTGCGAAAGAAGTAGAGCACCTCGAAGCGGGGGTGCTGCTCCTCGGGGGCGAGCTGGAGGCGGTCGACCGCGTCCATCGAGAGGAAGAGCCGGAAGCCGAGCTTCTGCTTGAGGAGCTGGGCGACAAGAGCCATCGATTCACGGCCCACCACGCCCCAAGGCGCGCCGGTGCGGTCTTCGTAACGTTGGACGAGGGCCTGCGGCAGCTGGGCCTGGATTTGATCGAGCGCGAAGGTACTCACACATTCCTCGAGTCGGGGTGTGGACTAATGGGTCTTATAGGGACCCACTGGCGGGGGGTCAATCGAGAGAAGCTTCACTTCATTCGAAGGCCAGCGCCCGTTCGAAGTCGCTCGGGTTGGTCGCGGCCTCCTTGGCGACCTCGGCGGTGATCTGGTTGTCCTTGAGGAGCTTCACCAGGTGCATATCGAAGCTCTGGGTGCCCAAGATGTCGTGGCTCCGCTCCAGGTAGTCTTTGATTTCGTGGGTCCGCTGGGGGTCCTTGATGAACTCCACCACCGAGAGCGTCGAGACCATGATCTCGGCCGCGGCCACCCGGCCCCGACCCGACGCGTGGGGCAACAGGCGCTGCGAGATGGTCGCCCTCAGGTTCTCGGCCAGGCGGTTGCGCACCCCGGTCTGGCCCTCGGGAGGGAACACCCCGATGATGCGGTTGATGGTGCGGGAGGCGTCCTGGGTGTGCACCGTGGAGAGCACCAGGTGGCCCGTCTCGGCGGCTTTGATGGCGATCTCGATGGTCTCGGCGTCGCGCATCTCTCCCACCAGGATGACGTCGGGGTCCTGCCGGAGCGCCGCCCGGAGCGCCTTGGAGAAGTCGGGGGTGTCGGGGCCGATCTCCCGCTGGGTGATGCGCGAGAAGCGATCCTCGTGCACGAACTCGATGGGGTCCTCGATGGTGACGATGTGCTTGCGGTAGTGCTGGTTGATGTAATTGACGATGGCCGCCAGCGTCGACGACTTGCCCGAGCCCGTCACCCCCGTCACCAGCACCAGGCCTCGCTCTTCCTGGGAGATCGTCTCGAGCACTTTGGGCAGCCCCAGCCTGGCGAAGTCGGGCACCGCGAGGGGAATGGAGCGCAGCACCGCGCCCAGGTGCCCCTTGTTGCGAAAGAGATTGGCCCGAAACCGCCCCACGCCCTCCAGCGCGTAGCTGGTGTCGAAGTCTTGCAACTCGTCGAGGTTTCCGCGGAACCGGCTCGACGAGAGGATGTGCCGGGCGATGCGCGCCGTGTCTTCTGGCTGCAGGGCCGGCACCTTCACCGGCAACAGCTGGCCGTTCACCCTCAGGGCAGGGGAGCTGCCGACCTTGAAGTGCACGTCGGAGGCGCCGTTCTTCACGGCCGCGGCGAGGAACTGGTTGAAGGTGGGCAGCTCCATGGCTCTTTGTCTCCTCAGCGCACCGCCACGGCGATGGCCTGCGACTTGGCCAACAGGGCCGTGGTTCGGCGCAGCCGGTCAGACAGGGTGCGGCAGAACGAGCGGTACACCTTCACGGCGAGGTGCACGTCGGCCTCGAGCAATGCCTCGAAGGCTGGCCTGGGCACCTTGAGCAGCCGGCAGGTGGTGATGGTGGTGACCCGCGCGCTCGTCAGCACGTCGTCGATGAGCGACATCTCGCCGAACAGCTCACCCTCGCGGAGTCGGCCGATCTCTTCGGTCGCGCCGTGGCGCCCGTCGGCGTTGACGTCGCGGGTGATTCGCACCTCGCCCTTGGCGATGACGTAGAGCGCGTCGCCCAGGGCGTTCTCTTCGATGACCACCGTCTCCTCGGGCACGTCGACGTACTCGATGACGCTGCCCAGGCGGGTCGTCTCGTCGAAGGTCAGCTTCTGAAAGAGGTGGAGCTTCTGCAGGAGCTCCACACCTTCGAATTCTCCGAATCCAGTGAGCTCGAGCTCCACGGGTCGCGGACTGTAGCCCTTTCCTCATGGAGGCCAACGCCATTCTTCCGCTAGCATCGCCACCGACCGATGACCGAGCCGACAGACGAGCGCCGGCGGGACCCACGCTACACGGCTCGCCTCGTCGTGCGCTTCGCCAAGCCCCAGGACGCGGCGCGCGCCTTCGAGGCGTTCTCGATGAACCTCTCCGCTGGAGGCCTGTGCCTCAGGTCGACGGTGCGCCACGAGCTGGGAGAGACGCTGAGGATCGAGCTCGACGCGGGCCCCGATCAGCTCAGCCTCGACGCCGTGGTGGCCTGGGTTCGGCGCGACACGATGGGGGTGCGCTTCGTGAACGTGCGCCTGCCTGTGAGGGAGCGCCTGGAGGCGCTGGTCGAGCGTCTGCGCCACGAGCGGTGACGCGGGTTCCGGCGCTCACCGCAGGCGGAACAGCCCGACCTGGGCTGGCTCGAAGCCGCAGGCCCCGAGGAACGAAGCCAGCCCGTCATGGGGCAGGCCGAAGCTCTGCACCTCGAGGCGCTTCACCGACAGCACCCGCGCCCGCTCGATGACGCGCCGGAGCAGCTCTCGGCCGACGCCGCGCCTTCGCCAAGCCTTGGACACCAACAGCTCATCGATGGTGGCAGCGCGGCCGCCCAGCTTGAGCGTGGGCCGGTGTGTCAGGCTGATGAAGCCGATCGCCCTGTCGTGGCCGTCGGCGGCGACCAACAACTCCATCTCGGGGTGGCTGATGATCCACGCGACGGTGTGCGCGTCTCCGCTCAGCCCCTCGTCAGCCAAGAGAGACACAACAAAGGCGGCGTCGCCGCGACGCGCAGGCCGAACTCTGTACTCCGCTGAGGGAGGCGGAGTGTGCGACGAATGAACCACCGAGTCCTCGCACTCTACTCCAGACGGCGGCGTCGAGGGTGTCCTCTCCGAAGGGTTGTTCCTGATGCGTCGCATTGGTCGGTAGATACCCAAGCATGCCCGCTCGGCTGGCGGTCGATCAAGGCGCTGGCGACGAGCGCTCGAGGTGACTGGTCACCTTGACGCACACCAAGCCTCGTACTCCTACTTTCGACCGCGACCAAGGAGCCGGAGCTCGCGGAGGGCTTCGGTGCAGTCGGGGTTGCTCTGGAGCGCCCGCTCGAACTGCTTCTCGGCCTTGTCCGGTCGACCCGAGGCTTTGTGAACGTACCCGAGGAAGAGGTACCCCTTGTCGAGCTTGGGGCTCAAGACGATGGCCCGTTCGAGGGCCCGCTCGGCCTCCTCGGCGCGGGTGGCGTCGGCCTGAAAGAGGCTCCAGCCCAGGTAGGCGTGGAACTCGCCCTCCTGCTCGTAGAGCCCGATGGCCTCGCCAAAGTGCCGATGGGCCTCGGAGAAACTTCGCTGCCGCATCAGCTCCTCGCCGCGCTGAAACTTGCCTTCGGCGGCGAGGATGCTGCCGATGTTCTCATCGTCAGGACGCCTGGGCCCGGCCTCGAGCTCGCTCTCGTAGTGGGCGCGCAGGGCCGGGTCGACCAGCGTGTCATGGGCCTGAGAGATGAGATCGTACAGCGCTTGGGCCAGCTCCTTCACCTCGGTGGAGGCGGAGGAGAAGTGTCGGTCGGGGTGGTATTCTTGGGCGAGGGTCAGGAAGGCCGCCTTGACGTCGTGTGGCGTGGCCGTGGTCTTGACTCCCAGTACCTCGAAGTGATTGAGGCGCTGCATGGCCGCGAGGCGCTGGGCCAGACGCTCGCGGGTGGCTCCATTGGGGTTGCCACGGAAGGTGAGGGGCCCGAGCTGCCCAGAGAGCTCAGGCAACAGCCCAGCGGCTGGCTCGAGGATCGATCGCACGGCTACCGGCCCGGCCACGACGACGCTGGGTTCTGGCGCGGTGGTCTTGGGTAACGGTGGAGGGCTCGAGGCGACTGGCTTGGGCAACGGGGGAGGCTGCTTGAGTGGCTTCTCGGGGTCCACCTTCACGGCCGCGGCCACGTCGGCAAACGAGAGGCGGGGCCGCCCTTCGGCCGGGCGATCTTTGAGCTCGACCATCTGCGCGCAGGTCATGGCGAACAGCAGGCGGTCGGTCTCGAGGGCCGGCAGCAACTCGAGGGCCCTCAGCGTGGCGACGGTCTTGTGCCCATCGGCCATCAGGAGCAGCGCCCGCTCGTCATCGCCCAGCCCAGCGTCCTGGAGGGCGTAGAGTGGTCGCTGCGAGGGGTGCACGTATTTCTGGTCGACGCCCTTGAAGACCGCGGCCAAGCGGCGCTCGTCATAGGCCCGGCGCACGCCTTCATGAATGAGCTGAGCGCAGGTCATGCCCAACGACAACGGCTCGGCAGGCAGGGGCACGTGGGCATTGAAGTGGTACTCGCCCAGGTCCCACCGGAAGACGTCGTACAGCTTCTCGGCCAGTTGGGTGATGAGGGCGTACTGGAGGTTGTGGGGGCTGATGCACCCCATCTCGACGAGCACCGTGCCCTGCATTCTGCGGGTGGCCCGCATGCGCTTGAGCGACTCCTCGCACTCGGCCTCGGAGATCATCTTCTCGCGCACCAGAATACGGCCCAGGCACTCGACCAGCAGGTTCGACTTCACCAGCTCGGGCGTTCCGTTGCGCACGTAGACGATTTTCTTCACCTGCTTGCGCCGCAGCAGGAGCGCTCCGGTGGCGCGGGCTCGATACAGCTCGGCCAACACCTCGGCGAAGGGCCGCAGCGCGAAGTCGCCGCGGGCGCTAGTGCTCGGCTCGCTCTCCGAGACCGCTGGCGCCTGGTGCTCGACGATGTCGATCTCTTCTCGCTGCGTGTCGTCGGCGAGCGACTCGGCGACGGGCAGGTCCTCCTCGACGGGAGGCGCGAGCGGGGGCGGGCGGCTGGCGGTGGGGAAGCGATCGCCCAACGCCGTCTTGAGCGTCTCGGTTAGCCGGGCCAGGTCGATGGGCTTTTCGAGAAAGGCGGAGGCTCCGTGTTTCTGCACCGCCTCGCGCTGGTGAATGGCGTTCTTGTACACCCCGGAGATCATGATGATGGGGGTGCTCTTCCCGTGGGGGAGCTCACGCAGTTTCCGGGCGACCTCGTAGCCGTGCACCGCCGGCAACAGCACGTCGAGGATCACCGCGTCGAAGCGCTTGTTCTGGAACGTCTTGAGCGCCCATTCGCCGTCTCGCTCGACGGTCACCTCGAAGCCATGCCGTTTGAGGGCGTCGGCCAAGACGCGCTGGGTCGAGCGATCGTCGTCTACGACCAAGATGTGGGTCGACGGGGCCACGGCACGCTCTCTAGCCTAGTCCCCTGGATCCGTGGTCCTTTCAATCTCTCCGCGAGGGATTTCGGCCGGAGTCGAGGCGCGCCGACGAGGAATACTTGTCGGTATTTCGACGGAGGCGCAACGAAGAGGCCGGTCGAAAGAGCCGCGGAGAATTGGAAGGAATCACGGTTCCAGGGGACTAGATGGGGCGCCCGGGGATGCCCGGAGTTGAGGGAGCCAGGATCGTATGCGCCTGCTCCCTGGCCCTGGTCACATCTGCCTCATGTTTGAGCACCAGGTTCAAGGTGCTGCGCACCAGCTCGACCGACAACGTGTCGGCGTTGAGCAGGGCCAGCGCCTGGACCCAGTCGAGGGTCTCGGAAATGGAGGGCGCCTTCTTGAGCTCGAGCTTCCGCAGGTTGCTCACCGCCGCGACGATCTCCTCGGCGAGCCGGGCGTTCACCTGGGGCAGCCGCCGCCGCACGATGGCCAGCTCCCGCTCTCGAGACGGAAAGTCGATGTACAGATGGAGGCAGCGGCGCTTCAGCGCATCGGACAGCTCCCGGGCGTTGTTCGACGTCAAAACGACCCGGGGCGTGTGCCGCGCCTTCATCGTGCCCAGCTCGGGAATGGTGACCGCGTTGTCGGCCAGGACCTCGAGGAGAAGCGCCTCGAACTCCGGGTCGGCCTTGTCGATTTCGTCGATCAAGAGGAGCGCCGGCTCGTCGCTCACGATGGCCTGGAGAATGGGGCGGGGCAACAGGAACCGCTCCGAGAAGAAGACCGCGTCGGAGCTGGCCACCCGGTCGGCGGCTTCGGTCACCGAGGTCGTGCCCTGCATCAGCTCGCCGATCTTGTCCTTGAGGAGCTGGGTGTAGAGGAGCTGCTTGGCGTATTCCCACTCGTAGAGCGCCTTGCTCTCATCGAGGCCCTCGTAGCACTGGAGGCGAATGAACCGGCGGCCCAAGGCCACGCTCAGCGCTCGGGCGAGCTCGGTCTTTCCGACCCCCGCCGGTCCTTCCACCAACACCGGCTTCTCCAGGCGATCGAGCAGAAAGGCGGAGGTCCCGATGTCTCTCGACGGGAGGTACCCTGCCGCCTCCAGCCGTTGGATCGCGTCTTCGACCGACTCGAACTGGCTCATTTTAGAAGGCCTGTACCACCTTGCAGATGGTGTGGCGCAAAGGCCCGGATCGCGACACGGGTGGCGTGCCTGACTCGGGGGCTTCCGAGCGCAACCATATGAAACAAGAATGAAATCGAGTCCTCCATCGAGAGGTACGCGACCTGCATGGAATTATCCAGAAAGGTCGAACACAATGCCGCGGTCCGCGATGGTTTTGTTGATGGTGGTGCTTCCGGGTGGGTTGCTCATCGTGACCGCTTGGCTCCTGGCTGGGCTCCTGGCCGACCGCATGCGAGAGGAGCAAGGCCCGCATGGTCGACGCCTGGTGCGCGCGGTGGCGACCCTGAGCTGGCGCGACGTATGGACCGTCGCCAAGCTCAAGACGAGCCGGCGCTGACCCAGTGGGCCGGGGTCGACCTCACCCCCACCCCAAAGCCCGGTTCCTTCAGTCTCCGAGGTTGTCGATGATCGAGGTGAAGTCAGCGTCGTCGTCGGCCACCTTGGCCGGCGCGGGCGGCGGCTGCGCGGGGCGTTCCTCCGCCAGCGGCTGAGAGGGCCGCCGAGCGGCGACGGCCGGACGTGGCTGCGAGGCGAGCGGTGGCCGGCTCTGGCTGGGCGCTGCCACCTGGGGTGGAATCGCAAACGCCGCCGTCGCGTCGTCACTGGGTTGGTGCAGTGGCGGAGGGGCCGGGTTCACCCGGGCTGGGGGCAGGCCCGGTGAAGTGGGCGCCGTGGCACGCGAAGGAGACGAAGCCGTCGGAGGCCCGACGGCTTTGGACTTGTACCGGGCCAGCTCCAGCTCCACGACCTTGAGCTGCTTCGACTTCTCCTGCACGGCGTCCTGGAGGCGCTTGACCTCTTGTGCCTTCACCTGATCGCGGCGCTCGACCTCGCCTCGATGCTTGGCGGTGAGCTCGTCGAGATCCTTGAGGTGCCGGGTGTCGAGGGCCTTGCGATCGCCCATCGCCGCGGCCAGGCGCGCCGCGGCCTCGTTGGCCTTCTGATCAGCTGCCTGGATCCGTGCCTGGAGCTCCTTCTCGCCCTTCACCCTGGTCGCGTTGGCGCCTTCCATCGCCTGCTCGAGCTCGCCGACTCGCTTCTGGCGCTGGGCCTGGCCTGACTGGGCCTCCTTGAGCCGTGCCTCCATCTCTTGGATCTTCGACTGGTTCTCTTGCTGGATCTGCGCGATGCGGGCCTCGGCACGCTGCATTCGCTGGCCAAACTCATCGGCGTGCTTCTTGGCAGTGGCTCGCTCCTGCGCGACCGCGTTGTTGGCCTCCTGAATGCGGGCGTTGGCCTGCTGAACGGCGGACTGGAGCTGGGCGCGGGCCTGGTCTCGCTCATGCACCGCGGTCTGCTGGGCATCGGCGGCCTTCTGGAGCGCGTCGGTCTGCTCGGCTACTCGGCGCTTGTTCGCGTCGAGCTCGCTGGACACGGCGGTGAGCCTCCCAGTCAGGTCGTCGGTCTTCTTCTTCGAGTCGTCGAACAGCGTCTTGAGCTTGCTCTCGAGCTGTCGGGCGGCGTCGGTCTTGGCGGTCACCTCCCGGGTCAGCACGTCGGTCTGGCGCGCCTTCTCTTGCTGCAGCGTGGAGAGCTTTCGCAGCGTGTCGGCCAGCTCCTTGGCCTTGGTGGCGAGGTCGTTCTGGATCAGCTCCTCGCGGCGCTTCGACTCCTCCGACAGCGTGGCGATGCGATCTTCGAGGTGGTGGTGCGTGTCTTCTGAGTGGGCCAGGCGGGCGTTGAGCTGGGTGAGGTCGGCCACCCGCGCGCCCAGCTCCTGCTTGGTGGCGGCGAGCTGCTCGGAGAGCTCTTGGCCGTCTTCCTGGGCGTTGGTCAGCTCGGCCTGGAGCCCAGCCACCCGGGTCTCGAAGTCTTGGGTCGTCGACGCGTGCGCGCCCTGCTCGGCCTCGAGGGAGGCTGAGGTCGCCTCGAGCGAGTGGCGGGTGTCGTCGAGCTCGGCATCGGTCGCCGAGAGGCGCCCTTCGAGCTCGTCGCGCTCGTGAGTGAGGCCGGCGATGGTGGCGCTGGTCTCTTCGCCGAGCTGGGCGTGGGCGGCGGCCTCGGCCTCGTAGTTGCCCTTGGTCTCGGCCAGCTTGAGCTCGAGGGTGGAGATTTGCTCCTCGCGCTGGGCCCGGGTCGCCTCGGAGGCCCGGAACAGGCCCCCCATGCGCTGCACCTCGTTGCGAGAGGCGTTGAGCTCGCCGTGGCGCTCGTCGCGCTCCTGACGAACCTGGGCGAGCTGGGCCTGGGTCCTCTGCAAGGCCTCCACCGTCTGGGCCTGCTCGTGGGTCTTCGCCTCGAGGGCCGTCTGCGATTCGTTGAGCGCCTGCTGGGTGGCGAGGAGCCCCTTCTGCGTCTCGTCGAGGCTCACTGACAGGGTAGCGATGCGGCCGTCGCGCTCGGCGAGGTCCTTCTTGCGATCCTCGATGGTGCGCTTGTGGCCGGCGATCAGGCCGTCGCGATCGACGATGGCCTTCTGCGCGAGGGTGAGGCGACCCTCGAGATCGGCGATGCCCGCGTTCTTGTCGGCCACCGTGGCGGTGAGCCCCTCGATGGCCTGGCGCTGCTGCTCGAGGTTCTCTTCCAGGTCGGTGATGGCGCCGCCCTGGGTGTGAATGGTGGAGTTGGCCTCGCCGAGGCGGGCGTTGAGCGTCTCCTCGAGCTGGTCCTTGGCGGCGCCCAGTTCGCCGAGCTCGGCGGTCAGCTCGGCCTCTCGGTCGGCCAGCGCGGCGCGGGTGGCCTCGGACTCGCCTTCGAGCTCGCCGATGCGCTCCAGCCGCTCCTGGATCTGCGCCTGCAGCTCGGCCTCCTGGCGATCTTTTCTCTCGACGGTCTCGGCGAGCTCGGCCTCGAGCTGGGCGACGTGGGCGTCGCGCTGGGTCACCTGCTCAGACAGCTCCTGCTCGGCCTCGATCTTCTGGGTCTCGAGCGCCTCGAGGCGGGTGCGCCAGGTGGCCAGCTCGCCCTCGAGATCGCCGATCTTCTCGGCCGCCCGGGCGCGGGCGTCTTTCAGCTCGGCCTCGAGGCGGGCACCGTCGGCCTCGCTGCGCTCCACGTGCTCTTCGGTGAGCCTCAGCTGGCTCTCGAGCTCGCGCACCGTCGCGTCGCGGTCGGTCTCGGTCTTCTCCAGGGTCTGGCTGAGCGCCTGGATCTGCCCGTCGTAGTCGGCGTACCGGGCGTCGCGCTCGCCGACGGTGTCCTCGTACTGGCGCTTGTGGTCCTCGAGGTCGCTCTTGAGAGACGTGATCTCGGTGGTCCGGGCCTGGTCGAGCTCCTGGGCCTGCTTTTCCTTCACCTCGAACTCGAGGGTGGCGAGCTGGAATTCTTTCTCGACCTGGGCTCCGGCCTTCCTGGCCTGGTCGAGATCACTGGTGCGCCGCCCGAGCTCTTCCTCGAGGGCGCTGCGCTCCTTGCGTAGCCCGTTGATCTCCTTTTCCTTGGCCGAGACGACCTCGATGACTTCCTTCTCGCCGATGAACTTCTGGAGCAGCAGGTCTTCGATTTGCCGGCCGTGCTCGCGCTCCTTCTCGACCAGGGTGTTCTGCGCGTCGTTGAGCCGGCGCGTCAGATCGTCTTGCTGCATCTTGAGGCCCTGGATCTCGACGTCCTTCTCGTTGAGCCGGTCCTCCACCGACAACAGCTCGCGCTCCCGCACCGACCAGATTTCTGAGATGCGGGCGATCTGCGCCTCTCGGGCCTTGAGCTCGTCGCGGAGGATCTGGACCTTGGCCTCCGGGGTGCCCATCTCGCGACGCTGGGTCGGTCGGCGCACCTCCCGCGACTCGGCCAACAGCTCGGCCTTGCGGTCAGCGATGGACTGGAAGGCCCGATCGAGAAACTGCTTGTCTTCGTCGGTGAGGGCGCTCCGCCGCTCGCGCCGGGGCAGCCGCGGCGGGCCCGACGAGGTGCGCAGCGGCGGAGGCATCGGCGGGACCTCGCCTTGCGACTGCTCACCCAGCGTCAGGTCGAGATTGACCTCGCCGTCGTCCGAAGGGGCCGCTGGCGTCGGAGGCGGGACGATGGCGGCGCTCAGCCGGGTCAGCTCGCCCATCTCGAAGGGAATGGGCAGGTAGGCGTTGGCCGCGTTCGGCGACTGGGAATGCTGGTGGAGCGCCTCGGGGCCCACATCTGACGAGAGGAGAATGACGGGCAGGTTGGGGCCAAAGCGGCCCTTGCGAATAGTGCCGCAGAGCACGAAGCCGCTCTGGTCTGGGAGCTCGGCGCGCAGCACCACGAGGTCGGGTCGTCGCTTCTCGAGCTCCCGCTGAGCGTCGGCCGAGGACGCGGCGAGGCTCGTCTGGTATCCCGACGACTTCAAGACCGTCGCCATGGTGAGGGCGAAGTCGTTTTGGCTTTCGACGATGAGTACGCGGCGCTCCATGGCACCTCAACTGCTAGAGAAACCACCTGGTGAAAGAGAGTCTGCTACGGCCTGCGAGCTTGCTCAACCCGCTTCTCTCAGGAAGCAAGAAGCCAGTTCACTCAGACCTGTAGCGAGAACGTCGTCGATTGGCAATCTTCGCTAGGGGTCGCGTCCGGGCATCGTGGTGGGTGGAACCGGTCGCTCGAAAAGGTGTGAATCTGGAGGGCAGTAGCCATGCACCAGCTGTGCGAGCCAGGGGTCGATGGCGGAGGGTGGAGGTGAGGCGTCGGCCTCCACGGCGTCGACCTCGTCGGCGGCGAGCAGCTCATTGTCCTCCGCCGCGTCGGCTGCGTCCACCAGGTGTACGTCATCGTCGGTGATCTGCAGCGGCTCCTCGGGGCCACCGCCCAGCGCGGGGCTCGCGATCGCCAGCGGTGTCGCCCGGGTCACCGTGAGCCGCGCGGGGGGCACAGGCGGGCTGATCGGCGGCAACGGAATGGGAGCGATGCCGAGCGTGGAGGTCGGCGCGGCGGGCGCGTCGGGCTGCGCTCGAGTCACGCTGCTGGGGCTCGCCGTCAGCGGAACCGCGACGAGCTGACTCTTGGACGTACTGGTGAGGACGACGCGGGGCAGCGGTGGAGGTGTGGGTGTACCAGCGACCGAGGTCGCGCTGCTTGGGCTCGAGGCGGTGCTCACCCGAGGCTCGGCGGGCGCCATGGGGAGCGCCGGTCGGGGGGCGGGCAGTGGAGGAGGCAGCACGGGCCGCGGGGCCGGAGGAGGCGCGGGCATGGCATCCGTGGGCTCGTCCAAAGGCCACTGGAAGCTCGGCGCCGATTCCCTCGGCCCGGGCGGGGCAGGCGCTGGGTCTTCGATGTGCTCCGGCGCCGAGATGGTGGGATCAGTGGTGACCCGGGCCCGGGCAGCCTCCTCCTCGACGAGCACGCGGCTCGTTCTGCCACCTCGCTCATCTCGCCGCCCTCCGAGCTGAGTGACCTCAGCTGCCTCGGCCAGTCGATTGCCGAGCTGGGTGATGTCGTCGGAGTCGAAGGCCTCGCTCTCGTCGTCGTTGGCGCGGCGGGCGGGCTGGCCGGTGACCGACACGTAGAGCGCCACCAGGTCAGCGCGGATCTTCGCCGCGTCCCAGCGCACCGAGGCTGCGCGGGCCGCGGCGCCCAACTCGAGGCGGCGGGGGAGATCGGTCGAGAGGGCGAGGAGCCCGTCGGCCAGCGACTGGGCGTCGGCCGGACGGTACCAGACAGCCGCTTCGGGGGGCACGAGCTGTCGGGCGGCGGGGACGTCGGCGGCCAGCACCGGCCTCCCGGCGGCGAGGTATTCTCCCAGCCGCGACAGGGGAGACCCCACCACCCGGTTGCGCTCGACATCGCTCAGCGTGAGGGCGCCTGCGTCGCTGTTGGCGAGCACCGTGTGCACCTCGTCGTGCACCACGGGGCTCAAGAACTCCACCTGGCTGAGGAGCCCTCGGGTGGCGGCCTCTTGCTCGAGGCGCGCGCGCCACTCGGGGTTGGGTGGGCCGACCAGCGCGAGCTTCACCCGGCTGGCGGGGCCCAAGAGGGCCATGCCCTCGAACAGCACCGACAGCCCGTGGCTCCCCGACAGGCTCCCCAGGTGCACCAGGCGCAGGGGCCGGCCATCGGGGCGCCCCATGGCCTCGGCGCTGTAGGGCGTCAGGTCGACGGGGGCGCGGAGCACGTGCACCCGGTCTCGGTCGACGCCCATGGTCGACACCCAGTCGCGAGTCAGTGGGTTCCCCACGATGATCGCGTCGGAGTTCATCAGGCAGAAGAGCTCCTGGCGCCGGCTGCGGGCGGTCAGCCGTCGATGCAACGGCTCCGGCGAGGCGAAGGGGAGCTCCATCGACGGGAAGACGCAGGCGTCGTAGATGAGCTTGTACCCCAGCTCGGCTCGTCGCTCGGCCAGGGCATAGCCTCCGAAGGGATCGAAAAAGTGCACCAGCACGTAATCTTCGCTCTCGAGCTGCCGGCGCACGGCCCGGTCGAAGGTCTCGGCCCGAGCCGTGAGGTCGCCAGCGCCGACCGGCACGCGCAACAGACGCGCGCCGTGGTACTTCTCGATGTGCGGATGATCCGGCGTCTTCACCGACAGCACCACGACTTGAAAACGCTCCGACAGACCCTTGACGTATTCCGTGAGCCGGCGCGACGAGGCGCTCGGTCCCGGCACGACGTCGAAGCAACAGAACAGGAGTCGCGGCAGGTCGCTCACGGCCGGGCTCATCATCGCACGTCGCTGTCCCCCCCGCAGCGGGAAGTGTTCCCTCGGAGCCAATGATGACCGACTCGTCCTTCAAGGAGTCGAGTGGTATCGAAACCCCTGTGCCCGGGCGCATGAAGCTGCGAGAGTTGCTGGCTCTGGCACGAGAGCGGCTGGGAGACAGCGCTGCGGACCTCAAGACGCGAGAGGAGCTCGAAGCGGCGCTCTTCGGCACGACGGCCGTGGCCCAGGCTCGGAGTCCGGCGGCGGAGCCACCGAGGGCTCGGGTGATCATCACCAAGGATTTCTTCAGCACCCCCCCGTGAGCCCACCCCTCAACAAGCGGCGCGCGGCGGCGCTGGTCGATCAGGCGCGGCTCCACTTCGAGCGGCGGGAGTGGGACAAAGTCGTCGAGTTGGGCCGCCAGCTGGTCGACTCGGCCCTCGATTCGCCCGTCGGCTTCGCGTTGCTGGGTGACGGGCTCAAGAAGCTCGGCCAGCGCGAGGAGGCCAGGGCCGTGCTGACGGGCGGACTCGAGCGCTTCCCCCGCGACGCCGACCTCGAAGGGCGCCTGGGGCTGCTCCTCCTCGAACTGGAGGACGTCGAGGGGGCGCTCGAGTACCTGGGCCGGGCGAGGGCGAAGACGAAGCGAGACCCCTCTCTTTTGACCTACTCGGCGGCGGCGCTCCTCAAGGCCGGGCGCAACCAGGAGGCCGAGGGGCTCTTGGCTCAGGCCCTGCTGGTGGGAGGCGGGCTCGACGCGAAGCTGGTCTTGGCGCTGGTGAAGGCGCGCCGCGGTGGGCTGGCCGAGGCCGACGCCCTCGCCGCCGAAGTCGAGGCCAAGGCGACCGAACCGGGACTCATGTGGGCGGCCCGGGCGGTGCGGGCAGACTCCCGGCTGTTGATGGGCGACGCGGCCGGGGCCATCGAGCGGTGGAAGGCCATCGACGCCGCGGGGTTCCTCGAGCCCGCTCAGCTGGCGCACATGGCCTACGCGGCTCAGTCGGTGGGAGAGGTCGAGCTCGCCGACCGGCTCATTGGCCGGCGCATGGCCGAGGGGCCCAAGGCGGAGGATCTCCTCCTGTTCGCGCAGGTCGACAACCTGAGGCGGGAGCCCCAGAAGGCGCTCGATCGGCTCGCCGCGGCCGCGGGTGCCGACGGGGAGCGCGGACCGGGTTGGGAGTTTGAGACGGAGGCGACCAAGGGGCGCGCGCTCCGGCTCCTCGGTCGGCTGGCGGAGGCGGCCGAGGTGCTCACCAGCGCGTCGGCGCGTTCCGAAGCAGGGCTGCGGCTGGGTGCCTCGGTGTGGGTCGATCTCGGGCACCTCGCGGCCGACGGGGGAGACTTCGAGCTGGCGGTGGAGCACTTGGGCCGCGCTCTCGAGCTCGACCCCGAGGATCCCGAGGCCAAGCGGGCGCTGGAGATGAGCCGGCGGAGGGTGGCCTGGAGGGATGCGCTGGAGGCCTCGGCGGAGGATCGCATCGGCACCGCCAGAGCCGAGGCCGACGCGCTGAGACGTCGCTTCTTGGCCCGCGAGTCGGAGGTCGACGCGCTGAGGGCCGAGCTGGAGAAGCTCAAGGCGAGCGCTGCCGAGGCGGTGCGCCTGGCCCAGCAGGAGGCCGAGGCCGAGAAGACCAAGGCCAAGGTGGAGCACCGCCAGCGACTCCGGGAGGAGCTCGAGGCCCAGGAGCGGGACGCCTTGGCCAAGGCGACTGAGAACCTGGCGCAGGCCTTTGGCGAGGCCCCGGCCCCCGAGGCGCTCAGGCCGCTCTTCGTGGTGGCCGAGCGCACGTACCAGCAGGCCCTCTACACCCAGCTGCCGGCGGCCGCCGTGGCGGTGTTGTTCTCGGGAGCGCTGGAGCGCAGCTTGCTCGAGCTGATCGTCCGCCCGTTCGACGCATGGCTCGACCAGGGCGATCGCCGGGAGCGGTTCTTGTCGGGGGCGACCCGCGAGCGCCGCGGTCGTCGAGCGGAGTACTTCGATCGAATCGTGGAGGCGTTCGACCGAGCGCTCGAAGCCCGCGCGCCTTCACTGGGAGAGGTGGCCCGGGCGCTGGCCCGTCGGCACGAG
The DNA here is from genome assembly GCA_003153055.1 of Myxococcales bacterium. Next base: position 44,648 of record PMBV01000385.1, read on the forward strand.
TCTCACCTCGAGCCCTTCCTGGCGTTCCTGTCAGAGGCCTTCACCCTCGATGACGCGTTCTTCGAGCGCCTGGCCGTCTTCGTCCAGTGGAGCAAGGAGAAGGTGCGAGACCCAGTGGCGCACGGCCAGCTGGAGATCGAATGGGACGAGCTCAAGCTGTTCCGCGAGCAGCTCCTGTTTCACTTCGGGGAGCACCAGCGAGGCGCGCTCCCGCTCTTGGTGAGCTCGACGCGTGGGCGGTGACGTCGTGCTGTTGCCCGGCTACGGGGGCACGGCCGCGCAGCCGGTGCTGGTGTCGCTCGCGCAGCGGCTCACGCGCCTGGGCTACTCGTGTCATCGCCATGCCGTTCCCCGAGGCCGGCTGACCCCCGACCTGGCCGCGCAGACCGAGTGGCTCGAGGGAATCCTCGACGGGCTCGAGGGCCCAGCGGTGCTGGTGGGGCGCTCCTTCGGGGGCCGAGTGTGCGCGCGGGTCGCGGCTCGTCGGCCCGTGGAGGCGCTGGTGCTGCTGGGCTTTCCGCTTCGGCCACCGGGCCGGCTCAGGCCGCTCGACGAGGCGGCGCTGGCCGGGGTGCGGTGCCCGACGTTGGTGGTGCAGGGCGATCGCGACGAGCTGGGCCCATTGGCGGTGGTGCGCCGCGTGGCCCGATTGAACCCCCTGGTGTCGGTGCACGTCATCGAGGGCGCCGGCCACGCCTTCGGTCGACACACGCAGGGGGCGCTCGACGCGGCGGTGGGCTTCATCGAGGGACGCTGACGGTGAACGGGCACGGTGGACGGGCACGGTGGACGGGGCACGGTGAGCGGGGCACGGTGAGCGGAGACGGGGCCGGGGACGGGGCCGGGTGCGCGTTCGGGTGCGTTCGCGCGTGCGGGGACGCGGACGCGTTCGGGGAAACACGGGGGAGTATCGTGAATTCGGTGTTTCGCCCGGCACCACCCATGGCGAAGCACGGCAAGAGCACGGAGAGCTGGTGAACAAGGCGCTCGAGTCCGAGATGTCGGAGCACCTTCGCTACGAGCCTCGAGACAAGTCGCATGTCGAGCCGGAAACCGTCGGAATGGGCATCGGACGAAGAAGGGAAGGTGGCAGCTTCGAGCCGAAGCTGGTGGGGAAAGCCCCAGCGGGCCTTTGACGGCTATCGGGCTACCGTGCCCGTCGGCGTTCCCGCACGCGTCCGCGTCCCCGAACGCGCGAACGCACCCGAACGCGCACCCGGCCCCGTCCCCCGTTCACGTCCCCCGT
>PMBV01000269.1 GCA_003153055.1 Myxococcales bacterium
CGCCGGCGACGATCTGGGTGCCGTAGTCGAGGCACTGCTTGGCGTGAAACGAGCCCGCCGACCCGGTGATGCCTTGCACCACGACCTTGGTGTCTTTGCCGATGAGGATGCTCATGTGGGGATCTCCGAAGTGTCAGCGCTTGATGGCGGCGACGGCCTTTTCGGCCGCCTGGCGCAGGTTGTCCGCGGGAATGATGGCGAGGCCCGAGCTCTTGAGGAGCTCCTTGCCGCGCTCGACGTTGGTCCCCTCGAGGCGCACCACCAGGGGCACGGCGAGGTGCACTTCCTTGGCGGCCGCGATGATGCCCTCGGCGATGACGTCGCACTTCATGATNNATGTTGACCATCACGGCCTTCACCGACGGATCAGCGAGGATGAGCTTGAACGCCGCCGTCACCTTCTCCTTCGAGGCCCCACCTCCGACGTCGAGGAAGTTGGCCGGCTGCCCACCGACGAGCTTGATGGTGTCCATGGTGGCCATGGCCAGCCCGGCGCCGTTCACCATGCAACCGATGTCGCCGTCGAGGGCGATGTACGCCAGGTCGTGCTCCTTGGCCTGCGCCTCCCGAGGGTCTTCCTCGGCCGGGTCACGCATCGCCACCACATCCTTCTGGCGGTACAGCGCGTTGTCATCGAAGTTCAGCTTGGCGTCGAGGGCCACCACGCTGCCGTCCTTCAGGCGCACCAGCGGGTTGATCTCGGCCAGCGAGGCGTCGGTCTCGACGTAGGCGTTGTAGAGGCCCTGGCAGAACTTGACGAACTTGCCCACCGAGTCGCCAGTGAGCCCGAGCCCAAAGGCCAGCTTGCGGCCCTGGAACGCCTGGAAGCCCACCGCGGGGTCGACGGCCTCCTTGAGGATCTTCTCGGGGTGCTTGGCGGCGACCTCTTCGATCTCCACGCCGCCTTCGGTCGAGGCCATGAAGGTGATGCGCGAGAGCGAGCGGTCGAGCGTGACGCCGAGGTAATACTCCTTCTCGATGTCGAGCCCTTCCTCGATGTAGAGCGTGCTGACCTTCTGGCCTTCGGGGCCGGTCTGGGCCGTCTTCAGCATCATGCCCAGCATCTGCGAGGCGAGCGCCTTCGCCTCGGCCGGGCTCTTGGCGAGCTTGACCCCGCCGCCCTTGCCACGCCCACCGGCATGGATCTGGGCCTTCACCACCACGACCTTGGTGCCCAGCTGCTGCGCGGCAAGCTCGGCCTCCTCGGCCGTCTTGGCCACGATGCCTCGGGGCACTGGTACCCCGTACTTCTTGAAGATCTGCTTCCCCTGATATTCGTGGATTTTCATGCGGGCTCGCTTGTGGGTCGGGGGCTACGTAGAGCCTCCACGTGTAGTGGCTTTGCTGGGGCTTGTCGCGCACAAACAACACCACCGTGGCCGCCCTCCACGACGCGTGAAGTCATCACCACCCCTTCATGGTCCTACGAATTTCGCTATGGGGCAGGCGGAGTTGTGCGCACGTCGCGGTAGCCCTCGAGCCTCTACAAGTTTACATACCGCCCCGTAAACCACCCCCGAGGAGCCACGCGATGTCAGAAGCAACCCGCGATGCGGCCGAGCCGCTCTTTGGCAGTCTCACGAGGTTCGCACTGGGATCGGTCGGGTCGAAGATCGTCATGGCGATCACAGGCATGGGCCTGTGGCTGTTCATCATGGCCCACCTCGCCGGCAACGCGACGGTCTTCCTCGGCCGAGAGACCTTCAACCACTACGCGGGCGCGCTGCACCAGACGCCGGCGTTGCTGTGGTTCGTGCGCATCTGCCTCATCATCGGTTTCCCGTTGCACATCTTCACCGCGGCCCGGACCGCCCTGCTCAACCAGAGCGCGCGCCCGGTTCCCTACTCCTACGGTGACAAGGCCCCTGCCCGCATGGCTGCCAAGTCGATGATGCTGTCGGGCCTGGTGGTGGTGACCTTCTTCCTCTACCACCTGGCGCACTTCACCTGGCGAGTGACCGGGCCGATGCCCGCGCCGCTGCCCTCGGGAGAGTGGGACGCCTACTCGATGCTTGTGCTGGGCTTCCAGCAGCCAGTCATCGCCGGCTTCTACGTTCTCGGGCAGATCCTCCTCGCCGCCCACCTCTCGCACGGTCTGTACAGCATGTTCCAGCACCTCGGTCTCTGGGGCCGCCAGTGGACGCCGTGGATCAAGGGCGCCGCCCTGGTCGTCGGCTACGGGCTGTGCGCGCTCTTCGCTTCCATTCCCCTCTCTGTCCTCCTGGGATTCGTCCAGCCATGATCCTCGACGCGAAAACCCCCTCCGGTCCCATCGAGCAGCGGTGGAGCAAGCACCGCTTCGAGATGAAGCTCGTNNGGCATCAACGCGGCGAAGAACTACGCCAACGACGGCGACTCGGTGTTCCGCCTGTTCTACGACACGGTGAAGGGTGGCGAGTGGCGAGCCCGGGAGTCGAACGTGTATCGGCTGGCCGAGGTCAGCTCGAGCATCATCGACCAGTGCGTGGCGCAGGGCGTGCCCTTCGCTCGGGAGTACGGTGGCCTGCTCGACAACCGCTCCTTCGGCGGCGCCCAGGTCTCGCGCACCTTCTACGCTCGCGGTCAGACCGGCCAGCAGCTCCTCTTGGGTGCCTACCAAGCCCTGGAGCGACAGATCGGCCTCAAGGCGGTGCGCTCCTTCTCGCGCCACGAGATGCTCGAGCTGATTCTGGTCGATGGCAAGGCCCGCGGCATCGTCACCCGCGACATGGTATCGGGGAAGATCGAGCCCTGGGGCGCCGACGCGGTGGTGCTGGCGACCGGCGGCTACGGCAACGTCTTCTATCT
>PMBV01000157.1 GCA_003153055.1 Myxococcales bacterium
GGCGCTGGCCCGTCGAGGTCGCGACGTTCGATGCGAAGGTCTTCTCCGGGTTGGTCTGGGAGATGGGCGATCGGGCGCCGAGCTCCGTTGCGTTGCGACCTGTCTCGAGACGCTCGCCAGTCGAGGTCGCGACGCTCGACGCGAAGGCCTTCTCCAGGTTGGTCTGCGAGATGGGCGATCGGGCGCCGAGCCCTGTCTCGAGACGCTGGCCAGTCGAGGGCCCGACGCTCGACGTTCGAGTCCCGACCACGGAGGCACTTCGGCCTGATTCGGGGTACCCGCGCTCCAAGCTCGCCCGGTTGAGCGCGGACCGAGCGTCTCGCGCGGACGTTGGTTCGCTCGCCGGCCCCTCGGAACCGCGCCCGCTCGTGGTGCTCCCCTGCGAGATGGGTGATCGAACGCCCAGCTGCGCGGCTCTCGCGGCTTCCGCGGCAGCGCCGAGACTCGCCCACCTCGGATCCGGCTCGCCCTGGAGCTTCGCAGCGCCCTCCGCCGACGCACGCGCGAGGTCAGCCACCACGTGACCGCGGATCGGCTCGACCCGCTCGTCTTCCCTGGGAGCGCCGAGCTCCTTGGTCGGGCGCGGTGATGGGCCAGACACCTCGAAAGTCGCCTCGCCTCGCCTCGGGTTGCCCGCCGAGCTCGTCGTGGTCGACCTCGAAAGCTCGGTCTGTCCCGCCCTGTCACCGAGGGCCCAGGCCTCGACCATGGAGGTGTCACCAGCGCGGCGCGGGGAAGGGCCGATCGCTCGGCGCGCAAGGCGATCCGCCTGGCCGGCCGCGACCGGAGCCGTGTCCTTACTCCTCGCCGCTCTGCCGGCTGCGTCCCCCGGTGCCCAGAGAGAGTTGATCGGAGCGTCTTCACCCGAGTCGGCCTCCCTGGGGCTGGCCACCCCGAGGTGACCGCTGGCCTGTTTCAGGGACGCCTGGGCGGCGCCGAGCGAAGCCTCGAACTTCGGGCTTCCCAGCCCACCGCCGTGGACCTTGGTGCTCGGCAGCCCGGCGGCTGGCTCGAAGGCCTGGACAACGGTCGCCTTCACGGACGGCCTCCCTTGCTCGGCGCGGTGGGGATGGTGGCCATGAGTGACAAGAGCTCGGCGGCGAAGTCGGGCTTGACGCGATCGAGAATGGAGCCGGCGTCGGCAGGCTTCATCCGGCGCAGGACCCCGGCACCCAGCGCGGGCTCGGTCTTCATCAGCAGGGCGGCGGCGGCCTCTGGCTTCATCGACTTCATCGTCTTGGCCAGCGAGTCGAAGTCCTGCGGCTTGGGGCTGGGAGGCATCGGCCTGGGCGCCCGCTCGTTTCCCGTCGGCTGCTTCTCGGATTCTCCCGAGGGGTTCTCGGCGCGCTTGGCCAAGAGGGCCTCCAGCCGCTCGGTCTCCGCCCTCAGTTGGATCCGCGAATCGGCGATCTCCGTCTTGAGCTTCTCGAGCGCCAAACGCTCCGCGTCGACAGCTCGGCGGTCGTCCTCGATCTTCTTCTTGGCCTGAGCGAGCTCCTTGCCAGTCTTCGTCAACTCTCCGCACAGCCCCTTCTTGCTGAGCGACTGCGGAATGAGCGGGCTCTCGTTGGGCACCTCAGGCTTGGCCGACTTGGCGGTGGAGGCCTTGCTCTCGGGCTCCTTCTTCTCGTCGGTGGACTTGGCCTGCTCGAGCGGTGGCGCCGAGAGGGCGGGCGTCGCCGCCGCTGGCCCCTTCACCTCCGGCGCGATCGGCGGGGTGGGCGCGGTGGGCTCAGAAGGTCCGGAGCCGAGCAAGACGAGCGCGATGAGAGTGACCACTCGAGTTCCCCCGAAGAAAGGGCGTCATGGCCACGAATTGCATCTTCGGGGCCGACGTCCCGTGCCAGGGAGATCAGCGTCTTTGGGCGCGTGCATTGGCGACGCGTCACGGGGCTGACGGGAGGAAGCGCCACGGCTTCACCTGGCTTCGGCGGTTGACCCATCGGCGAGAAGTGCCGACTCACGCGCCGGGGCGTCGCGGCTGGGTCGGCGCCGGCGTCAGCGCGGCCTGCATGCGGTTGAGCGTCTCCTCGAGGGAGGCGTGCTCCGTGGGCGCCTGGCGCAGCATGGCGTTGAGCTGATTCATGCAAGCCAGCGCCTTGTCGACCTTGGGGTTGCTGCCGGCCTGGTAGGCGCCGACCTCGATCAGATCGGCCGAGTCGCGGTAGGAGGCGAGCAGCTCGCGCACCGTCGACGCCAGGTCTCGATGGGCTGGGGTGACGACATCGGTCATGCACCGACTCACCGAGGCCAAGACGTCGACGGCGGGGAAGTGGCCGGCGTTGGCCAACCTCCGAGAGAGCACCACGTGCCCGTCGAGCGTCGCCCGGGCCGCGTCGGTGACCGGGTCGGCGAGGTCGTCTCCCTCGGCGAGCACGGTGTAGAGGGCGGTGATGCTGCCGGTGCCCTCGTCGTTGCCCGCTCGCTCCACCAACCGGGGCAGGGTGGCGAACACCGAGGGCGGGTAGCCCTTCGAGGTGGGGGGCTCTCCGGCAGCCAGCCCGATTTCCCGCTGCGCCATGGCGATGCGCGACAGCGAGTCGAGCAGCAACATGACCGTCTTGCCTCGGGCCCGGTAGTACTCGGCTACCGCGGTCGCCGCCATGCCGGCCCGCACCCGCACCAGGGGCGACTCGTCTCCCGTGGCGACGATGACCACCGATCGTCTGAGCCCCTCCTTGCCGAGGTCCCGCTCGACGAATTCACGAACCTCGCGGCCGCGCTCTCCGATGAGCCCCACCACGATGATGTCGGCCTTGGCGTGTCGGGCCACCATGCCGAGCAGCACACTCTTGCCCACGCCTGGGCCGGCCATCACGCCGATGCGCTGGCCCTCTCCCAGCGTCAGGCACCCGTCGAGCGACCGAATGCCCAGCACCAGTGGCTTCTGAATGCGCCGCCTCGCCATCGCCGGTGGCGGTGGAGCCGAGAGCCGGACCCGGTCCTTGAGCACCACCGGAGGCCCACCATCGATGGGCGCCATGCGCGCGTCGACCACCCGCCCGAGGAGCGCGTCGCCCACCGGGAGCTCGCCGGCCGAGGCCCGAGGCACCACCGCGCAGCCCTCGCAGATGCCCTCCATCTCGCCCAGGGGCATCAAGAGCGCCGTCGGCCCGTTGAAGCCCACCACCTCGGCCTGGACGACGCGGCCCCCTTCGGCGCGGATCTCGCACGCGGTGCCGAGGGCAACCCGGGGGAGCGACGCCTCGATGATGAGGCCGCTCGCTCGCACGATGCGACCCTGAATGACCAGCGGGTCAATGGAGCCCAGCGAGCGCCGGACCCGATCGAGGTCGATGCGCCCGCTCATCTCAACCTTCCTCGTCGTCGAGCGCCCGACCGATCTCCTCCAGGCGTGTCTTCAGGCGGCCGTCGATGGTGTGATGCTCGGTGTCCACCATGACGTCACCGGGCTCGAGGGTCTCGTCGGCTTTGAGCTCGATGGGCCCCAGGCTCAAGGCGCTGTCGGCGGCCTGCTTGAGCCGGTCGAAGTCTCGCGGGCTGACCCGCACCACCGTGGCGTGCGCTTCGCCGATGCGCTTCACCGCCGACTTGATGAGCGAGAACATGGCCTCGAGGTTGGTGCTGATCTCCCGCTCGAGGATCTTCCTCGCCACCAGCAGGCCTACCTCGAGGGCATCGGAGCGGGTCTGCTCGGCCAGGCGCTCGCCCTGCAACCGAAGCGTCGAGATGGCAGCCTCGAGGCGGCCGAGTGCCTGGCTGCTCGGCTCTGGGGCCGGCGGAGGCAACGGCGAGGGAATGGGCGGCGGCATGGGAGCGCTCGCCGAGGTCAACGGCTCGAAGCCGGGGGGGGGAGCCTGAGACATCGGTGGGGCCGGTGGGTCGGCTCGGCGAACCGCGGGAGGCGCCGACAAGACGCGCATCGGCAGGGGCGCACCGGGCTCCACCGGGGCCGCCGCCCAGGCGACGGGACGCAGCGCCCCTGGAGGCACCTCGCTGCATCGCCGGGGCGCGCTGCTGGAGGGTGCGACACCTTCGAGAAACACCGGCCGCTTCGTCGACACGTGGAGCTCCTAGACCATCTTGTCGGTGGCGCGGACGATGGTGATGCGCCCCTTCTCGGCTGCCTCGATCGCCACCTTGGCGATCTCGCTCTGGGCCGACTCCACCTCCGACAGCTTGACCGGGCCCATCGCCGACAAGTCGTCCTCGAGCAGCTCGGCGGCCCGGCTGGACATGTTCTTGAGGAACTTCTCTTTGACCTCTGGCGAGCCGCCCTTCAGGGCCACCGTCACTTGCTTCATGTCGAGATCCTTCATCAGGTTCTGCAGATCGCGATCGCTCAGGCGCACCAGGTCCTCGAAGGTGAACAGCTTGGAGCGGAGATCCTGGGCGAGGCCGGGCTCGTCCTTCTCGATGGCCGAGAGGATCTCGGCCTGCTGCGCCGCCGGGCTCCGCCTGAGGATCTCGAGGGCCGCGATTCGCCCATCGACCTTCCTCATACCCTCGGCCACCAGCGCGCCCAGCTCGGAGGTGAGCGCCATGCGCACCTCTCGGAGCACCTCGGGGGCCACCGCTTCCACCACGGCCATGCGCTTGACGACCTGCGGCCGCATCACCAGCGGCAGCCGATCCATCACCGCCGCGGCCCGCTCGGCGGTCAGCGAGCTCAGCACCAGCGCGATGGTCTGCGGTTGCTCCCGGCCCAGCACCATCGCCAGCGACTCGGCGTCGGCGCTCGCGACCACACCCAGGAGCTCCTCGGGCTGATGGCTCGGAGGCGTCGCGTCGAAGGTACGCTTGACGGCGTCGGGGCCCAGGATCTCCGAGGCGAGCTTGCGCAGCATGCTGTCGCCACCCAGCGCGTCGACTCCGGCCTCCTGCATCGATTCACAGAACCGCTGGAGCGCGTCGGGAATGGTCTCTTTCGCCGAGCGCTTGAGCTCACGGGCGCCCAGGGCGATCTGCCGTACCTCGAGCTCGGTCATCTGCTTGAAGATCTCCGCCGCCAGCTCCTGCCCGAGCCCGAGGAGCAGCGCCGCCGTTCGCTTGGCGCCGGGGCCGGGTTTGTCGATCCAGGGGAGCTCCGGTGCGTTGGCTGCCTTGTCAGCCTCAGCCATGTTCGACTCCCTTTTCCAGGTCTTGTCCCAGCCACGAGCGAATCAACAGCACCGCGCGGTCTGGATCGGCGCGCACCATCGCCCGGGCGCGCTCGCGGATATCGGCGATGGGGTCGATGAGGAGCGGTGGCTTGGCCTCCTCTGGCAGCAGCGGCGTTCCCGGCGCGGCGCCCTCGGCGGTGCCGTTGGCCTTGGCTTCCAGCGAGGCCACCGTGGCGCCCGGTTGGAGCACCAGGTCTTGCGCCTTCTTTCCTCGTCGGCCGAGCGCCACCGCCACGCCGAGCGCTGCCAAGAGCCCCGCACCGATGGCGGCGTAGAGCCACACCGGCGTCCTCTGGGGGGCCTGCGCTTCGGCCACGTCGGGCGAGCGCCCGAAGACCTGGCTCGTCATCTCGAACTGGTCGCCCCGGGCCTCGTCGTAGCCCACGGCCTTGCGAGCCAGCTCAGAGAGGCGGGTGATCTCCTCGGCCGGTCGAGCCTTGCCGCCGACGCCATCGAGCACCACCGCCACCGACAGCTTCTGGAGCCGTGGGAGCCGAGCGACCGTCTGCGTGGTCGTCTTGGAGATCTCGAAGTTCTTCACCTCGTCGTTGTTGGCGGAGTTGCCCTGGCTCGACGGGCCCGCTTGGGCCGGCTGCGGCGCCAGGGGAATGTTCGCCTGGGCCCCGGCCACTCCCGCTGGTTGGCTCGTCTGGTTCGCCGAGCTCTGGGTCACCTTGCGCTCGCTCCTCAAGGCGACCTGATCGGGGTCGAACACCTCGGTGTTCTGGCTCAGCGTGGAGAGATCGACCGACGCCGTCACCCGGGCGATGACCGCCCCTTGACCCACCACCGGCTCGAGCAACGAGACGATGCGCTGCTCGAACTCCCGCTCGAGCTTGCGCTGGTAAGAAGCCTCCGCCGAGTCCCACGCCGAGTCCTCCGACAGCACCGAGCCGTGGCCGTCGAGCACGGTGACGAGGTCCGGTGAGAGCCCGGGCACCGCCGACGACACCAGGTGGCGAATGCCGGCGAGCTCACGCTCTCCGAGGACCCGCCCCGGCTGGAGCATCGCCACCACCGAGGCCGAGGGCTTCTTGTCTTCTTCTCGGTACAGCCCGTGCTCGCCCAACGAGACGCTGACCCGCGCGCTTCGAACGCCCGAGAAGTTGCCGATGGTGCGGGCCAGCTCGCCCTCGATGGCGCGGCGCAGGTTGACCCGCTGGGTGAACTCGCTGACGCCGAGGTCACCCCTGTCGAACAGCTCGAAGCCGACGCCACTGCCCCGAGGCAGCCCGGCGGTGGCGAGGGTGATGCGGGCGTCGTAGACCTTGTCGGCGGGCACGGCCAGGGCCGAGCCGCCAGCCTCGACGCGGAAGGGGATGCCCGCGTTCTTCAGCAGCCCCGTCGCCTCGGTGGAGTCTTCTTGGGTGAGGTTGGTGAAGGCGTACTGGTACTCGCCGCCCTTGGCCATGACGCCCACCGCGGCCGCCACCACCACCGCCACCACCACGCCAGCGAGCAATGCCGCCCGTACTCCGCCGGGCAGCGCCTGGAACCGGGAGGGCAGCTCCTTGAGCTGCTTGAGGAGCGTCTCCATGGCGCTAGACCGACATCCTCATGACTTCGTTGTAGGCGTCGATCACCTTGTTGCGGACCTTGAGCGCGACCTTCATGGCCACGTCGGCCTTCTCGAGGGCCAGCATGGTCTCGTGGAGGTTGCCTTCGCCGCCCGCCAGCTTCGACGCCTCGACGTCGGACGCCACCTGAATCTCATCGATCTTCGCCACCGCGGTCTTCAGCGTGTCGGTGAAGGCCTCGCCCGTGGGCGCTTGGGCCTTGTCGATGCGGGCCGGCGCCTGCGTGGGCAGCTCGACGGTGTTGACGGTGACGGGCTTCAGCATGGGCTACCTCGCGATGTCCAGGGCCCGCTGGGCCATGCTCTTCAAGGTGTCGACCGCGGTGGCGTTGGCCTCGTAGCCACGGGAGGCCGTCATCAGGTTCACCGTCTCGTTCACCGGGTTCACGTTGGGAAAGGTGACGAAGCCGTCGGGGTCGGCGTCTGGGTGGCCCGGGAGGTAGACGCGCCGGCCCTGGGTTGGATCCTCGACGATCTTGGCGACCTCGACGCCGGTGGCGACCGACGGGTCACCTGCCTGTGCCGAGGCCTCGACCAGGTTGCCCTCGAAGCTCTTGGCCGCCAGCACCGGGTCTCTGCGGCGGTAGGGCTGGCCGTCAGGGCCACGGGTCGACTCGGCGTTGGCGAGGTTGGAGGCCGCCAGCGTCACGCGGGTTCGCTGCGCCGAGAGCCCCGAGCCACTGATGGTGAGTGCGGTGAGAAAGTCAGCCATGGCTTCGGTCCTTTCAGCCCACGCCGTCGGTGGCCACGTAGCGGAGGATCGCCAGCTTCTTGCTGGTGGCCTTGGCCGCCGCGCCGTAGAGCAGCGCGTTGCGCGACAGCTCGACCATCGTCTTGTCGAGGTCCACCCCGTTGCCGTCGAGCCCACCTTTGGTCCCCTCGACCACCTTGATCTGCGCACTCGGCGCGGAGGCCATGGGGCCGCTCGAGCCCACCGAGAGGTGCCCTTCGAACGGGGCCGCGGAGGGCGCCGTCGGCGTCGCCGGGTTGGCCGGTGCCTGCGCCGCGGCCATGGCGGCCTCGAAGTCGAGCTCTCGGGGGAGGTACCCCGGGGTGTCGACGTTGGCGAGGTTGCCGGCGAGCACGTTCTGCCGCTCGAGCCTCACGTCGAGCGATGACTCAAGTTTCTTCAGCGTCGTGTCGAAGAGCTTCATGGCACGTCTCCCAGAGGCGCTGGCGCCTCATCCATGACGCTTGCACGCGACGGGCCGTTGAGTTTTTGACGCAGGGTGCGCACACCGATGTTGAGCAGCCGGGCTGCGTGGGTGCGATTCCCACCGGTGCGGCGGAGCGCTTCTCCGATGGCGAGGCGCTCGAGGTGCTCGAGGTCGAGCGGCAGGTGCTCCGGGAAGGGAGACGGGGAGTTGCGCCGGGGCTCGATGGGGAGATCGGCCGCGTCGAGCAAGGGCCCCTTGGCGCGAATCGCCGACCGCTCCAGCACATTGGCCAGCTCGCGCACATTTCCCGGCCAGTCGAAGCCCTCGAGGGCGGCCAGCGCAGCCCCAGTGAGGCGGAAGGGGGTCCTCCCCAACCCAGCGGCGATGCGCGTCAGCAGCTTGTCGGCGAGCTGGGCGAGGTCCTCTCTGCGCTCCCGCAGCGCGGGAACGTGGAGCGGGTAGACGTCGAGGCGGTAGTAGAGGTCGGAGCGTAGGGCGCCCCGGTCGAGAAGGGCGGAGGGGGCGCGGTTCGACGTGGCGATGACGCGGCTCGAGTGGGGGGCCTCGAGGAGGGCGAGGAGCTTGGCCTGAGCGTCGTGGGTGAGGGCGCTGAGCTCGTCGATGAGCACCGTGCCCCGGTGCTGGAGCGCCTGGTCGACCGCCGCGGCCTCGAAGGTGATGGAGGGGACCACGGTGAAGGGCAGCGCGGCGCGGGGCGACATCGAGTGAATGAAGCGCGCGACGACCTCCTTGCCGGCTCCGCTCTCACCGGTGATCAAGACGGTGGTCGGGGTGGGCGCGACGTCGAGGGCCGCGCCGAGCAGCTCGCGCATGGCGGCGCTCGAGGCGATGAGCTCATTCATGGGAAGGCTCCTGCGCTCGGCTTCGCGCGGAGGCGGCCCGGGCCAGCTCCCGGGCGAGCCCGACGTTGGTCTCCAGCAGCTCGACGGGTACCGAGCTCACGGGAGTCTCGCTCGTGGGCTCGACGCGGAGCCCCTTCAGCGCGCGGCGCACCAGGCTCCACTGGCCCTTCGACGTGACGCCCACGCCGAGGCGGCTCTCGGCGTAGTCGAAGATGGCCTCGGCGCGGATTGGGTCACGGCCCTCGAGGTAGAGCTCGACGGCGCCGAGGAGGTGGGGACTGAGCTCACCGGGTGGGACCAGCGCGGAGGTCGACGCCAGCACGGCGGCGGCGAAGCTGGGCGCGCCGAGATCCCGCGCGGCACGGGAGGCGGCCCGAGCCAGCTCGAGCTCGTGGGCTCCGTGGCGCACGGCTTGAACCAGCCAGCCACCCAGCGCCGAGGCGCGGGCGTGCTCATCGGGGCACGTCAGGCCAGCGATGAGCATCTGCTGGCACAGTCCCACGGCGTCGCGGCAGAGCTCAGGGCTCTGCTGGAGCGCCTCGACGAAGGGCGCCATGGCCTTGGCCTCTCGCCCCATGAGCACCTCGCGACGCCAGGTGACCAGACCCAGCTCGCCCTTGATCGGCTCCTCGATGCCCAGCGTGTCTCCGGCGCTGGCCGAGGCCGCCTCGGAGAGGCAGGAGCCAGTGAGATCGCAGAGCTTGGCTCTGGCCAGGCGGCCGATGGGCCCCACCGGTGGGACGAAGGCGAACAGGTGGATCGCCTCCTCGGCCTGACCCCGCGACAGCGCCAGCTCGGCGAGGCGGAGGTAGGCGAAGTTGGCGTCCGGGCCCGAGCGGGCCTTCTTGAACAGCCGCTCGGCCTCCTCGATGGTTCCGAGCTCGAGCTCGCACTGGCCCTTGGTCGCGTCGAGGCGGCCGGGGCACTCGTCGGGAATGCCGTAGGCGCGAATGGGCCAGGCGCGCATCGGGAGTGCCAGCTCTCCCTCCCAGGGGAGCCCCTTCAAGAGGCGAATGTCGAGGGCGAGCCCTCCGTCGCCGTCGCTCACCTCGGCCCACAGCTGTCGGGTGGTACACCGCAACACCGTGCGATCGCCCTGACTCTCGATCTGCGGGCACAGGGCACTGCCCAAGGCGCCCTTGGGCTTGGCGTTGACGAGCACCAGCTGTCGCTTGATGGGCTCGACGAGCACGGTGGCGGGCTTGCCGTTGGTGCGGGCGAGGAGCAGCCGCTCGGCGGCCGCCGTGAAGCCCGTGGGAGCCGACCCGAGGACGGAGGCGATGAGGCCCAAGGTGAACATCGAGGCCCCCGGCGCCTCACGCGGCCTGCGAGTCGCGCTGGCGGCGGCGGAGTTTCTCGACCAGCGTGGTGCGCTGGAGCCCGAGGAGGTCCGCCGCGGCTTTGCGGTTGCCCCCCGCCTGGTCCAGCGCCGCCGTGATGTAGGCGTCCTCCAGGCTGCGCAAGAGCCCCGGCAAGTCGATGGGGAACTGAGGGTGCTGGGCCCGGTGGGTGAGCTCCTCGGGGGTAGGCACCGGCCGCTGGAGCTCCGGGCCCTGGCTCGGCAGGGGTTCGAAGCCGCGGGGCATCTCTCCCATGGGCGCGGGCGCCGGAAGGACGCTGGCCGCTTCCAGGCCACCCAGCGCGGGCGACGGCGGCGGGGGGGGCACCAGCGAGAGCGTCGGCCCACTCGTCTCGGTGGCGTTCATCGCCGCGGTCTGGCGCACGTGGGTGGGCAGATCGCTCAGGCGAATGATCGCCCCTTCGGTGCACACCGAGACGCGCTCCACCAGGTTCTCGAGCTCTCGAACGTTGCCCGGCCAGGAGTGCAGCTCGAGGGCGCGAATCGCGGCGGCCTCGAGCGGGCGGGTCTCTCCCTTCTGGGCCCAGAAATGGTGAAACAGCCTGAGGATGTCGCCTCGCCGCACCCGCAGCGGCGGCAGCTCGAGTGGGCACACCATCAGCCGGTAGTAGAGGTCGCGGCGGAAGCGCCCTGCCTCGACCTCGGCGGCGAGGTTGCGGTTGGTGGCGGCGATGAGGCGGAAGTTCGCCGTGACGCTCTCGGCGCTGCCCACGGGCTCGTAGGTGCGCTCCTGCAGCAGCCTGAGGATCTTGACCTGCAACGCCAGCGGCAGCTCGCCGATCTCGTCGAGGAACAGCGTGCCCCCATCGGCCATCGCCACTCGACCCTTTCGCGAGGCGATGGCACCGGTGAAGGCCCCTCGCACATGGCCGAACAGCTCGCTCTCGAGCAGCGACTCGGGAATCGCCCCGCAGTTCACCGGAACGAAGTGGCGGCGCCCCCTGAGGCTGTGCTCGTGAATATGGCGGGCGAAGACCTCCTTGCCCGTTCCCGTCTCGCCGGTGAGCAGCACCGTCGAGTCCGTCGGGGCGATGCGCGCGACCGCCCTGAGGAGATCCACCAAGGGCGAGTCGGGGGCATGGACCAGCGAGGGCGAGGTGAGTGGCTCGACTGTTGGAATAGCGAGATTCATGGGTTCTCTTTGAGTGCGAGCTGCAAGGTGACGTCGTTAATCCATCAGCGTGCAGAGCAACCCGCTTGCCAGCGCCAGAAAACCAACGATTCCGAGTCATTGACGTGACGCGCCACGGGGTTGACCGGGAGTCATCGAAGCCCCCGACCATGGTGATGCGACTGCTACAGCCTTTGGGATCAAGGCGTTCGATCAAGGGGTCGAGTGGACACCGCGGTTCGTCGGTTCACCCACCCAGGAACTTTGAACGAGAGGTGGGAGGGCGGGGTGGGCAGCGGACAACACCGCAACATCGCGAGGGGCTCAGGGCGAACTTCCGTGTGCCATGAGTGGGCCAACGGTTTGCACGCCGCACGCCAGGTGGGAATGGTGATCGCACGGCCGGCACCCCGTTCGGTGGACACGGATCAGGGTTTCCGCACGCTGGTCGATTCTCTTCCGGTGGGGCTGATGTGGCTCGACCGGAATGGGCACGCCATCGACTGGAACCTGCCGGCCGAGGTCTTCCTGACCAGCTCCCTGGGGCCCAAGCTCGAGCTGGCCATTGCCCGGCTGCACACGAGCGCGAGCGATACAGGTGGGTGTGTGCAGGCCTTCTGCGAGCTCTCGGGCTCGGAGCGCTTGTCGATCGCGGTCTCGCCTGACCGCACGCCCCACGTCTTCTTGGTGGTGCTCGACCGACAGAAGCTTGAGCGGGCCCGCAACGAGGCGTCGGTGTTGCGCGAGGTGCTCAAGGCCATCGCGTCCAGCGCGTCTCGGCGTGACGCGGTCCAACGGGCGCTCTCGACGGTGCACGCGTCGGTGTCGGTGCTGCATTTGGCGTTTTTCGAGCTCGATCAACGGGGCGAGCAGTTCACCTGCACGGCCTCGGCTGGCGTGAGTGAGGCAGAGCCAGGCCTCTTGGAGCCGATCGCCAACGATCCGTCGCGATCGCTGCTGGCGGCAGCGTTGGCGCAGACCAAGCCCCTCCATGTTCCCGATGTCGGTGACGTCGCCACCGGGCTGCCCTTCTCGGCTCCGAGCGGGAGCTCGGCCCTGCTGATGTCCATCGGCCGGCGCGGGTCGAGCGGCGTCTTGTACGTCTCGGCGGCCGAGGAGACCTTGAGCGAAGGGGTGCTGCGGGTGCTCCAGGCCCTGGCCGATGCCATCGGCGCCCTGCAGGATCTGGTGACACTGGAGGCCGAAGCGGCCCGGGCTCGAGAAGTGGCAGCCCAGCGAGATCGCCTGGCGACCATCGGCCAGCTGGTGGCTGGGGTGGCGCACGAGATCAACAACCCCCTCGCCTTTCTCAAGAGCAACCTGAACACCCTCAAGGCCGACGCGGCGGAGTTGATGGCCAAGAACGAGGTGGCCGAGGTCGACGAGATCGTCACCGAGTCGCTCGAGGGCGTGTCGCGCATCGAGACCATCGTGCAGGCGCTCAAGGGCACGGCCCGCAAGACCCAAGAGAAGATTCGCTTCGACCCGGGGAAGGCGGTCGGCGAGGCGGTGACGATCTTCCGCGGCGCGAAGAAGGCCGAGTGCGAGATCGACTTCGAGGTCGAGGCGGTGCCCGAGGTGATGGGCTCGCCTTCGGCCGTCGGTCAGGTGGTGCTGAACCTGCTCCAGAACGGCCTTGATGCCATGAGCGGCACGGAGCGCAAGGCCCGCCGCCTTCGCATCAGGGCCTGGGGCACCGAGCGCACGGCGCATTTCTCGGTGCGCGACCTGGGCACGGGCATACCCCCCGAGGTGCAGCGGCGCATGTTCGACGCGTTCTTCACCACCAAGGATCCCGGCAAGGGCACCGGCCTCGGCCTCTACATCTGCCGCGATCTCATCGAGGGCATGGGCGGCACCCTGCGCTTCACCACCGGCAGCGACGGCACCGTCTTCGAGTGCGAGCTCCCGGCGGTGGCCGAAGAGCCCTGACCGGCGGAGGACGGCCCGCCTTGAACCCGGACCTTTGCCGAGACGCAGGGTTTGAGGGTATGCGTGCGCTCGATGCCTGGCTTCAAGCTCTTGTTGGCCGATGAACGGGGACGCGTGGTGGAACACCCCTGGCTGCTCGCCACCGTTCGATCCGATGACGAGGTCCTCCCCGCTCCTGGCCGGCCCATTCCCCTGCCCGAGGGGGCCCGGCTGGCGCAGTTGCCCGGTCGCCTGCCGATCGGCGTCGACCCGAAGAGCGGGGCGCTGGTGCTGGTGGAGGAGTTCGAGCTCGACGGGCGACGGTTCGTGCCCCAGGCGGTCGGGGCGGTGTTGCCTCCTGGGTTCACCCGCACCTACCTCCCGGGAGAGGTGAAGCACGCCGGGCCGGTCTTGCCCCAGTGGGCGTACACCGCCGCGGCCTGGAGCGATCAGGGGCCCGTGGTGTGGGCGCAGTGGACCGATCGGCGCTCGCATTGGACCCCCGTGCATTTCAACACGCCGGAGTTGCCTCGGCTGGTGGCAGCGGCCCTGGCTCGGTTCCCCGAGAACGCGGTCCTCCGTCAGCTCAAGACCTGTGCGCTGAGCTACCGGTGCTTCACCAGCCAGAACGTCTTCTACGGCCGCGACGAGGGCGGTGTTCCGTCGTCGGTGATGTGCAACGCGCGCTGCGTGGGGTGTATCTCGAGCCAGCCCAAGGGCGGGCCTCCGGCGTCTCACGAGCGCATCGACGCCGGCCCCACCGCCGAGGAGATCGCCGCCGTCGGCGCCTGGCATCTCGGCCGGGCGAGTGGCCGTACGATGATCTCCTTTGGTCAGGGCTGTGAAGGCGAGCCGCTGACCCGGTGGAAGGTGCTGGCCCAGGCCGTGCGCCTCGTGCGCGCCGCGACCCCGCGCGGGAGCATCAATATCAACACCAACGGGAGCCTCACCGTCGGCCTCGAGGCCCTGCTCGACGCCGGGCTCG
Organism: Myxococcales bacterium; assembly: GCA_003153055.1. The sequence continues at coordinate 14,087 of PMBV01000157.1, forward strand.
ACGCGGTGCGCTTCTCGCTCAACTCGGCGGTGCCCGATCTCTACGCGGCCTATTACCGGCCCCGTCAGTACGCCTGGGACGACGTGGAGCGCTCCATCGCCATGGCCCGCCGCCGCCATGCCTTCATCGCGTTGAACCTGCTCCTGTTTCCCGGTGTCAGCGATCGCACGGGCGAGGTCGAAGCCTTGGTGCGTCTGGTGCGACGCTACCGGATCGACCAGCTCCAGACTCGCCCATTGGCCATCGACCCCCTGCAGTACATCGAGCTTGGGGCCGGCCGCGGCGCTGGTGGAGCGCCCATCGGCATTCCCGCCATGCTCCAGCAGCTCAAGAAACAGGCGCCCTGGCTCGTCATCGGGAACTTCGCCCGAGGCCTCGGCGAACGCAGTCACCAGAAAAAGAAACGGGGCTCCGACTAAAGGGGGAAAGTCGGAGCCCCGTCCGAGGCTGGCCCAACGCCAACCTCTCCAATGTAGCTCCACTGCATTCCAATCTCCGCGCCAACCAGGTCAGCTGCCTAAGCGCCTTGAAAGAGGACATGGTCATTGTACCATGTGTTTACATGTGCGCCTCCGGGCACCGCTCAACGGCAAAGACTCAAGTGGTTTCTGGGTCTTAGGTGCTGTCCAAAAACAAGACAGTCGCCCTCAACAGGTGACAGCGATGGAAAACGGTCTTACGCGCTGAGAAGCTCGAAGACGCGCCCGGCCAGCGTTGCGTCGCGGGCCAAGCAGGCCTCGGCTCCGGGCAATGGCTCGACCTCGGCGTCGGTGGTGAAGAGCACGACCCGAATGTGAGCGAACAGAGAGTTGGTCTTGACGAACCGGACGAGCTCCTCGGCACCCGGCGCCTGGCGATCGAGCAGCACCAGGTCAGGCCGGGTCTTCTTTCGCAGGATCACCTTGGTGGCGTCCTCCGAGGAGGCCGCGGTGAAGACCTCGAGGCCCTTCTGTGACAGCTCGGCGCTCAGGGCATCAGGCTGGGCCTCGACCAGCAGCACCCGGCGCCTGGGCCCCAGCAAAGAGAGGGCGTCTCGCACGACGGCCACGGCAGCGTCGAGGCCACTGGCCTTGGTGATGAACCCATCGGCGCCCGAGGCCTTGGCCTTCTGGGTGAGCTCGGTCTCGGAGAGGTCCGAGTAGAGGTAGAGGCGGGTGGTTAGCTGCCGCTGGGCCCGGAGGAACTCGACCACGTCGTCGCCGTACATCTCGGGCATGTTCACGTCNNCTCGGGCATGTTGACGTCGACCAGCATCAGCTCGTAGCGGTTCGAGCTCAGGGCTCGATCGAGAGAGGCCAGGTCGGTCGCCGAGTCGGTGCCGATGCCAACCGCCGACAGGGCCCCGGTGATGAGCTGCACCGTCACCAGGCTGTCGTCGATGACGAGGACGCGCGCGGACATGGGGCGGGTTGTAGCAGAAAGACGTCCACCCTCGGTGTTCTTGACCGGCCGGGCGACCGGTTTCAATACTCACTCGCCTTGGACGAGACACCTCTCACGCGGGCGCTGAAGCGAGCGCCGATCGAACGCCGGCCTCCGATGCCCCGGCCCGAGACGGAGTACTTCGTCTTTCGGGTGGGCGGGCTGGCCATGGGGGTTCGCTCGGAGCACGTGCGCGAGGTGACGCGCATGGGGCTGGTGACGCCGCTGCCCCGGGCCCCGGCCTTCGTCCTCGGCGTCGTCGGGCAACGCGGTGAGGTGTTCCCGGTGATCGATCTCCTGCGCTTTCTGGGGCAGGGTGACAGTCGACCGAAACCTGGGGCCCGGCTCTTCGTCGCGGCCGTGAGCGGCTCGGTGGTGGCCTTCGTCGTC
>PMBV01000354.1 GCA_003153055.1 Myxococcales bacterium
CCTCGTACGTCGGGCAGATCGTCACCATGGCCTACCCTCACATGGGGAATGTCGGCGCCAACGCTGCCGACGAGGAATCGGCCCGACCCCACGCGGTCGGCATGGTCGTCAAGGAGCTCTCACCTCCGTCGAGCTGGCGGGCCGAGAGCTCGCTCGACGAGTACTTGAAGCGGTGGTCGGTGACGGGCATCGAGGGGCTCGACACCCGGCGCTTGGTCCGGCACCTGAGAGTCCACGGGTCGCAGATGGGGGTGATCTCCACGGAGCGGGTGACGCCGACGGCCCTCATCGAGCGAGCTCGGGCCGCTCCGGGGATGGAAGGCCTCGACCTCGCGACCGGCATCTCCACCACCCAGACGTACGAGTGGGTGACGCCGACGCCCGACACCCTGGGCTCGCGAAAGGGAGCCGTGTCGTCGCCGGTGCTCCGTTTCAAGGTGGTGGCCATCGACTACGGCCTCAAGAAGGCGATGCTTCAGTTCCTGGTCGACGTCGGGTGCCACGTCACCGTCGTCCCGGCCGGCACTTCGGCTGAGGAGATCCTCTCGCGCCGCCCGGACGGCGTCTTCTTGACCAACGGGCCAGGGGATCCAGCGGCGGTGAAGGGGGCCGACCGCGTGGTGGGGGCGCTGCTCGGGAAGGTGCCCGTCTTCGGCATTTGCCTGGGCCATCAGATCCTCGCCTTGGCCCTCGGCGCGCGGACCTTCAAGATGAAGTTCGGGCACCGGGGAGCCAACCAGCCGGTGAAGGATCTCACCACCGGCAAGGTCGACATCACCGCCCAGAATCATGGCTTCGCGGTCGACGCTCAGAGCCTCGCCAAGCGGGCGGTCGTCACGCATCTTAACCTGAATGATCAGACGGTCGAGGGCTTGTCAGTGCCCGACGCACAGGCGTTCAGCGTGCAATACCACCCCGAGGCGTCCCCTGGGCCGCACGACGCTCGCCCACTCTTTGGTCGTTTCGCCGAGCTGATGGAAGCCCGCCACCACCGCGCATGAGCGGCTCAGCCCAACCGTGGCTCGAGGAGCTGACCACCTGGGCGACCCCGGAGTCGAGTAAGGGCGACCTCCTGCTCGCGCGCAAGGAGTACTTCCGGCGAAACGGTGAGGTGTTCGACGACGACCGAGTCCTCGAGATGCGGATGACCGCGTTCCTCGAACACTACGTCTGCGACCGGGTGGCACCCCACCTGGGCGTCACTCCGGCGAGAGCGCGCTACCACGAGGCGCTCAAACACGAGACGCCGGAGCGAGCCACTGCCTGGCGTGCTTTCGCCGAGACCGTTCACGGGCTCTTCGAGGTGAAGAAGCTCTCCTCGGGCTCGGTTCGGCTGCGGGGCCTGTTCAGCCGCCTTGACTTCGTGGTGTCCGAGCGCCGTCAGGTCGTCGGCCTCCGCGAGGGCGACGTGCTGGAGTGTCGGCTCATTCCCTTTGGGGGGACCTGGGTCTTCTCCTGGGCGTGGTGCTTTCACGCTCACCAGGTGGCGAAGCTCATCAAGAGTCAGGCTCGCCGGCTCCGCGGAGCCTCCGCCGACGAGGCTGCCTTCGTCGCCGATTGCGCCCAGCGCGCCCTCAAGCTCGAGCGCTATCGGCAGATCGCTGTCGAGAAGATCTACGACTTCAACAACCGGATCTTCTGAGTCCGAGAGTCGGTGTACGCTGATGTCGGCGAATTCCGCGCCCACTCCGCGCCTGGCGTCTCCTCGGCGCCGAGCGCTCGCCTTGAACCGACCTCGGCATTAGCGTTGTTCAGCGCACTCGGGAGACTGCGCCTCGGGAGGCAGCGGTGTCGGACAGCCGGAAATACGACCGAGTGCCTTGCCGCCTCCGGTGTTGGTGCGAGTCGGACAACGTGGCCGTCTACGCGCGGATCGGCAACCTGAGTGAGGGGGGGCTCTTCTTGAGGACCAGCACCCCGCTCGAGCGAGGCGCGAAGGCGACTCTGCGCTTCGGCGACGAGGACGGGATCAAGGCATTCGCCGAGGTGCGGTGGGCGCGGGTCGAGGGGCAGGGGGGCCCCCCGGGCATGGGGCTCAGCTTCGAGGGCATCGATGAGGTGGCCCGAGCGGCGATCCGGCGCATCATGGAGGCCTAGGTGAGAGGAATTGACGACCGGACACGAGGCGCATAGGGAGACCGCAGTGCGGATCGCCATCATCTCCGACATCCACAGCAACATCGAAGCACTCACCGAGGTGATGCGGGTCATCGACAAATCGAAGATCGATCGAGTGGTCTCGCTGGGTGACGTGGTGGGCTATGGAGCCTCGCCCAACGCCTGCTGCGACGTGGTGCGGACGAACGCCGAGGTGACGCTGCTCGGGAACCACGACGCCGCCGTGTCCGGACGGATGGACTACTCCTTCTACTACGATGCGGCCCGCCACGCGCTCGACTGGTCCGCCTCGATGGTGAGCGAAGAGAACCACGCCTGGCTTCGGAGCCTGCCCTTCACCTACCGCATCGGCGATATCGGCTTCTCGCACGGCTCGCCGATAGAGCCTCGCGCCTACGAGTACATCTTCGCCATCGAGCAGGCCCGCGAGCTGACCCCGTTCACCTCGGACCTCCCCGAGGTGACGTTCATCGGGCACAGCCACCTCTGCAAGGCCTTCGCGCTGGGCAACGGCGAGGTCAACGACGTCGTGTCTCAGAAGTTCGGCGTCCGCAAGGGCTACAAGTACATCATCTCTGTTGGGTCCGTGGGCCAACCCCGCGACTACGACAACCGGGCCTGCTTCGTCATCTACGACATGCTGACCCGCACCGTCGACTACGTCAGAGTCGAGTACGACATTCAGGCGTCAGCCCAGCGCATCTTCGATGCCGATCTGGCGCTCAACTTCGGCAAGCGGCTGTTCCTGGGCGTGTGAAAAGCTTGCGAAGGCCCCCGACTCGTTGGGACAGTGCGGCCATGCGCGCGCCCGTGACCGTCGTCGTTGTCGTCACTGCCCTGGCTCTGGGTGGCTGTCGAAAGAAGTCTGCCCATGAGTTCTACGAGCTCGAGTCACGGGCCACCATTCTCATCGCCCGCGACGGGGACGAGGGGCTCATGTCGGACGAGATGACGTCGGTCCTCGCCGCGTTGAAGGTGATCCCCACTGACACCGTGGAGGGACCGAAGGCCCGAGCGCTCCTCGAGAAGATCGAGGCCGATCGCCACGAGTTCTTCCAGAAGAGGCTCGAGGCCGAACGAGCCCAGGCGGCCACTCAAGCCCCGCGTCCGTCCCGAGATGATCTCGCACCGTCTCCGGCTCCGGCTCCACGGGTCGAGGCCCCCGAGGTTCCCGACGCCGGGCCGTCCATGCCCTGGGGGAACATGACGCTGGCCGAGTTCCAGCAGCGCTTCGGGGTTTGCATGGAGGGTGCTGGCGAGAAGGAGGTTCCCGGCCAGGGGCGAATGACGGCGTTCGAGGTCATCAAGACCCCCACCTGCATCGTCAAGTACGGGATCCCCGACGAAGAGACCCGGCACTTCTACCTCTTCCGTGAGGGTCGGCTCGCCGCGGAGCGCACCGAGCAGCGCGTCGTCACCTTCGTCGACGCCGGTCGCGCCGCTGCCCCTCCTCGGATCGAGCCGCCCCCAAGTCCTTACGTGATGGGCATGCCGACTGGCGGCGGGGCGGACGCACAATGAGCGCCCTCAGCGATCGCGCCTTCATGACGTTGATGCGGCTCGTCCCGAAGGCGGCGCTGTCGACGGCCGCGGGCCTGGCGACGCGGGCGCCGCTGCCGCCCAGAGTCCACCAGGCGGCGATGAGGATCTTCGCCCAGCGATACCGGGTCGCGATGGAGGAGTCCGAGGCAGGCATCGAGGGCTACTCGACCTTCGCCGAGTTCTTCTCTCGCAAGCTGAAGGAAGGCGCGCGAGCCGTCGATGCGGGTGCCGACGTCGTGGTGAGCCCGGTCGACGCCCACGTCTCGCAGAAGGGTCAGGTGGAGGAAGGCCAGTGTCTGCAGGCCAAGGGCATCACCTTCCCGCTCGACAAGCTCCTGGGTGAGGGGCGGCGGGCGCTCGACTTCGAGGGGGGCAGCTTCATCACCCTGTACCTCTCGCCGAGGGACTACCACCGGTTCCATGCGCCCATCAGCGGCGCGGTGACGGGCTACCAGTACCTCCCGGGTCAGTTCTGGCCGGTGAACGGCCCTTCGGTGCGGCTGAAGGACGCGGTCTTCTCACTGAACGAGCGCCTGGTGACGTGGCTCGACACGCCGGCCGGGAAGCTGGCCTACATCGCGGTCGGGGCGACCTGCGTGGCGCGCATCTGCGCCGCCTACGACTCGGTGGTGACCCACGACGGCCGGGCGGCCTCGAGCCACACGTACGCCCGACCGATCGCCGTGGAGAAGGGTGGGGAGATTGGCCGGTTCGAGATGGGCTCGACCGTCATCCTCCTGTTCCAGCGCGGTCGGGTCACCTGGGAGCCCTCGCTCGGCGTCGACGCCCCGGTCAGGATGGGCCAGCGAATCGGCGTCTTCAGGTGAACGCCGCTTCAAGCGCGCCATGGAGTCTCGTCTATGAGTCAGAAGTTCGCCGCCGTGAAGGGCATGAACGACCTCGTGCCCCCGAGGATCGAGGCTTGGCAGCGCATCGAGAAGACCGCCCGCGAGCTGTTTGCCTGCTACGGCTTCTCCGAGGTCCGCACGCCTGTCGTCGAGGACACGGCGCTCTTCGTTCGAAGCGTGGGCGAGGTCACCGACATCGTGAAGAAGGAGATGTACACCTTCGACGACAAGGGTGGCCGGTCGATCACCATGCGCCCCGAGGGGACTGCCCCCGCGGTTCGCGCCTACGTCGAGCACGGGGTCGCCAGCACCGAGCCGTTGACCCGGTGGTTCTACCTGGGGCCGATGTTTCGGTACGAGCGCATGAAGACCGGGCGCTACCGCCAGTTCTATCAACTCGGCGCTGAGGTCTACGGCTCGGCCGATGCCTCCACCGACGTGGAGATCATCTCGCTCGGGGCCCGGTACCTCGAGGCCATCGGCGTGCCCGATGTCGTGCTGCGCCTCAACTCCCTGGGCGACGCCAGCACCCGGCCGGCCTACCTCGCCAAGCTCAAGGAGTACTTCGAGCCCCTCAGGGCGACGCTCTCCGAGGAGGCCCAGCAGACCCTCGAGCGCAACCCCATGCGGCTCTTGGACTCCAAGGAGCCCGCCTTGGCCGAGGCCATCGCCCAGGCGCCGGCCATCATCGACTTCATCGACGACGCGTCGAAGGCCCACTTCGAGGCCGTGCAGCGAATGCTGACGAAATTGAAGATTCCCTTCGAGCTCGACCGCCGGCTGGTGCGGGGCCTCGACTACTACACCCGCACCACCTTCGAGTTCGTCTATCAGCCGAAGGCGGGAGACAGCGCCCTGGGGACCGCGGGGAGCGTGTGTGGGGGAGGCCGGTACGACGGCCTGGTGAAGGAATTGGGTGGGCCCGATCGGCCCGCCGTGGGCTTCGCCATGGGCATGGATCGGCTCGTCATTCTCCTCGAGGCAGCCCAGGCCGCGAAGTCCGTCGGGCCGGCGCTCTTCGTGGGCTCCTTCGATGGGCCGGCGAAAGACGAGGCGGTGGCGTTGGTGATGGGGCTGCGAAACCAGGGGCTCAAGGTCGACTACGATCCTCGCGGGGGCAAGATGGGCCGACAGATCGAGCGGGCCGTCAAGACCGGGGCTCGGTACTTCGTCGCCCTGGGGCAGAGCGAGCTCGAGAGCGGGCGCCTCACCGTCAAGAACCTCGAGCTCCCCGACGGCGACCCACTCAAGATGGTCGAGGTCGCCCTCGAGGCTCTCCCGGGTTGGCTCCGGCAGAACGCCGAGGGCCCGAAGCTGAAGGAGTGACGATGAAGTACGCGGTGCTGTTGATCGTTCTCGCCGGGCCGGCCCTGACCCGGGCTGACGAGCTTGCCGAGGTCGATCGCCCGGCCCCTGCCTTTCGCCTCCCGGTCTACAACGCCAAGGAGGTCGGGTTCACCGCCGCGGGCATCGACCGCTACGTCGGCCCCGACGCGACCGACAAGGGCACCCGAGCGCTGCTGGTGTCGTTCATGGCCAGCTTCTGTGGGCCCTGCAAGAAGGAGCTGCCGTACCTCGAGGCCTTGCACCAGCGCTACCGGGGCGACGGGCTTCGGGTGTTGATGATCTCCATCGACGCCGAGCCAGAAGGGCAGAAGAAGGTCGACGAGCTCATCGCCCAGAACAAGGTGACGTTCCCGGTCTTGAAGGATCGTTTCAACATCGTCGCCCGACGGTGGCTCGGCTCGCAGAGCCCGTTGCCCTCGCTCTTCGTGCTGCGCCCCGACGGGACCGTCTCGGCGGTGCACCGAGGCTACAGCGAGGACGGCGTCGAGCTCCTCAAGCGAGAAGTGGAGACGGCGCTCAAAGTGGTCAAGTGAGCCCGCCCATCACCGTCATCGCCGGGCCGACCGCCTCGGGGAAGACGGCCCTCGCGATCGCGGTCGCGCGACGCCAGGGTGCGGAGATCGTCAGCGCCGACTCCCAGCAGGTGTACCGCGCCTTCGACATCGGCACTGCCAAGCCCTCGGCTGAGGAACTGGCGGCCGTCCCTCACCATCTGATCTCGTGCGTGGACCCCACCGAGGAGTTCTCGGCCGCGAGGTTCCAGCGCCTAGCCGACCAGGCCATCGAGCAGATTCACGCGCGGGGGCGGCGGGTGGTGGTGGTGGGCGGCACCGGCCTCTACCTGAGGGTGCTCCTTCATGGCGTGGTGGAGGCGCCAGCGAGAGACGAGGCCTTGAGGGCGTCGCTCGAGCGGCTGGCAGACGAGGCCGGAGCCGAGGCCCTCCACCGTCGCCTCGAGGAGGTGGACCCTCCATCGGCAGCTCGGCTCCCGCTGGCCGACCGGGTGCGGATCATTCGCGCGCTGGAGATCACCCTGTTGACGGGTCGCCCCGCGAGCGCCTGGCGAGCCGATCACAACTTCGAGGCCGACCGCTACCCGTGCCAGTTCTGGGTGCTCGACCCTCCGCGCGCTGAGCTCTATGCCGCCATCGACGCACGGGCCCACGCCATGTTCGAGCGGGGCCTCCTCGAGGAGACGCGGGAGCTCGTGGCCCGAGGGTGGCGGGAGGCGGCGCCCATGCGAGCGGTCGGCTACGCTCAGGCCCTCGAGTGCTTGGAGGGGAAGTGCACCGAAGCCCAGGCCATCGCCTCGACCGCCCAGGCGAGCCGGCGGTACGCCAAGCGTCAGTGGACCTGGTTCAAGCGCGAGCGGGGCGCCCGCTTCGTCACCCCGCCGTACGACGTCGAGGCCTTGGCAACCCCTTAGCCCTAGCGGCCGCGCATGAAGCGCCGGCGATTGGCCCCGCCCATGAACTGGGCCTGCTGGACCGGCGGCTGCTCGAGGCCCAACTGCCACCACATGGGCTCCCAGGCGCTCATCTTGAGGCGCTTGTCGTTCTGCAGCGCGGTGAGGGCCTTCTTCAGCTTCTCGTCAGACGGGTTCGTCTCCACCGCCCGCGACAGCACCTTGATGGCCTTGTCGTTCTCTTTGTTCTGGGTGAGGCACCAGGCGTAGGCGGCCCACATCAGGCCCTCCTTTTTGCCGTGCTTGACCGCGTCTTCAAAAGCCCGCTGCATGCCTTCGGAGTCTTTGCGCTGGAAGCAAATGGCGCCCTGCATCGCCCGGGCGAAGTAGTTCCGCGGGCCGGTCTTCTTGAACGAGGCCAGCGCCCCGTCGAAGTCCTTGAAGAGGTACTTGATCATGCCGATCTGCCCGTGGATCTCGCCCTCGATGAGGAACTGCCAGCGGCCCAGGGGCAACGCGGTCTCCAGCGCCTTGACCGCCTTGTCGGCCTTGGCCTGCTGCTCCTTCTTGTTGGCGGTCATCGCGGACAGCTCGCCCTGGACGACCCCCATGACCTTCTGGAGCTCGGTGTAGGTGCGGCGTGCCAGGACGATGTAGAGGCCGATGGAGACGAGGGTCCCCGGGATGATGCCGGCGGCCACGCTGAAGCCGAACAGCTTGATGGCCACGGCGACCACCACCCCCGCCGCGAGGGACAACACAAGGTTGATCATGCCCCCCCCAATACCCGAAACGACCGGCCCTCGTCACGTCAGGCAGGACTGGGCTCGAACGTTCTGGTAGGAGCCGCAGCCGGCAGAGGCCCTCTGTCGAAATTGGTAGACGAGACGGACTCAAAATCCGTTGCGGCTGACCCCGCGTCCCGGTTCGAGTCCGGGGAGGGCCACATTGAAGTCGGGAGGTCGAAGGTGACCGACGAGGCGAATGTCGGGCTGGCTTCCCGGAAAGCCGCTACCGCCGCATTGAAAGCGCATGTCGCGGTCCTCAAGGGTACGCCCTTGCGCCGGGCCATCTCCGAAGTGCTGGCGGAGGCCGAGAACCTGGGAGGCAAGGAGCGGCGCTTCGTCGCCTTCGCCACCCGGGAGCTGTCGCGGCACCAGCGGCGCCTCGAGCTGAGCGCGGGCACTCGTGGCTGGCCCAGCTCGAAATTTCAGCTCCCCGAGGATCAGGCGATCCTCCGCTACGCCCTCTGGCGACGGGAGCTCATGGGCGCGGCCCCCGAGAAGGTGATGACCGAAGTGGGGCTGCCGGGTCCCATTCGGCCCCGTGGCCTTCCTGATCAGGTGCTCCGGACCGAGCTCGACCGTGCCGTGACGCTCGATTTTGGCAACACGCCACTCACCCAGGCCGCCAACCGGCACTCCTTTCCCACCTGGCTGGCCGAGCGTCTCGCCGCCGCCGCGCCCGAGGGAGAGCTCGACGCGTTGCTCGGGGCCCTCAACCGTGAGCCGATTCTCACCTTGCGCGGACGCCCCAACGGCACCCGGGCGGAGCTCCTCGAGGCCCTGACGGCCCGTGGGCTGAAGGTCGAGCCCTGCACCGAGCTGCCCGATGCGCTCCAGGTCACCGACGGGAGCCGGGCCATCTTCGAGACCCGGTGGATGAAGGAGGGACGGCTCCAGGTGATGGACCTGGGAAGCCAGCTCCTGGTGGCCCTCTGCCGGGCGGGGGAGGGGGCGGTGGTGGTCGATTACTGCGCCGGGGCGGGAGGGAAGACCATCGCCCTCGCCGACGTGGTGGGGCCCAAGGGTCGGGTCTTCGCGTGGGACGAGTCGGCCAAGCGGCTGGCCGAAGGCCGGCGGAGGGTCAGCGAGCTCAAGCTCCGCCACGTCACCTTCCCCCAGGCTCCCAGGATCGATCTCGCCGACCTGGTGCTGGTCGATGCGCCCTGTAGCGGTACTGGCACCCTGGCCCGGGAGCCCGATCAGAAGTGGAAGCTCACACCGAAGAAGGTGGCCGAGCTCAACGCGACCCAGCTCGAGATCCTCTCCACGGTGGCCGAGCCCCTCCGCGAAGGCGGTGTCATCGTCTACGGCACCTGCTCGGTACTCCGCGAAGAAGATGAAGACCTGGTGGCCCGGTTTCTCGAGACCCACCCTCGGTTTCGCCTCGAGGAGACGCTCCGCGCTTGGCCGCATCGACACGGCGGCGGTGGCTTCTTCGGCGCGAGACTCATCAAGGGCTGATAGCGTGAGGTGACGCCAGGAGGAGGTGCCGTGACCGAGGGTCGACCGACGAACGAGGCGGTCATTCGCCAGATTCAGCAAGCGTGGGCCGAGGCCCAAGCTCAGCTCGCCATTCTCCGCGAGCAGGTGGAGCACGCCGCCGCGCTGGCCCAGACGAAGGTGCGCTCCAACGTGCTCGAGCGAGATCTCGACAAGGCCTACCGAGATCTGGGCGAGGCCGTTTGGGCCGAGGTTTCCAAGGGCAAGCTCCAGCTCCCCGGCCAACTCGCCCCAGTGAAGAAGGCCCTCGAGGCGGTGACCGTGAAGATTCAGGCGCAGAACGCCTCGATCAACGATCTCCTCTCGGAGGGCGCCGACATCGCACGCCGCCTTCAGGAAAAAATGGCCCGTGCGTCGAAAGCAGTGGCGAACGCGCCCAAGAAGCGGTAGTTACGCGGCCGCTTCCGACCCCAACCGGAAAGGCGAACACTTACGGGGCTATAGCTCAGCTGGGAGAGCGCCTGAATGGCATTCAGGAGGTCAGCGGTTCGATCCCGCTTAGCTCCACAAAGAAAGAAGCCCCCGGAGGAGACTCCGGGGGCTTTTTTCATGCTCGGTCATCTTCGTTCGACTTCTTCCGATGCGACCGATGAGCCTCCGCGAGTGATGCGCAGAGGCCCTCGGATGCTCCAGCCTTACTTCACGTCGGGGTGGCCCGCCGGAACCGGGACCACCTGGGGGTTGCCCGAGACTGGGGCGACACCGGCCGGGGCTGGCGGAGTCGGAGGCTGAATCGACAGGAGCTCGACCTCGAAGACCAGCGTGGAGTACGCGGGAATGTTGGGCATCCCTCGCTCGCCGTAGGCGATGTCGTAGGGGCACACGAGCTTGGCCTTGCCGCCGGGCTTCATCTTCTGGAGGCCCTCGGTCCAGCACTTGATGACGCCGTTGAGCGGGAACTCGGCCGGCTGGCCTCGCTTGTAGCTCGAGTCGAACTCGGTGCCGTCGGTGAGGGTCCCGCGGTAGTTCACCTTGACCTTGTCGGTGGGCGTGGGGCTCGCGCCGGTGCCGGCCTTCTCGTTGACGATGATGAGGCCTGAGGGGAGCTTCTGGGCGCCCTTCTCCTTGGCGGCGGCCGCGAGGAAGGCCTCGCCCTTCTTCTTCTGCTCCGCGCTGCGGGTCTCTTCCTTCTGCTTGAGGAGCCGGTCGACCAGCGGGCCGCCCTCTTCGGTCTTCACCGCGGGCTCCTTGCCCTCGACTGTGTCCTTGAGGCCCTTGACGACCTCGCTCAGCTCAGCCTCGGTGAGGCCCAGCTGCCCAACCGGCGTGCGTTTCACCACCACCGCGCCAAAGGCGTAGAGGGCCTTCTGCTTCTCCTCGGGAGTGAGGGGAGGCGGGGGAGGCGGCTTGGGAGGAACGTTCGCGGCCGCGGGAGCCGTCGGGGGCGGGGGCGGCGGAGGCGGCTTGTCGGGGCAGCCGAGCAGAGCCGCCGACGTGGCGGTGATGATCCAGGTCGAGAAGAATCGCTTCATGGTGGCGGGGCTCACTTTCCTGCGTCCAGGCTGGGAATACCGAGGAGCTCGATCTCGAACACGAGGACCGAGCTCGGGGGAATGCTGCCGCCCATGCCGCGCTCGCCGTAGGCCAGCTCGGAGGGGCACACCAGCTTGCTCTTGCCACCTACCTTCATCTTGCCAACGCCCTCGGTCCAGCAGCGAATGACGCCGTCGAGGCGGAACTGCGTCGGCGTGCCGCGCTTGTAGCTGGAGTCGAACTCCTTGCCGTTGGTGAGCTCTCCCTTGTAGTGCACCTGGACCGTGTCGGTCGGGGCAGGGGAGGGCCCGGTGCCCGCGGTCAGCTCGGTGTAGATGATGCCCGAGGGGAGCTTCTGGGCGCCCGGCTCGGTGGCGGCCTTCTCGAGGAACGAGGCCCCCTTCTTCTTCTCTTCCTCGCCGCGCGTCTGCTGCCGCTCGGTGAGCAACTGCTGGATCTTCTGCATCTGCTCCTCGGGCTTGACGTCGAGGGGCTTGTTCAGGGCGGCCGCGGTGAAGCCCTTGAGCACCGTCTCGAGCTCTTCGGCCGAGAGGCCAGCCTGGCCCACTGGGGTTCGCTGCGCGATGAAGGCGCCGAAGACGTAGAGCGCCTTCTTCTCTTCGTCGGGGGTGAGGGGCTTGGGCTTCTCGGGGGTGGCGGGCTTGGGAGGCGTCGGGGTCTTCGACGGCTCCGCGGCGATCGTCGCGGTCGCCGCCAGCGCTATCAACAGGAAGGTTCTCTTCACGTTATCTCCAACTGGGGGTTTACGATTTGAAGACGGACATCACGTCTTTGAGCAGCGCGATCGCCTCGGCCTTCGGCCGCTGAAACGCGTTTCGGCCCATGATCGAGCCGAAGCCGCCGCCGGCTTTGATGCCGCGCACCTCTTCGAGCAGTGCCGACGTCTCCTTGGCTTCACCGCCCGAGAAGATGACGATGCGCTTACCGTTGAACGCGCTCAGCACGACGTGACGGACACGATCGGCCATCGTCTTCGTGGGGATGGCGAACTTCTCGAACACCTTCTTCGCCTCGGCTTGCTCGATGAAGTCCTTGGGGGGCTTCACCTTGATGATGTGGGCGCCGAGCTGGGCGGCGATCTGCGCCGCGTAGGCCACCACGTCGATCGCCGTCTCGCCGTCTTTCGATAGGCTCCCTCGGGGGTAGGCCCACAGCACCGTCGGCAGGCCGTACGCCTTGGCCTCGAGGATGAGGTCTCTCAGATCCTGGTACTGCTGGTTGCGCGCCGAGGAGCCCGGGTAGATCGTATAGCCGATGGCCGAGCAGCCCAGCCGCACGGCGTCTTTGATGCTGGCGGTCAGCGCCGAGCACGGGTCGCCGATCTGCGCCAGCGAGTCGGAGTTGTTGAGCTTCAAGATGAGCGGGATCTCGCCGTGGAGCTTGCCGGCGATGGCCTCGAGGAACCCCAGCGGCGCCGCGTACGCGTTGCACCCCGAGTCGATGGCCAGCTGCGCGTGATAGTCGGGATCGTAGCCCGCCGGGTTGGGCTGGAAGCTCCGCGCCGGGCCGTGTTCGAAGCCCTGGTCGACAGGGAGGATCACGAACTTTCCGGTGCCCGCGAGGGTGCCCGTGTTCATCAGCCGCGCGAGGTTGGTGAGGACCCCTGGTGACTCGGAGGGGTAGAAGGACAGGATCTCTTTGACCCGATCGGTAAACGCCATGACAGACGCTCCCACTGGAGAAGGTGCGGGCGTTCGTCTACTCCACTCAACTTCAGCAGTCACCTCGAGGTTTCAGCGAACGTGAGCGGCGCCGTCGCGATGATGAGGCCTCCCACCCGAACCTGCACCTGGAACTCGCCCCCACTGCGCACTCCGGTGGGCGCCCAGTCGATCGCCCACTCGGCCTCGTCGCTGTTCTTGAACACCAGTTGGCCCTTGGCCTCCATGGCGGTGTTCTCTCGCAGATCGAGGATCGCCACCTCGACGGAGGCCGAGTGCCGCGCGGGCGAGCGAACCCGTACCACGGTGCTGAACGGCTCGGTGGTCAGTGGCCTGCCCGACACCTCGACGTGGCTCAGTGGCGCCGCTGGCTTGAGGCCTTGAGCCGTGCCCACGAAGCTCTTGGCGTGCGTGAGCGCCACCAGCGAGTAGCCCTCGCCCGGCTCGGTGTGGACCGTCGAGGTCGTCGGAGTCTGTGCCGCGGGGTTCCTGAGCCCCTCGTTGCTCGGCAGTTGCTCGAACGTGGGCAGCGACAGATCGAGCTTGGGCGCTTGGGTCTTCTTGGTGCCCGTGAGCTTCTTGGGCTCCTCGGCGCGACCTTGTTGGGCAGAAGCCAGGAACACGATCGTGAGCAGGACAGGTAAACGCATTGCGTTGAGTGTAACCAAAACCCCTTCAATTCCACGACCCGGTAGGGCAGATTCCGCGCCCCCTGATGAAGTTGGCCGTCTCCTTCGTGATTCTCATGTCCCTTTCTGCGTCGGCCGAGCCGCTGACGCTGCGGGACCTCATCGACCGGGCCAGGGTGGCCGACCCTCGGGTGAAAGATGCCCAGGCCCAGCTCAGGTACTTGAGGGCGAAGTACGATGAGGCGCGGTGGGCCTGGTTCCCTCGCATCGATTCCTACGTGGCGGTGGCCGGCCCGACGCCCGAGGCGCGCAACGACGGCCTGGGAGGCCCACCCACCACCCATGCCACCCTGATGTACGATCTCGACTTCGGCAAGCCCGGTGTCGGGTTCCAGGCCCGGGCCGAGGCATTCCTTCCGCTCTACACCTTCGGCAAGTTGTCGGCCCTCGAGGCGGCCGGCGCCAAGGGCGTCGAAGCGGGCGAGGCCTTGAGCCACGGCGCGGCCGACGAGGCCGAGCTCCAGGTCTCTCAGGCCTACTTCGGGTACTGCTTGGCGCTGGCCAGTCGAGAGGCCATCGCCGACACCATCAAGCGCCTCGACGACGCCCGGGCCACGCTCCAGCGCTTGAGGGGTCAATCGTCGGAGCAGGTCACCCAGCTCGACGTCTACCGACTCGACTACTACCTGCAGCAGGCCGAGGCGCAGCAAGCCGCGGCCGAGGCCGGTGCCGGCTATGCGCTGGCGGCCATTCGGCTGCTCGTCGGCGTTCCCGCCAACCAGGCCCTTGAAGTGGCCGGCACGCGCCTCGAGGAGCCCGCTGGCGGTCTGTTGCCGGTCGATGCCTACGTCGAGCAGGCGCGGCTCCACCGCCCGGAGCTCAAGGCCGTGGCGGCTTTCGTCGGCGTGCGCGAGCAAGAGGTCGCCATTCGTGAGCGCATGTTCCTCCCCGACTTCGGCCTCTTCGGCTACTTCCACTGGGCGTGGACCACCAGCACGACTCGGCAGCTCTCGCCGTTCGCCTACGATCCGTTCAACGATCTGACGGCCGGAGTGGCGCTGGTGATGCGCTACCAGTGGGACTTCCCCCAGAAGGGCATCTATCTCGAGCAGGCCAGGGCCGAGCTCGAGCGCGCCCAGCACCAGGGAGACCTCGCCCAGGCCGGCATTCGCCTGGAGATCGAGAAGGTGTGGAACGACACCAACGCGGCCCTGGTTCGCTCGGCCCGTCAGACGGCCTCCGAAAAGACCGCCCGGCGCTGGGCGACCTCGGCCTACGCCGCCTTCGATTTGGGCACCGGCGAGACCCGAGAGCTGGTCGAGGCTTTCACCGCCCTGGCCATGTCCTCGGCCCAGCGTGGCCAGGCGTACCATGACGTGCACGTGGGGCTCAGGGCCCTCTCTCGAGCGGTGGGCGAGCCAGTTGCGCTTCGGCCACCGCCCCAGGTCCTGGCTCCCCCCTCGGAGAAGCCGCGGTGAGGCGAGCACTCGAGTCGCCGGGCTGCGCGGTCTGCGGTAATCTGAACGACGCCCTCAACGGGTGGGAGCCCGACCGCTGTGCGCGGGACGAAAAGGAAATCACGTGGATCTGATCGGGCACAAGTTCGGGGGGAGCAGCCTCGCCTCGGCCGAACGCATCGCCAAGGTAGCTGAGATCGTCTTGGGCCGAGACGAGCGGCAAGTCGTCGTCGTGTCAGCCATGCAAGGCGTCACCGACGCGCTCATCGCACTGGTGCAGACCGCGGCCGCTCAAGACCAGTGGCAGCCAGCGCTCCAGGCCATCGTGACCAAGCACCTCGACGCGGCCAAGGCGCTGCTCGGTGACGAAGCCGAGGCCACGGTGAGCTGGCTGGAAACCGAATTTCACGCCCTCGACGAGCTGCTCCGCGCTCAGGCGCTGGTGGGCGCCGTGTCGAACGATCTCCTCGAGCTCGTTTCGGGGCTGGGCGAGGTGTGGTCGTCGCGGCTGCTCCACGCGTTGCTCCGCTCCAAGGGCGCGGCCTCGAGCTGGCTCGACGCGCGCGAGGTGCTGGTGGTCGAGCGCGGAGAGCTCGGCTCGGTGGTGGACTACCAGGCGTCGGCCGCGAAGCTCGCCGCCAAGCTCCCTTCGCCCGAGCAGCGCATCGTCGCCACTGGGTTCATCGCGCGCGATCGCAGTGGGCGCATCACCACCCTGGGGCGCAACGGGAGCGACTTCTCGGGGGCCATCTTCGCCGCCCTGCTCGGCGCCAAGGAGCTCCACCTGTGGAGCGATGTCGAGGGCGTGCTCTCCGCCGACCCCCGGGTGGTGCCCGAGGCGGTGCTGATCGAGCGGCTGTCGTACTCCGAGGCCTGTGAGCTGGCCTACTTCGGCGCCCGAGTGATTCACCCCCAGACGATGGCACCGGCCTTCGAGCGGGGCATTCCCATCTTCGCCCGGAGCACCTTCCAGCCGACGCACCCTGGTACCTGCATCTCGGCTGAGGTCGATCGCAGCCGCCCGGTGAAGGGCGTGACGACGTTCTCGGGGCTGGCGATCCTCAACATCGAGGGTGCCGGCATGATCGGTGTCCCCGGCACGGCCGAGCGAGCCTTTCAGGCCCTCAAGGCCGCTGGCGTCTCGGTGGTGATGATCTCCCAGGGGAGCTCGGAGCATTCGATCTGCTGCGTCATTCAGGAGAAAGACTCCCTGGCGGCACAGAAGGCAGTGCAGGCGGCCTTCGTCAGCGAGCTCTCCAGTGAGCAGCTCCACGACGTGACCGTCACTCCGGGCGTGGCGGTGCTGGCGGTGGTGGGCGACGGCATGGCCGGAAGCCCAGGCATCGCGGCCCGACTGTTCACCTCGCTGGGGCGGGCTGGCATCAACGTGCGAGTCATCGCCCAGGGCAGCTCGGAGCGGAACATCTCGGTGGCCATCGACGCGTCCGATGCGCGGCGGGCGCTCAGGGCCGTGCACGCCGGCTTCTACCTGTCACCCGTCACCATCTCGGTGGGCATCATCGGGCCGGGGAACGTGGGCCGCGCGCTGGTGGGCCAGATCGCCCTCGCCAGGGAGCGCCTGCTCGCCAAGGCCAACCTCGACTTGCGGGTTCGCGCCATCGCCACTCGCAAAGCCATGGCACTGGGCGACCCGCTCCTCGAGCTGAGCGACGTGCGCCGGCTGCTCGACTCGGGCGTCCCGACCGATCTCGATCGCTTCGTCGATCAGGTGCACGCCGAGCACCTGCCTCACGCGGCGATCATCGACTGCTCGGCGAGCGATGCCGTGGCCCAGCACTACGACGGCTGGCTCGAGAAGGGCATCCACGTCATCACGCCCAACAAGCACGCCGGCTCTGGGCCCCTCGAGCGCTACACGAGCATCAAGTCACGCCGAGGCCAGTTCCGCTACGAGTCGACGGTGGGGGCCGGGCTCCCGGTCATCACCACGCTGCGCGACCTCATCGACACCGGCGACGAGGTGCTCTCGGTCGAAGGCATCTTCTCGGGGACCCTGGCGTACCTCTTCAATCGCTTCGTCGGCCAAGAGTCGTTCTCGGGGCTCGTGCGCACGGCGCGGAGCCTGGGGTACACCGAGCCTGACCCCCGCGATGATCTCTCGGGCCTCGACGTGGCGAGGAAGCTCGTCATCCTCGCCCGCGAGAACGGCTGGAAGACCAGCCTCGACCAGGTCGAGCTCGAGAACCTCGTGCCCGCTGCCCTCCGCGCCGTCTCAGTCGACGAATTCATGGCACGCCTCGGCGAGCTCGACGGGCCGATGAACGAGCGACGAGCCTCGGCGAAGGCGAAGGGCACGGTGCTCCGTTACGTGGCCCGCCTCGACGCCACCGGGAGCGCCCGGGTCGGCCTCACCGAGCTCGACCCCGACCACGCCTTCGCTCACATTCGGCTCACCGACAACGTGGTGCAGTTCACCACCCGCCGGTACCGCGACAATCCCCTGGTCGTGCAAGGCCCGGGGGCGGGGCCCGAGGTCACCGCGGCCGGGGTCTTCGCCGATCTCCTGCGGGTGGCCGCCTCGCTGGGAGCGAGGCTCTAAGATGCGTGCGACCGCTTTCTGTCCTGCGTCGATCGGCAACGTCGCGGTGGGCTTCGACGTCTTGGGCCATGCGCTGGCCGGGCCAGGTGATCGCGCCACCGTGACGCGAACCACTGACGGCCAGGTGCGGGTCACCGCCATTCGGGGCGTGGTCGCCGATCTGCCGCTCAATCCCGAAGAGAACACCGCCGGTCGAGCGCTCCTGGCCTTGGCCAAAGGGCTCGGCCAGGGCGTCGGCTTCGAGGTCGAGATCGACAAGGGCATCGCGCTGGGCTCGGGCATGGGCGGCTCGGCGGCGTCGGCGGTGGCCGCGCTGGTGGCCGCCAACGCGACCTTGGAGCAGCCAGTGTCGCTGGCCACGCTGTACGACTGCGCCATTGAGGGTGAGGCCGCCGCCAGCGGCAGCCGTCACGGCGACAACGTCGGGCCGATGATTCTGGGAGGGCTCGTCATCGCTCCTGCCAAGGGCGAGCCGGTCTCGGTGCCAGTGCCCGAGTGGCTCCACGTCGGCCTGGTGCACCCGCACTTCGTCCTCGAGACGCGCCGGGCACGAGCCGCGCTCGCAGGGGCCTATCAGCTCTCCGACTTCGTGGTGCAGAGCGAGGGCCTCGCCCTGGTGTTGGCGGGCTGCTTCCGCGGCGACGCGTCGCTCTTGCGCCGGGGCTTTCGAGACGTCTTGGTCGAGCCCAGGAGGGCAAGCCTCATTCCCGGTTTCGCCGGGGTGAAGGCCGCTGCCCTCGAGGCCGGAGCGCTGGGCGCCAGTATTTCGGGGGGAGGCCCGAGCGTCTTTGGTTGGTTCGACTCGCGGGAGCGCGCCGAGGTGGCGGTCAGGGCCATGGCCGCGGCCTTCGCCCAAGAGGGCCTGGCGAGTGACGTGCTGGTGTCGAAGGTGAATGTCCCGGGAGCGAGGGTCGAATCGTGCATTGCGTGAGTACCCGCGGAAACGACTCCGCGTCCCTGAGTGAAGCCATCGCGGTCGGTCTGGCGCGGGACGGCGGGCTGTTCCTCCCCCAGAGCCTCCCTCTGGTCAGCCTCCAGCCGGGTGCTCTGCCTTCGGTCGCCGAGGCGCTCCTTCGCCCGCTGTTCGACGGTGAGCCGCTCGCCTCGCAGCTCCACGAGATCTGCACCGGGGCCTTCACCTTCCCCGCGCCGGTGCGGTGGCTCAGCGACGAGTCTGGGCTGTTGGAGCTGTTCCACGGGCCCACCGCCGCGTTCAAGGACTTCGGGGCGCGCTTCCTCGCTGAGACGCTCAGCCGACTCGAGCGTCCTCGCCTCACCACCATTCTGGTCGCGACCTCCGGCGACACCGGGGCCGCGGTGGCCGCCGCCTTCCATCGACGAGAGGGCTTTCGGGTGGTGGTGCTGTACCCCGATGGCCGGGTCTCGGCCCGGCAGGCCCACCAGCTCGGCGCCTTCGGTGACAACGTGGCGACGTACCGCGTGGCCGGCACCTTCGACGACTGCCAGCGCATGGTGAAGGAGTCCTTCGCCGACTCCCAGCTCCGCGAGCGCCATCACCTGGGGTCTGCCAACAGCATCAGCCTCGGTCGTCTGCTCCCGCAGATGGCCTACTATGCCACCGCCGCGCTCGAGGCCCAGCGAGCCGGGAAGCCCGCGCTGTCCTTCGTGGTGCCCACGGGAAACCTGGGCAACGCGGTGGCGTGTCTCATGGCGCGCTCGATGGGGCTGCCGATTGACCGGGTGGTGCTGGCGACCAATGCGAATCGGGTGCTGGCCGACTACCTGGCGACGGGGCGCTACGACGCCCGGCCGAGCCTGGCGACGTTGGCCAACGCGATGGACGTGGGCGCTCCGAGCAATGTGGAGCGGCTCCGCGCCATGTTCGTCGAGCCCTGGGCCCAGGTACGCGCCGACTGGGTCGATGACGAGGCGATTCGCCGCCGCATTCGCACCACGTGGACCGAGCGGGGCACGGTGCTGTGCCCGCACACGGCCTGTGGTGTCGAGGTGCTCGAGCGGCTCCGAGCCAAGGGTGAAAAGGGCCCATGGCTGGTCGCGGCCACGGCGCACCCGGCCAAGTTCGATTCAGTCGTCGAGCCTTTGGTGGGGCACACGGTCGTCGCGCCACCTCAGCTCGCCGAGATCCTCGCGAGGCCCGCGAAATCTCGACCCCTGGCGCCCTCGGTGGAAGCCCTCGCCGAGGCCTTGGCCGACGCCGAGTGACAATCAGGGCGTGGGGCTTCACCGAGCTGACACGGTGCACTATAATTTGACGGTTGCGCGTTTGGCGCGCGGAAGGACGACATGAAGAAGCCAACCCGTTGGGGATTGTACGAGCCGCAGACCGAGCACGACAGCTGCGGAGTCGGCTTCGTCGCGAACATCAAAGGCCAGGCGTCGCGGTCGATCGTCGAGCAAGGGCTCGAGGTGCTGGAGCGTATGCGTCACCGTGGGGCCACCGGGGCCGACCCCCTGACTGGCGACGGCGCCGGCATCTTGGCCCAGCTGCCTCACCGCTTCTTTCACCGAGAAGGGCTGAAGCTCGGCTTCGATATGCCGTCGCCCCTGCGGTACGGCATCGGGCAGGTGTTTCTCCCTTCGGACCCCTTCGCCCGGGCGGAGTGTGAGCGCATCTTCGCCGAGGTGGTGCACCAGGAGCACCAGCGGCTCCTCGGCTGGCGAGACGTGCCGGTCGACCCGTCGCAGCTCGGGCCGCTGGCGCGCAAGGTGATGCCGGTGATGCGCCAGGTGTACGTGGCCCGGCGCCGCGTGGTGCCCAGCGCCTTCGAGCGCAAGCTCTTCGTCATTCGCAAGTTGGTAGAGAACCGGGTTCGCTCGTCGGGAGTCGACCCCGAGGGCCGGTTCCACGTGGCCTCGCTGTCGTCGGAGACCATCATCTACAAGGGCCTGCTGCTTCCTCAGCAGCTCTCCAAGTTCTACTTCGATCTCAACGATCCAGACTTCGTCAGCGCCATCGCGGTGGTGCACTCGCGGTTCTCGACCAACAC
>PMBV01000252.1 GCA_003153055.1 Myxococcales bacterium
CGGGTCAACACACCCCACCTGCTCCCGGTGCCTGATGCTCCAGAGCCCCGAGTGCCTCGATGACGGTCCGCCACCCTCGTGCGTCCAGGGTATGAGCTCCCTACCTACCGGTAGTAGACAGTTGTTCAGTATCAGCCCTTCCGATATTGTCGGTCCGGGTCGTAGAAGATGGAACAGCTCGAAAGTGGTCAATCTCGATGAACAGCGGATGCTCGTCGTTCAACACGTCAAATGGGGGTCAAGATGAATCCTCGGTGGCTTAGTTGTTCGGTTTCCGAAGGTCTTTTCCCTGGGGAAATGGCGGTGCTCGTCAAGACGCAGGCACAAGACGTTTCTCTCTTTCTCCCCAAAACGGAGGTGAGGGACTCGGACTCGACGCCAAAGATCCTCGTCCAACTTGTCGACGAAAACTCCACCAGCTATTTGGTGGCACTTCCTAATCCGGCGATGGAAGGCCCGCGGTTCGTGAAGGTTTCGAAGGAACTGGTCCAGCGGTGATCTTGTCGAACGTCGCGGTCCAGTCCGCCCTCTCCGAGGGCGACATCCTCATCTCGCCCAAGCCGGAGTTGTCCGCCTTCGATACCACCGCGCTTGACCTTCATCTCGCGCCGAATCTCGCGATCCCCGATCCGGGAAGACCCTTCACGTTCGACCTCAGAAGGGGAGGTATCGCGAAGTTCCTCAAGGACGTGTACCCGCCGAGGACGATAGACCGCGAGGGCGGTTGGACGCTTGCGCCGAACCGTTTCATCCTTGGCCAAACAGTTGAGACTGTGAGTTTTCCGATTCGCCACGGACGGCCGGTGTTCTCCGCGCGCGTTGAAGGAAAGAGTTCGCTCGCAAGGTGCGGACTTCTGGTTCACTTCACGGCCCCAACGATTCATGCGGGGTTCAGCGGAACGATTACGCTGGAGATGATCAACCTCGGCGCGTATCCGATCACCCTCTACCCTGACATGGAGATCTGTCAGCTGATCTTCGAAGAGGTGAGGGGTGAGCCCGTCGCAAGCCCGAGCCAGTTCCAGGGCCAGCAGACGCCAGCGGGAACCGCTTCGTAGACGCAGGTGCAAGTGCGCAGTGACCGAGGCGCTACCCAGCGCTCGCGAGAAGGGCGCAGCTTGTTCTGGCGCCAACTTGAACCGCTGTGGTCCAAAGTACTGTCGCGTCTCCTCCTGTACCCGACGTGGCCTCGAGCCACTCAGGCGACGCTGCCCTGCGTAGCCCACCGGAAATGGACGTTCAGACCTTCACCCACGGGCGGCCGTCGCGTGTTTCGAGGCTGGTCGTCGTGGGGAGGAACGGGTATTGGGTTGTCTTGAGGAGACGTGTGCTGCGTGGCTTCGAAGAACGAGACCTTCCCGCTCGGAACCGTGGAGTCCATCCTCATCGATGGCGCCAATGGCATCAGCGGAGCGCCGCGGGCGCACTTCCCCCAGGCGACGGCCTCGCTGGGCCTCTCGCTCGCTGCCTTCGCGCTGGCCTTGGGGCTTCTCTGGAAGCGGCGGCGCGTGGCCGTGCTGGGGTTGCTGCTCCTCGCGGCCGCTCCCGGGCTGTGGGCCTTGTTGGTGCTGCGGGCTGATGCGCCTGCGAAGCGGCCCGGGCTGGCGGCCACCATCTCGTCGACCCTCTCTGAGCTCGAA
Source organism: Myxococcales bacterium (assembly GCA_003153055.1). Next base: position 1,641 of record PMBV01000252.1, read on the forward strand.
GCCCGAGGGGCCTGGCCTGGCTCGGCGGTGCAGGTGGTAAGGGAGGACGACGACGTGCTGTTTCCCCTGGGCCGGTACGCGATTCCCGGGCGACCTCCGCGCTCGGTGCCCCAGGTCGAGCTCGAGCTCCGCGGGCCGCTCCTCGGCCAAGGCTGTCAGCAGGTGGCATCGACTCGCCGCGTCGTCTGTGGGGCAGGGGAGTGATCGCGCTCCTGGGCCTCGGGGTGTTGCACCTCGGGGGCGCCCTGTTGCTCTCGTGGGTGACGCCGCTGGGCTTTTCGGCGGCCATCCGTTCGCCCTCGTCGGCGTGGGTCTCGCTGGCGCTCCTGTATGCCCTCTCACTTGGCCTGGCAGGGGTGCCGTTGCTGGTGATGCTGGCGGGCGCGGCGTGGCTCGCGCGGCACGAGGCGCCGGTGCAGTCCAAGACGCCGTGGCTCGTGCTCGGGCTCCTCGGAGTGGCTGTGCTGGCGCGGCCATGGGTGCCGACTCTGTGGGACGAGTTCGTCTGGTTGGCCAAGGCGCGCTTCGAGTCGCTGGGGTTTGGAGCCAGCGTCGCCGCGGCGCTGAACCCCCAGGAGCATCTCATTCCTCCCGGCTACCCGCCCCTGTGGCCGGCGGCGGTGGGGTGGCTGGCGCTGGGCCGCGACTCCCTCGATGCGCACGTGGTAGCGGGCTCCCTGGTGCTCCTGCTCTCGGCGGGAGCCGCGCTCGAGAGCGTGGTGCTGGCATTGGGGGCGCGGAGGCCGAGCGGGGTGGTGCTGGCGGTGCTGCTCGTCTCGACGCCATTTCTGTGGGTGCACCTGCGCTCGACCTACGTCGACCTGCCCATGGGGCTCCTGGCGGTGGCGCTGTTGGCGAGCCTCTTGGTGCCATCGAGGCTGGTGGTGGCGACGGTGCTGGCGGTGGTGCTGGTGTCTGTGAAGGACGAGGGGGTCGCGCACGTCGCGGCGGCCACCGTGTCTGCGTTGTTGGTGCGGCGCCGGCGTGAGGTCGTGGTGCCAGCGGCGGCGGGGCTCGTGGCGGTCATGACTTGGCGCCTGCTGGCTTCTTCTCATGGCGTCGTTATCGTCGACCATGCGTTCGCTGCCCCGGCCTGGGGGTGGGTGCCGGTGCTGGGCCGGCTGCTGCTGCTCCATGCCACCGACCTCTTCACCTGGGGTGTCTTCTGGGCGGTCGCGGTGGCGTGTCTGCTTCAGAGGCCTCGGTTGGAGTTGCAGCGGGCCCTGCGGGTGATGCTGAGCGCGAGCCTCGGGTTGCTCTCAGCCGCGCTCCTCGTGGGGCCCGAGCGGGTGCGAGCCTTTGCAGAGAACGGGACCTTGCTCAACCGGTTGCTCGTGCAGCTGTGGCCCGCGGCGTGTGTGGTGGTGCTCCTCGCCATGGAGCGAGGGAAAGCCGAGCCGGGCCCGCCGGGCTTGGACGTTCCGGCATTTCGCCTCAAAGACCCAGCCGCTTCCTGGTCTCCTGGTCGAGGGGGTCGGTGACGGCCCGCCACACGAGGTCTCGAAGTCGATCGAAGCGCGGGTGGCGAGCCCTGACGAACTTCCTGAGCTGGTGGGTCGTGCCCCGGGCGTTGGTGAGCGCAATCGTGAAGTGGAGCTCATCTGGGACCCCGGTGTGAGGGGCGACGAGCATTTCGGTGAACGCCTCCTCCGTGAAGGCGCTGAAGAGCTCCTTGACGACCGCTTCGCCGAGCTTCGAGCGGTGCCCCTCGACGAGCGATGGATGATCGAAGCGTTCGTGGTGGAGCTCGACCCTGCCGTCGCCGCGAACGACGATGCTCGTGCCGCCGAGGCCGTAGGTCGTCGCTCGCTCGACTCGGACCTGTGCGGTAGCCAGCTTTTTGTCTGATCCCAGAAACGCGCGGGTCCTGGCGCGGGCCGCCTCGGTGGGTGGGCGTTCGGCGTCCTCGGCCATTCTCTTCTGCTCGGCCAACTCGTCGAGGGACACGAGTCGAACGGTGAGATCGATGCCGCGGTCTGTCGTCTGCTCTTGCCAGAGAGTGTTCTCCTGAAATCCGGTGAGCTCGAAGTGGAGCTGGTGGTGCCCCGGTTTGGGCGGGCGCAGACGGGTGGGCGTGAGCCGGCCGGTGTCGACCCCGTCGAGGAAGACGCGCGCACCGGGAGGTTCCGTATTCAACCTCCAGGTGAAAACCCGGTCGAGCACCAGCCTTTCGAAACGGGGAGCCGTGTGCAACGGGCGGAAATCGGCGTCTTCGAAGGCCCGCTCGGGGGCGATACCTCGTCGGAGCGCCACCTCGAGCGCGTCGAGCGCTTGCTCCGTGGCTCCCAAGCGCGCCCAGTAGCAGGCATACCCGTAGGCCAGCTCCGGGTCTTCGGTCGGGCCCAGCTGCTGCGCGCGCGTCACCAGGTCCCGGCCGTGCTTGAGCCAGGTGTCATCCTGCGCCTCGAAGAACACGCACAGCCCGGCCAGCAAGGCCTTCTCGGCGGACGTTTGGTCGCGGCGCCGGCGCGCTTCGAAGAAGCCCCGGTCGGCCACGACGGCCTCGAATGCCCGCGCCGCCTCCTCGAAGCGCCGGCAACGGGTGAGGAGCGATATCGCGCTCCATGCACCCGTGCTGAACGCATACGGGCTCAGGTCGCCCACGGCCGAGGATCGAGCGGCGGCGTAGATCTCGTTCTCTAGAGTCCAGGCACGCAAGGCGTCTGGCAAGGCATCCCGGTAGCGCTGACGAATCCACCCGAGGTGTGCGCGGTGGCCGCGGTAGAAATACTCGTCGAACGCAGGTTCGAGCTCTTTGATGGTGGGCACGGACGGCGGACGCTGATCGAGGATCTCCCGGGTGCGATCGAGGGTCTCCTCGGCCTCGGCGAGCTTGCCATCGCGGAGCAGCGCGGCCGCCTGGTTGTTGAGGACGGATACTCTGCTCATGGACACTCCCCGCTGCTGATGCTCTCGTGGCGTCGCAGTGACGCCGCCGCGCGCCCCGTCGGAAGTCGGACGCGCGCCGTACGCACATCCGCTCACTCTACTCGTGCTGGAGACTTCCGCGTTGGGCCGGTTGCAACTCCAGCCGAGGCCTTTAGGAGACTGGTGTTGAACGCCGACCGAGCCCGAACGCCGAGGTGCGAGCCGCGCGAGGAAGAGGCCCGCAGGAATACTTGTCGGTATTTCAAGGGCCTCTGACGATGCCCGGCGAAGCAGATCGGCGTTCCGGCGACCGAGTGCGTTTGACGCCAGTTTCCTAGATCAGACACGTTCCACTCACGCCGACGCCCAGCTTGCCCTGGCGGTGGAGGTGGCGGACGACGCGCAGCGTCACCGCGACTGGCTGGCGCTCGGGCCCCTCAGCCGTGCTGTATGTCAATTGTGGAATTCTTGAATCCGAACGCAACAGTATGAAATCAAGTTGTTTTTCGGCTTTTGCGGGCCATCGGTCAGGTAAATGACTACACGACAGCGACTCACTTGCAGAGGATTTACTAATGAAGCGTCAGCTCCTCCTAAGCGTGCTCGTCGTCGCCGCCTGCGCGCCCGAGATTCCGAACACACCTCCGTCCTCCACCGTCGTCGCACTGTTCGACCCCTCGCTGTCGCCGCCTCTGGTGCCCACCCCGAACGATCTCGCGACGGGTGCCAATGGCTTCCTCGCCGTGTCCGCGCCTCCGGCCGCCACCGACGCCGACAAGGTCTTCTACGGCTGGCTCAACACGCTGACGGGGTTCCCGGCGTCGGTGACCAGCTCCACCACCTTCGACGGGTCACTGCGGTCGTCCACGGTGACGGCGAGCGGAGTGAAGGTGCTGGACCTCACGGCAGGCGCCGCGGTGACGGGCGTGACGCTGAAGTACGTCGACGGCGCGCCGAGCACCGTGACGGTCGTACCGCCAGCTACCGGATGGGTGCCCGGCCACCGGTATGCGGTCGCCATCGTCGGAGGAACCGCCGGCGTGCAGGGCGCCGACGGCCAGGCCGTGGTCGCCTCCCCGACCTGGGCGCTGCTGCGGGCGGACGCTCCCATCATCACCTGCCCGGGCAATGACTTCTCCCAGCCCTCCGCGTGCCGGCTTGGCACCGAGCTCATCCCGTCGGACGTCAAGAGCACTGGCTCGGACGGGACCAACACCTCGGGAGACCGCCTCGCCTCGCAGCTCGCGACGGCGGCGAAGCTCGAGCCCCTTCGCCTCAAGTACAAGCCAGCGGTCGACGCGTTCGTCTCCGCCGGGGTGGCACGCAGCGACCTCGCGCTCATGTGGACGTTCAAGGTCGACCCCTCGGTCTTGTTCGCCTTCGACCCCGCCGCGGCGAGCCCCGTGGTGCCGTCGCCCAACGACCTCGCCATCGTGGGCGGCAAGGTGCACGCGCCGGTGAACCCCGCCTGGAGCGACGCCTACAAGGAATTCACCACCGACTACCTCAACACCCTCAACGGCTTCCCTGCAGCATCGACCGCCACCGCCTCCTTCGGCAACGGCGACCTCGACCCGGCGAGCGTCAGCGCCTCGACGGTGAAGGTGCTGACCTTGCGCGGCGCTCCTCTGACTGGCGCGCCCACCTTGAGCTACAGCTCGACGACGCACACGCTCAGCGTCGCTCCTCCCGGCGGCAGCTGGGGTAAGGCCCACACCTTCGCCATCGCCGTCATCGGAGGCGCCAACGGCGTGAAGGCGCTCGACGGCTCGCACGTCGTCGCGACGGCTCCGATGGCCCTCGCTACCAGCGCGGTGTCGTTGGTCGACTGCCAGACGCTCGGGCCGAGCTGCAAGTCGGTGGTGCCCGCTGCGCCTATCACTGACCAGCAGGCGCTCGGGCTCGAGCAACTGCGGAGGGGCTACAAGCCGGTGGTCGACCTGCTGGCCGCCGCTGGTGTCGCCCGCCAGGACCTCGTGGGCCTGTGGGTCTTCTCGACCGTCGACCAGCCCGAGCTGACCTTCGACCTCGCCTCGGCGACGCCGGTGATTCCCTTCCCCTCGAATCAGTTCCTCCGGGAGCTCGACAACGCCAGCCCGTTCCTCCCCGATGGCGGGGCGCAGCACTTGGTTTTCCCGCCGTCGACCGACCCGGTGAAGGGCCCGCTCTTCGCCGGCCTCAACACGCTCAACGGGTTCTCCACTACCTCGGCCATCGTGTCGGAGAACTCCGACACCCTCTCCGCGCTCGACCAGGACTCCATCGACGCGACCTCTCTGCCCACCGCTACCGGCTTCGCCAAGCTGGCGAGCGCGCTCCCCAATGGCGGGAACCTGGCCGACGGCGGCTGGCCGCTGAGCGTGGTCACCTGCCTCAACTGTGCGTCGTCTCACCTGGCCGACGGGGGCGTGCAGGCGATCCAGCAGCTGCAGTGGGTGCCGGCCACGCCGCTGCAGGAGCTGACCCGCTACGCCGCTTGGGCCACCACTGACATGAAGGACTCGAAGGGCCGCACCGTGATGGCCGCGCCGACCTTCGCCCTCGTTCGCCTCAAGGCCACGCTGCTCGACGCGGACCACCACAGCACCCTGCCGGTGCTCGCCGACGCACAGGCCCAAGCGCTGGAGCCCTACCGGCTCCGCTTCAAGGACTGCCTCGACCAAATCGAGGCCCGAGGCGTTCCGCGGAAGAGCATCGCGCTGGGCTTCTGTCTGACGACCCAGGCCACCACGAGCGTCGTTCGCCAACTCGCGGCGGGCGTGCAGGCCCTGTCGCCAGCGGTGGTGCCCGACGTGCCGACGATGCTGGTCGACATGACGGCCGCCGTGCGAGCCCAGCTCACCACGGGCGGAGTTCCCAACGCAGACATCGGCCACGTCTACTTCGGAAACCTCGTCCTCCCGAACGGCCTCAACTTCCAGTGCGATACGAGCGGCAGCCAGTGCCTCAACCCGGACAAGACGAAGTGGTCTGCCAAGAAGGCGCCGTTCATCCTCACGCTGCCTTTGTCCGCCCCCCTTTCTTCGACGGGCTACCCCATCGTGGTCTTCGGTCACGGCCTGACGCGGAACCGCACCGACATGCTTGCGATCGCGAATGCCTTCGCCCATGAGGGAATGGCCACCATCGCCATCGATGCCGTGCTCCACGGTGAGCGCTCCACCTGCATCGGCGCCGGCACCTTCTTCCCGCAAGCCGACGGCAGCCCGGGGAGCGACGACGCCGCCTGCGCCAACCCGCTGACGCAACGCTGCGACGGCCTCTCCGGCCGGTGCGTCGCCCGAGATCCCCAGGGTGGGATCACCGACGCGGGCCTGTGCGACCCCAGTAGGGACGGCGACCTGAAATGTTGGGGCGCCGACCTCGCTGCTTCCAACCCCGGCGGCCCGGGCACGCCCAATTACGCCGGACAGTGCCGTTTCCTCCCCAGCGATCCGCGGCGCGGCATGTGCGAGGGCGGAGACTTCCTGCGCCAGGCCGGCACGGTGGTGGTGGCGAACTGGAACTTCCTCAACCTGAAGAACTTCTTCGCGACGCGAGATAACTTCCGATACACGGGCGCGGTCGACTTCACGGCCCTGGCGAGGATGCTCGCCGCCGGGAGCCCGGAGGTCACCTATCCGACCATCAACGCCCAGCTGCAGGCGATGCTCACCTCGGCCACGCCGATCCTCGACCCGTCCATCATCCACTTCGCCGGCCAGAGCCTCGGCACCTTCAACGGCACGGCGTTCGCGGCCGCCAACCCCGCGGACATCGCGCGGGACGGCGGCGCGGTCATTGGGAACGTGGCGCTCAACGTCCCGGGGTCGGACCCGGTCAGCGTGCTCCTCACCGCGCCGTCGTTCGCCAGCGCCCGCGTGGCCCTCCTCGCCTCGCTCCACCAGGCCGGCCTCGAGCCTGGCACGCCCGGCTTCGACAGCTTCATCGGGCTCGCCAAGACCATCATGGACCCGGCCGACCCCCAGAACCTCGTCTTCGACGCTGTGAACGCAAGCAACTCGAACCGCCATCTCTATTTCCAGTACATCGAAGGCGACCAAACACTGCCCAACTCGACGACGCTCGAGTTGATCGGCGCGGCGCAACGCAACGCCTCCCGCCAGGGACAGGTGTTCGAGTTCACCGTGAGCACGAGCGGCGCCGACGGCACCATCCCCGACACGTTCCCGGCGGCTTCGCGGCACGGCTTTCTCCTGACGCCGGCCTCCAACCCCAACTGCAACTCGGCGAACGCGAGCTGCGCCACCGTGGCGGCCCAAACGAAGCTGGTCAAATTCCTCCGCACCGGCATCGCGCCGTAATCGAAAGAGAAAGCACATCATGAACCGGAACTTCTTTGCATGCGTGGTGCTCGTCTCTTCGAGCGTGCTGGCCGGAGGCTTTCGCCTCGACGGACAGGACGCGCAGGCGATGGGTATGGGAAACGCCGTGACGGCCTCGGCCAGCGGTGCCTCGTCGGTCTATTTCAACCCCGCGGGCCTCTCGGGGGCGAAGGGCTTCGACGCGCTGGTGGGGATCTCCCTCATCCTCCCGACGGTGTCGTTCAACTCGACTGCGTCGGGAGAGTCGACCTCGACGAAGTCGTCGCTGTCGAACCCGGTCAACGCCTACCTGTCGTACGGCATCACCGACGATCTCGCCGTGGCGGTGGGCTTCTACACGCCCTTCGGCGCGTCGGTGCTGTGGCCTGACCGTTGGGAGGGCTCGGGCCGGTCCCTCAGCTCGAGCGTCCAGACGTTCGACATCAACCCTGCCGTGTCGTACCGCCTGCTGGGGCGCCTCAAGCTGGGCGTGGGGCTCCAAATCGTCCGTGGCACGTTGTTCCTCGAGCGAGGCCTCGACTTCGGCGACAGCCAGGGCAAGGTGCAGGTCGGTGGCGCATCGTGGGGTATCGGGTGGACGGCCGGAGTTCAGGGGGAAGTCGTCGAGAAGCGCCTGTTCCTCGGGGCCTCGTGGAAGAGCGCGGTGTCACTGGCAGCCAAGGGGCGCGCCCACTTCGTCGACGTGCCCGCGCCGTTCCAGTCGCTGCTGGCCGACCAGGCCGTCTCCGCCGACTTCACCTTGCCGCACGTGGGCACGGTGGGGGTGACGTACGCTCCGACCGACTCGCTGCGCTTCGGCCTCGACGCCAACCTCGTGATGTGGAGCAGCTTCAAGAAGCTGGAGATCGCCTTCGAGAACCAAGCCCTCACCAACCCGCTGCCGAAGAACTGGACCAACCAGGTCTCGGTGCACCTGGGTGGCGAGTACCGGCCCGTCGAGGCCTTCGCGGTGCGGCTCGGCGCCATCTATGATCCAACCGGCACGCCGCAGGACACGCTGACCCCGGACCTGCCCGATGCCACTCGTATCCGGGTGTCGGCCGGTGCCGGGTGGAAGAGCACCTTCGGCCTCTACGCCGATCTCGCCTACCAGTTGATTCTGTTGCTGCCGCAACGGTCGACGGCGGCCGGTATGGCCGGCACCTACTCGGGCACGGCGCACGTGGTCGCGCTCAACGTCGGCTTCAAGATCTAGGCGAGCTCCTCACGGGCGCGGTGGCGTGTCTTCGGGTCGACGAGCTTGACCCGCGGGCACGTCGCCGCTGCCACGAGGCATCTGCCTCCCCCGCCAACGGGCGCCGAGCGGCGAGGACGCATTGAAGGTCGAGGGTGGGGTTCCTGCCCAACCACCGAGGCCGACTGGCCAGCCCCTCGGGCAGGTAGGGCCACGGAGCCAAGCCAATGGCGTGAGGGCCTGAGCGCCCTGGGGTCCTTTCACTCAAGCGAGGGCCGTGGTAGATACCGTCGGTAACTACCCAAAGGAACTCCATGGATACTGCCAAGATCTTCGCTTCCGGCCGAAGCCAAGCCGTTCGGCTGCCCAAGGAGTTCAGATTCCGAGCCAAGGAGGTCGCGGTCCGGCATTTCGGAAACGGTGTGCTGCTCTTGCCCCTCGATGAGCCGTGGGATCTCCTCCGAGAAGCCCTCGGCGAGTTCGAGGAGGGCTTCCGCCTGGAGCGCGAGCAACCGCCGCAGCAACAGAGAAAACGCCTGCGGCGGGGTGGGGGGTGAAGTACCTCCTGGACACCAACATCTGCATCTACATCATCAACGGTCGACCTCCGGCGGTACTGGAGAGGTTCGACCAGCACCCACTTGGGGCCATCGGCATCTCGACCATCACGGCGAGTGAGCTCGCGTTCGGAGTTGTGAAGAGCGGCTCGGAAAAGAATCGCCGCGCCCTCGAGAAGTTCCTCGCTCCGCTCGAGGTGGCGCCGTTCAGCCGCGAGGCGATCTGGACCTACGGGACTCTGAGAGCCGCGCTGGAGAGGAGGGGGCGGCCCATCGGCTCTCTCGATACGCTGATCGCGGCCCACGCCCTCTCGCTCGACGTCACGCTCGTCACCAACGACGTCGGCGATTTCGAGCGGGTGCCCGCGCTGAAGGTCGAGAACTGGGCGCACTCGGACTGAGGCCAGTCGCTTGCGTCGAAGGCTCCGTCTGTTCACCTACAGTTTTAGGCGGGGCCAGCGACTGGAGCGCAGAACCTTCGCGCGCCAGTGATGATTTTCGAGCGATGGCACCCGCGGCGAGTCTCCGCGATGGCATGCTCCCGCCGTCGAAACGACGTGCACTTCACCTCGATCAGCTTCGGATACTTCTTCGTCATCACCTTGACCGTCGCGGCGTGCCTGCGCACCAAGCCGATGCCGCACAAAGTGTTCCTCCTCGCGGCGAGCTACTTCTTCTACGCACGGTTGAACCTCTGGCTGATCGGCCTCCTGGTCGGGTCGTCACTGGTGAACTGGGGCCTGGGCGAGGTGATGGCCAAGGAGCGCGACCCGGTCACCCGCCAACGGGCCCGAGCGGCGAGGACGCATTGAAGGTCGAGGGTGGGGTTTCTGCCCAACCACCGAGGCCGACTGGCCAGCCCCTCACCCGAGGCCCGTGGCTCGCAGGTGTGAGGGCCAAATGGAAGAGCAGCTTCCATCGCTGTCGAAGGAGTCGACCTCGGCGAGGGGCCCGGTGCCCACCGACCACTCGACCGACCGGCCGAGGGGCTCGTGGTGCTCACATCGAGCCATGGCCCCAACTCGAGAAGGGCGCTCTCTCCAGCGCCTCCGGCTCTTCGCCGCAGGGATGGCTCGGTCAGCTCGTCGGTGCGCCGGGCGAGCGGTCGACGCGGCCACGGCGGTGGGCCGCGCTTACCTCGTCGCCGACTCGACGCGCAACGAGTACACCCCTCAGGTGCTCAGGGGAGCCACGTCATCGAGGAGCCGGCGAAACGATACCGCGCGAATCCGTTCCCCGAGCGGGTAGGTGTCGGGCCCCGCGTGCACCACGTCGAGGCGCGCGAGGTTCAAGGTGGCCAGCGCGCTCCGCATCGAGCTCGTCACCGTCGGGGCACTGGTGCGTTTGACCTCGAAGCCGAGCTTGTGAGGCCCCTCGAGCACCAAGAGGTCGAGCTCGGCTCCCTGGTGTGTTGCCCAGAAGTAGGCGTCGCGGAAGCCGACGCCGAGCCGCGCGAGGAGCTGGCCCATGACGAAGCCCTCCCACGAGGCGCCCAGCGCGGGATGCACGTCGAGCTCGTCCGGAGTCCTGATGCCCAGCAGTGCGTGGAGCAACCCTGAGTCCCGCACATACAGCTTGGGGGCCTTCACTTGACGCTTCGAGAGGTTCTCGTGCCAGGGCCGCACGAGACCTATCATCAGCGCTCCCGCGAGGTGGTCGGCGTAGCGCCTGACCGTGTGGTCGCCCACCCCCATGGACCGACCGAGCTCGGACCAGTTCAACACGTTCCCGTGCACATGAGCGAGCATGGCCCAAAAGCGCCGGAGCGTGACTGCTGGGACGGTGATGCCCAAGGGAGCCAGGTCCCGCTCGAGGAAGGTCTGGATGAAGTCGAGGCGCCAGGCGAGGCTGTCGGCGTCGGAGGCCGCGACGAAGGAACTGGGGAAGCCTCCTCGGAGCCAGAGGCGATCGAACCGGCGCGGCGGGACCTCGGAGAGATCGAACCCCGGAAGCTCGTGGAACGCGATGCGCCCGGCCAGCGTCTCCGAGCTTTGCTGGAGGAGCTCGGGCGCGGCGCTCCCCAGCACGAGGAAGCTTGCCGGCCGCCGAGGGCGATCGGCGAGCACTCTCAGCAGGGGAAACAGGTCCGGGCGTCGCTGCACCTCATCGAGCACGACCAACCCCTTGAGCGGCGAGAGGGTCAGCTCCGCTTCCTGCAATCGAGCGAGGTCGGCGGGCCGCTCGAGGTCGAAGCGCGTGGTGGGTCCACCCCACGCATCGGCCACCTCATTTGCCAACGTCGTCTTACCCACCTGCCTTGCGCCGAGGAGTGCCACGACCGGAGCCCGGCGAAGGAGGTGACGGATGGCGGCCACGTGGGCGGAACGCGCAAGCTTCACAGCGGGCATCATACATGAAAACTCGTCACCGTATGGCGAAATTGCATGCTTAGCCGGCCGGCCCGAGGTGTCTCTGGGCCGCGCCCATGCCCCGAAGTGAGGACCTCCTCGTGGTGCAAGGGGGCTCGAGTGCGGCTCGGCGCCGTCTATGATCCGACCGGCACGCCGCAGGACACGCTGACCCGAGACCTGCCCGACGCCGGGCACGCATCCGGGTGTCGGCCGGCGCGGGGTGGAAGAGCACCTTCGGCCTCAGCGGCCGACGGCGGCCGGCGTCGCCGGCACGTACTCGGGCACGGCGCACGTGGTCGCGCTCAACGTCGGCTTCAAGATCTAAACGAGCTCCTCACGGGCGCGGTGGCGTGTCTTCGGGTCGACGAGCTTGACCCGCGGCCACGTCGCCGCCACCACGAGGCATCTGTCTCTGGCCCAAGGCGGTGGGGATCTGGCTCAACCCCTTCGACTGACCTCCTCTGGTTGCGCCCACCCCGTCGCGGACTCGACGCGCAGCGCGCTCCACATCGAGGGTGCGGGCGAGCCTCGGGCGGGCGCTCGTCCATCGAGGGCCCGAGGACTGGAGGGTCAACGATGGCTCGGGGTCACCACAGCAGGGACACGGCCAACGCCGTCCGGGCTGCGCTCATTCCCAGTCCTTGCACCAGCACCGCGACTGGGAAGCGCCACGCGGTTCCCCAAAGCCCGAATTGGTACACCCTATGGAAAGCTACCGCGTCGTAGACGACGCTGAATGCCATGAGCATGTTGGAGGGAAAGGCTCCCAACGCGGAAACCACCGCGAGCAGCGCCCAGAAGGATTGGAGGTGGAGGACGAAAACGAGGTGCTCGGAGAGGAGAAGGCGTCGCCGCCGCGTCGCCAGTGCCACCCCCGCCAGGTAGGTCAGCGCCGCCGCGTGCTCATCGCGGGACTCGATCAGATCTGCTACCTGACGCAAACGATCGGGGTGCGCCATGGCGCGGGCCTTGAGCCATTGCCGCATTGGGCGCAGGCGCTCCCTGATGTCGGATAGGATGGCGTTCCCGTCCGTCGGCGCGGGCTCGTCGAGTGTCTTGAACTGCTCGGAAACCACCCGGAAGGTGGTCTCTGGATTCCGGTGAAAGGCCAGGTACTCGATGCCTGCCAGGAACAGAAACAGAGTGAGCGGACGCACGTGGCGGGCCCGGCGACCGCGGAGGTACTCGATCGTGAGCTGGCCGGGGACGAGCAATGACAGCCCGGTCGAGGAGACCTTGGGGTCGACGCCGGAAATGTACTGCAGCAGGTCTCTTCCCAATTCCCGAGCCGTCACACGGAGCCGGTCGTTGCGCTGGCCACAGCCGGGACAGTACCTCCCACCGGAGGGTGGGGCTCCGCAGTTGGGGCAGGGCGCAGCGGGATCGGACTCGGTGGGCAACTGAGAAGGCCTCGACATCGGTGACTCCTCGGGGGGGGCGAGAAGGCTTGTCATTGTGATGCGAGCGAGCCCAGGTGTCGAACCAAATACGACCGTACATGGGCAATGGGGCTCCAACGGGCACCGCACCGTTCGCGTCACCAGCACAATCAAGACAGCTTCGCAGGGACGCAGGAGCCACTGGTCGCGCGTCCTCGAAGGTCGCGCGTGAAGGCTTACGTTACGTTCTCGAGGCTCGTGATGACCTCATCGAGGACGCTCAAGAAATACGCGTCGCTGTTCGCATTTGCGGCTGCGCTCCGAAGCCGAAGCAAGAGCGGCAACAGGGAGGGGTCGCCCAACGAACCGGCGGCGTCGATCGCAAGCACGCCCACCGGCCGGCCCGTCAACTCGCGCCGAAGTGGTTCCAGCACTCGTTGATCTCTGCGCTGAGCAAGTCCGGTCAGTGCTTCTCCGCGAATTTCATCGTTGCCGTCCTCGAGCCGCGCAACCAGCGCCTGTCGAACCGCGGGGGTGTCGACATCCGTCATGCTTCCAAGTCCGAAGGTCGCCCAGTCTCGGACGTCGTCATCAGGATCCATCGACAACTGGATGAGTCCCTCGATGGCAGAGGGGGTGCTGTGTGGCGACAAACCCAGGACGACCCCGAATCGCACCGTGGGGTCAGGGTGGCTCTTGATGGGCAGCAGTGCGCTGACGGCCCTCGGGTCTCGCAGGTGGCCCAGCGCAACGCCGATCGAATGCAGCACTTCAGGCGATTGTTCATCGACGAGGAGCCCGAGGATGGCGTCTGCACACCTCGCTCGAAGCTCGGCCCCGGCGTCCCCAGCTGTGCCAGGATGTCTACCCCTCGGCCTCGCCACTTCTCAGATGGCGACCGCATCAGGTTCGCCGCTGCGTCGAAGACAGTCGCGTCGCCTCGCCGGTGCAACGTCGAGATGGCATCCCATGCGCCCTGGTCGTCTTCCTCACCGGCCAACGCGGCCGCGATGAGCTCAGTGAGGGTTTGTTCGTCGCGCAAAGTCTGGTCCTTCTGGCTCATGCGATTCTCCCGCGGTCGCTTGACCCTCACGCGACGTGAGGCGGCATAACTGCCGGTGGTCGCCAGCCACTGGCGCCACCTACCATTCACTGGAGGCACACGACCATGAAGACCGATACTTCGACGTCCCCGTCGCGCTCGTTGGACTCGCAGGCTGAGCCGCCCCGGCTGGGGGAGTACAATGGCTTCGAGGTTTACCCCATGCCTTTCTTCGCGACCCTCACCGCCGGTGAGCCCGAGGTCTTGGGCCGATGGTACCAGCGGGCTCTCGGCTTCGACGTCATGCTCTCGGGCCCGCTCACGCACCTGAGGCGGCGAAGGTACCAGGACCTCCTCGTGGTGCGAGGCGTCTCGAGTGCGCCCGAGGTCGGCCCGGTGTTGCGGTTCGACGCCGATGGCGAGCTCGACGAGCTGGCAAGCCGGGCACGCGGCGAGCCACCGGTGGGACGCTCGTCCATCGAGGGCCCGGTGGATACTCCGTGGAACACCCGGGAGCTGTCGGTGACCGACCCAGAGGGCTACCGGTTCATCTTCAGCGCGAGGAGGGCCACACCGGACGCCGCGGTCGAGGCACGAACGAAGGCGCTGCTCGACGCAGGCCGGCGACGTGAGGGCCAGTGATGGCTCGGCCCCATCACACCTACCAAGTGAGCCAGCTCTCCCGCATCGCCGGTGTCTCGGTGCGGGCGCTCCACCACTACGACGAGCTCGGGCTCCTCACGCCCAGCGGACGCACCGAGGCGGGGTATCGGTTGTACACCGACGATGACTTGCTCCGGCTGCAGCAGATTCTCATTCAGCGTGAGCTGGGCTTCCCGCTGGAGGCCATCCGCCAATGGCTGGATGACCCGGCCTTCGACCGGCGGGCGGCGTTGCGCCAGCAGCGGGAAGAGATTCGACGCCGGGCCGAGCTCGCGCGTTCGATGCTCACGTCCATCGATCGCGCGCTGGCAATGCTCGAGGGGGCCGAGCCGTCGCCGGGGGAGGAGGTGGACCAGGCATCGCTCTTCGACGGCTTCGACCCCGCGAAGTACGAGGTCGAGGCCGAGGAGCGCTGGGGCCACACCGAGGCGTTCGAGATCTGGCGGACGCGCAGCCGCCAGTACACCGAGCGCGTCTGGCAGGCCATCAAGCAGGAGCAATCGGCGGTGTACGTCGCGGTGCTGGAGGTGCAGCGCAGCGGGAGTGCTCCCGACGACATCGCGGCGATGGAGGTCGCCGAGCGACATCGGCTCTTCATCGACCAGTGGTTCTCCCCGTGCAGCCACGCCATGCACGAGGGTCTGGCGAGCCTCTACGAGGGCGACCGACGCTTCGCCGCCAACATCGACCTCCACGGCTCGGGGCTGACGCCTTTCCTCGTGGCCGCCATTCGGGCCAACGCCCAACGCGCGGCGGCGCGTGTGACTTGAACACACGCACAAGGACGGGAGCGACTACCAGCCCCAGGAGGCTGGCTACACTCCGCCCGTCACGCTGCAAATCGTCGACTCCTGCCCCTGCTCGGCCAACTCGAAGTGGTGCTGCGGCTCGGGGCGCGACCACTGCGGTGAGGTCTCCGATTTCAAGTACGGCTGCCAGCTCCCTCCCGCTCCACCGCCGCCTCCCGACCACGACCCGTCGAGCAGCGAGAGCATCCACCTCGACCTCTCCGACATCGCCATGGCCCGGCTCCAGACCGGCGACGCCAACGGCTCCATGGTGGACGGCGTCATTCCCGCCAGGTACCGGCGGGTACCCTGCCCGGTGGTGGGCAACGTGTACCTCTGGCCGCGCAGCGGGGCGGGGCCGTATTGGTTCTCGCTGTCCGTCGTGAACGTGTCGGGGCCCGGGTCGGTGGTGAGCGTCGAAGCACAACTCTCGTCGGGAGCGCGGGTGACGCTCCAACGCGACGGGAACTACACCAGCTCTCGCCCGCAGGAGCGCTATGGAACCTGGGTCGTTCCCCAGGGCGCGGGCCCCTTCGCGCTCCCGCTCTCGGTCCGCATCACCGACGCGTCCGGGCGGGCCCTCGTGGCAGACGGGGTCATCAAGGCCTGGGTGTCGGCCGACACGAGCATGGCCGAGACGTACTACATCGACACCGGCCTGCAGTTTTAGGCGGGGCCAGCGACCCGCGCGCAGAACCTTCGCGGCCCAGTGATGATTTCCGGGTGAAGGCACCCGCCGCGCCTCTCCGCGATGGCATACTCCCGCCGTCGAAACGACGTGCACTTCACCTCGATCAGCTTCGGATACTTCTTCGTCATCACCTTGACCGTCGCGGCGTGCCTGCGCACCAAGCCGATGCCGCACAAAGTGTTCCTCCTCGCGGCGAGCTACTTCTTCTACGCACGGTTGAACCTCTGGCTGATCGGCCTCCTGGTCGGATCGTCACTGGTGAACTGGGGCCTGGGCGAGGTGATGGCCAAGGAGCGCGACCCGGTCACCCGGCGCTGGGCCCTGCGGGCGGGGCTCTTCGCCAACCTCGGGCTGTTGGCCACGTTCAAGTACTACAACTTCTTCCAGCAGACGGTGGCTCAGGCGGCGACCTGGCTCAGGCTCGAGTCGCACCTGCCGATCCTCGAAGTGACACTGCCACTGGGCATCTCGTTCTTCACCTTCCAGGGGCTCGCTTACGTCATCGACCTCTACCGAGGCCGCGGCATGCGCGCCGAGAGCCTGCTCGACTTTCTCCTCTACATCGCGTTCTTCCCCAAGCTGCTGTCGGGACCACTGACGCGCTCGAAGGACCTCCTCCCGCAGATCGCCGCGGGCCCTCCCCTGCGCATGACCGAGCTCTCTCGAGCGGCGGCGCTCATCGCTTCGGGGCTCTTCAAGAAGGCCGTGCTCGCGTCGGTGCTGGGGCCGCGGCTGGTCGACGACGCCTTCATCGCACCCGAGAACTACTCGAGCGGGTCCTTGGCGATGGCGGCCTACGCCTACAGCATTCAGCTGTACTGCGACTTCAGCGGGTACACCGACATGGCCCGTGGCGTCGCGCTGCTCCTGGGCTACTCGCTGCCCGAGAACTTCAACGGGCCCTACGCGGCGACCGACCCGGGCACGTTCTGGCATCGCTGGCACGCCACCTTCTCGGCCTGGCTGCGCGACTACGTGTACTTCTCGCTCGGAGGCTCGAAGGGCTCGTTCCTCAAGGGCTGCCGAAACCTGATGGTGACCTTCACCATCTCCGGCCTCTGGCACGGAGCGAGCTGGGGCTACATTCTCTGGGGCTCCACCCATGGCCTCGCGCTGGTGGTGCACAAGGCCATTCGCGAGGCACGGCAGCGCTTTTCGTGGGTGGGCCGCGAACCCTGGTGGTGGCTCGCGACCGGGTGGTTCCTCACCTTCAACCTGGTGGTGTTCAGCCGCATCCTCTTCCGCGCGGGAGACCTGCAGACCGCGGGCGTCTTCTTTGGCCGGATGCTCTCGCTGAACTTGCCTGGTCAGGGCTTCGACGGCTGGGTGGTGGTGGCGAGCGCGCTGGGCATGGGTCTCAACTTCTACGGGCTCCCGATTCGCAAGGCTTTCCTCTGGGCGCACGATCGCACGCCGCTCACGCTCAAGCCGGTGCTCTGGCTGGCCGTCGCCATCGTCATCCTGGCGCTTCAACCCGGTGACATCGCGCCCTACATCTATTTTCAGTTCTAGCTCCCCGAGGACGACGCACGATGGACAAACGCAAGCCCGCCGCCAAGCCGCTGAGTCGGCCTTCGCCAGTCGACCACAACAGCTGGTGGTTCGACCCGGAGGCGACGCAATTCATCGAGCTCGACTCCGACGGTCTCCCGGCTGGCATGGCAGCGGGCCATTCGCGGGCCGTCCTCTCTCCATTCGCGGGAGTGAGCCTGCGCTCCCTGCTGGTTTCGGTGTGGGCCCTGGCGCTGTCGATGACGCTGTACGCCGCGCGCGACGTTCAGGCCTTCGTGCTGCACGACGAAGGGCTCGCGTCGAACCTCTGGCTGGTTTCCGCCGTCAACCAGCTGCACGCCCTCGCCACCGTCGCTGGGCCCGCGCGCCTGCACGCGGCCATCGAATCGACTCTGGCGCCCATCAAGCAGAAGGAGCCGAAGCTCGATGGACGACTCGCCTTCACGCCGCCGGCGAAGCCTCCCGGTGCCCAGCGCAGGGAAGACGCCTCGGCCCGGGTGCTGCTGGTGGGCGCGTCGTCGATTCAGTTTTACCTCGGCGCTGAGCTGGAGCGGCGCCTCGATTCCTACCGCGGGGTGGTGACGTACCGCTTCGGCAAGCTGGGCACCGGCCTGGCCCGCCCCGACACTTTCGACTGGCTCAAGGCGCTCCCCGACCTGCTCGAGCAGTTCAAACCGACCATCGTCATCGGGCAGTTTGGAGGCAACGACGGGCAGCATCTGGAAGCCCACGGCGGCCTCATTCTGTTCGGCACGCCAGAGTGGGAAACGGAGTACGCCGAGCGGCTCCGGCACGTCGCTCAGTTGGTGAAGGGAGCCGGCGCTCGCCTGGTGCTGCTGGGCATGCCCATCACTCGGTACAAGAAGCACTCCGAGCGGCTCGCGGCGGTCAACCGCGTGACTCAGCAGGTAACCGAGGAGACCGGGAGCATCTACATCTCGACCTGGGACATCGCGGTCGATGAGGCCGGCGAGTCGCGCGCCACCATCACCTACGACGGGAAGACCGGCCCCATGTACTTGCCCGATGGCGTGCACTACGGCCGGGTGGGCGCGGCCTTCGTCGCCGAGCGACTGTGCTGGCGGCTCGAGCGGCTCTTCGAGTTGGTGCCCAAGGACGAGCAGCTCGCGGTGGCCACCCGCTACGAGGTGGAGTCGATCGCGCTGGAGAAGAAGATGGCGTACCTGGCCTTCGTGCCGCGGAAGGCGCTGCGTGAAGACGAGAAGCTTCCGGTGCTGTACCTGCTCCACGGAGAAGACGGCTCGTGGACCGACTTCCCGGAGCACGCGCACGGCCTGCTTCAAGCGCTGGCCACCAAGCATTCGTTGGTCATCGTCACTCCTGGGAGCGCCGAGGGCTCCTCCGAGGGGAGTCCACTGGTCGAGAGTGTGAGGCGCCAGACGGCGCTGCTCTTCGAGCTGATGCCCGACGTGGAGCAGCGCCTCCCGGTGCTCCCGCGACGAGGCGTCGGCGGCGTCTCGCTGGGAGGAAACGAGGCCGTTCTGCTGGCGCTCAAAAACCCCGGAGTGTTCGCCTCGGTGAGCTCGATGAGCGGAACCCTGGACTTGGTCGAGACCAACGTGGCGCGGGCCAAGGAGAGCGGCGCTCGGGTGCTGGACTCCTCGTCGGTCGAGCTCGCCCGGGCGAAGCCGGACCACGCGCGCGCGCTCACGCTGCTACTCACGGTGGGCTCGAGCGATCCCTGGGCGAAGTCGTCCCGCGCGCTCGACGACGTCCTCACCGAACAGCAAGTGCCGCACGAGCTGCGCATGAGCCCTGGAGGCCACGACTGGTCCCACTGGCTCGAGGTGCTCCCGGCGCACGTCGAGTGGCATGCGTCGGTTTTGCGTGAAGCGAGCGACAGGGCACTTCCGCATCCAGCCAGCGAGCGCCCTGGCCCGCCCTGAAGCCGCTGATGGGAGGACCTCCGTGGGCTGGGCGGTGCTGCGGCTCCAAAGCCAAGGCGACCTCGTCTCGTTTGGGTCACGCTTCAAGCCCAACCTTCGGCGAGGACGTCTGGCGTTGCCCCTGCGGCCGCCGCCGAGTGCTGGCTATCGTGGCGTCGCGCCGGCAGCGCTGTGTGACGTTCGCGTGGCTGCACTGCAGCATGTTGTTCACGTCGTCTTTCGTCGAACTTGTTTTTTGGACTCAATCAACTCATCACCGTAGGTTGCCGCCCGAGCGCGCGTGCATTGGGCACGCGCACGGAGGGCTACACCCATGCGAATTGCACCTATGATGAGGCCTCGTCTCTTCGAGTTGATGCTGTGCTCCACGCTCTCGGCGCAGCTTTGGTCCTGCGGCAGGGAGGTCGAGCCTCTCTCCGCGCAGCGCGAGGCATTGGCCACGTCGGCCATTCAACATGTTTTTGTCATTGCCATGGAGAATCGCGACACCTCGGAGATCTACGGCAGCGCGAACGCCCCGTACATCAATGGCACACTGATGAAGCAGTACGCCAAATCGTCGAACTGGCAGGATGAACTGCCAAAGCTCGTCTCCGAACCGCACTACCTGTGGATGGAGGCAGGCACCAATGCCTTCTCGGACACCACCTTCACCACAGACAACGACCCCTCGAGCTCGAACAGCACTGGCTCCACGCAACACCTCGTCGCTCAGATCAAGAACGCCACCAACGGCGTGAGCTGGCTGACCTATCAGGAGGACATCAACTCAACGACCGGCGCATGCCCCATCGCGAGCTCCAACAACTATGCCGCAAAGCACAACCCATTCGTGTTCTTCCGTGACGTCTCGGGCAGCCCGCCGTCGAAGTCGAACGCCTCCTGCGCGAGTCACACCAAGCCCCTGACGGCGCTCGCCAGCGACCTGGCGAACGATCGCGTCGCGAGCTACAACTTCATNNACGCCCAATCTGTGCCACGACATGCACGGCGCGTTCCTTTGCTCCAACTGGAACTTCGTTCAAGCTGGCGATGACTGGCTGAAGGCGAACCTCCCGAGCTTGATCGCCTACGCCAACGGTCACCAAGGCGTGATTTTCATCACCTGGGATGAGGGGAACGCCTCGACGACCCTTCCGTTCCTGATCATCGGGCCGCACGTGAAGGCTGGCTATACCAGCACGATCCGCTACGACCACAGTTCGATGCTCAAGTCGATTGAGGAGATCTTGCAGCTGCCAATCCTACCGGCCGTATCCTCGGCAACGAATCTCGCTGACTTCTTTCAGGCGGGGTTCTACCCGTAGCAATCCGCCGTCCTCGCGCGACGCGAGCTCGCGTTGGCGCGGCGAACCGGAGGCATGGCCACGGCAAGCTGAGCCGCCTCCCTTGGAGTGGTCGAGCTCCGAGGGTGGTGGTGCCTCGCGCTCGGACTCCGCTCCGGTGGCCGGCGTGGTTGAACCCCTGGACGCTGGCGCGGGAGCAGCGCCAGGCCCTGCCTCGTGACGCGACGTTGGCATCGAACGCGACTATCGATGTGCGGTGACAAGGCGCAGGTACCTCGCATCGACGCGGCTGAGTTCCTCAACGAGACCGTGCCGTCGGCAAACGGCGATGCTCCGAGCGTTCCCTTCGTGGACAATGGCAAACACCCGCGCGTCACGCGGAGGCACTCGACCTACGACGTCATTCATGACCGCGGACATCAACACGTCGCTCGCGCGCTCACCGGCCTTGAACCGCCGACCCTGCCAAGTGCGCGCGACCGCGACGACCTCTATTTGCGTTGCGGCAAATGCCCGCTGCTTGCCGTACCGAAGAGTGGTCCGTTCGTGAGCCGCGACGCCCACGAGCTCACCATCCTCCCTGTGGAACACCAGAAGCAGTCGAGGGTCGTTCTTCTTGGCGAACGGGTCAAGTGCCCAGTCGAGGAGCGCCCGCCGAACAAAGACTTCCACTTCGGCCTCCCAGTGGACCTCGGGATCCGCACACGAGAAGCGCTCGAGCACCTGCCGGTCCTTCTTTCGCGCAGCTCGAACCAGCCACTCGGTTTGCCTCATGCGCCGATAGCGACCGGTACAAGAACCTTCAGCGGCGCGGGTGCACCGGAGAGCTGCTTCGCGTCCGCGCGGGTCAGCGTGTGCACCGGTGCGTGGCGCCCAAACGGGCTGAACTCTGCCGAGGCCCGCCCGACTTCGATGCCGGGCACCGCGTTGATGACCATCTGCTGACTTGCCAGCTTCTCGGTCACCAGAGCGAGGCAGTCGCCAACGTTCACCCGGTACGCTGAGTGAGCAAGCCAACGCGGAACCGCGGTTCGGCGCCCGCTTTCGCCGGTCAAGACGAGGAAGCCGGCCTGCGCCTCTGAGATCTTCCCCGTGACAACCTCGAAGAAGCTCGTCGGGGGCGAGCGGCGAGTACGGCTCGCCTTCGTTCTTCGTGCGATCAACCTCAACAGGTCGTGGAGCTCCGGCCACTTCGCTTCGGGCGCGCTGCCTTCGAGCGCGGCGGAGACGTCTTTCATCAGGTGGCCTGAGAGGAGCTTCTTCAGACGAAGGAACTCCTCGCCCGCCTCGATGGTAGCCGCGGCCTTCGCCAGGGTCGCCGCCGCCCGATGCGCACCTTCACGCGCGAGCCGCGCAGCATCGACGTTGAGCACGCTGAAGAGGGTCAGCCGCCCGGAGGCGCGCCGTTCATTGCGCGTCACCACGCTCACCCCTGCCGTCGCCCACCCGTGAGAACGAAGGGTTCGAAAGGGCGCCTCATTCTCGGGCCGCTCTCCAGGCCGAAAGGCCTGGACGAGCTGCCGGCGTCCAGAGATCGGCCACCGATCGATTTCCATTAAGTAAACCTCAACCGGTCAA
>PMBV01000028.1:0-9427 GCA_003153055.1 Myxococcales bacterium
GATGTCAAGTACGCGGACTACTACGAGAGAGTCCACATCAATGAGATCCTCTCGTCGATCAATCCCGACACAGCGATGACTACCTATTTCAAGGCGATGGGCACGGGGTATTTCAAGGTGTTTGGCTCGCCGACGGACCACTTCTGGTGCTGCACCGGCACGGGCATGGAGAACTTCACCAGGCTCAACGACAGCGTGTACTTCCACGATGCCAAGAACCTGTGGGTGACCTCCTACGTGAGCTCGACCTTGAATTGGAAAGACCGCGGTTTGTCGCTGAGCCAGACCACCGATCTCCCTCTGTCGAACAAGGTGACCATCACCATCACCGCGGCTCCGAGCGACGCTGTCGGCCTGAGCTTCAGGAGACCCGACTGGGCTTCGACCTGCAAGGTCGGAGTTTCGGTCAACGGCGAGGTCGTCAGTGCCATCGAATCCAGCGGCTTCCTTGTCGTGAGCCGGGTGTGGCAAGCGAACGACAAGGTTGAGCTCACGTTTCCTCTCTTCGCGCAGTTCTCGAGATTGCAGGACAACCAGAACGCCGTGGCCTTCACGTACGGGCCGCTCGTCCTCTCCGCGGGCCTTGGAACCGACAACATGACCACGGCGCCACAGGGCGTCCAGGTGCTCCAGGCGACCAAGCCGGCGGGCTTGCAAGAGACCATCACGATCAATAGCAGCACCAGCATCAATGCCTGGCTCTCCAACCTTCGAGACAATCTGGTACAAACCCCCGGGAAGCTCGAGTTCACGCTCAAGAACACCGATTCGGATACCAAGCTGGTCTTCGTCCCTCACTACTCGCGCTACAAGGACCGGTATGGCATCTACTGGAAGCTGGCCGGTGCCGCGGGCGGCAGCGTCTCGCCTCCGGTCTGCCCCTGACATTCAACCCCGCTTGAGCTGTTGACGCACGGCATCGCGCAGGGTCCGGGCCGAGAACGGCTTGTCCACCACCGGCGCCCCGCTCCGGTCGACGAAGGCCTGGGCCTCCCGGGTGAACGCTCCACCGGTGAGCAGCACCACGCGCTCGAGGAGCTCCGGCTGGCTCTGGGCGAGGCGGTCCCACACCTCGGCGGCCGACATCTCGGGCATCATCACGTCGCACAGAATCACGTCGGGCGGCCGGTCCTTCATCGCCTCGAGGGCCTGCAGCCCGTGGCGGAACCCGGCTACCTCATGGGTGGGGGCCAGCATTCGCTCGATGGCCGTGAGTATCGACGGCTCGTCATCGATGACCACGACCAGCGTTCTCGGGGCGCTGACAGGCGGTGAGGGTACCGGCGGCGCCGCCTCCTCCTCAGGCACCTGAGGCAGCACTACTCTGAAGGTCGTGCCCTTGGCGCTCGACTCCACCTCGACCACGCCCCCGAAGCCCCGGACGATGGAGTGCGTCACCGCCAGCCCCAGGCCGATGCCTTCTCCCGCTGGCCGGGCGCTGTAGAAGGGGTCGAACACGTGGGGCAGTACGTCGGCCGACAGCGGAGGCCCGTTGTCGGTGATGTCGATGACGGCGCGGCCCACCGAGTCGGTGCGGGTCGCCACGACAATCTCTGGCGTCGTGCCTGGAGTGCCCGCCGACCACGCCGCGTTGAGGAGCAGGTTCACCACCGCCTGGCCCAGCCGCGCTTCGTTGGCGAGCACCATCGGCACCGAGTCGAGCCGGCGCACCAACCGCGCCCGGTGCTTGAGCTCGTTGTTGGCCATCGTCAGCGCGCCCTCCACCACCCGCTTGACCGACACCGGAGACAGCCGCTCGTGGTCCGCGTGGGCGAAGGTGCGGAGGTCGTTGACGATCTGCGCGATGCGCCCGGCCCCCGTCTGGGCGTCGTCGAGGGCCTCGCCCAGCTCCTCGCAACGCTCGGTGTCCACCGCGCCCCGGGCGAGCCGCTTCACCTCTTCGACCGCGAAGGCCAGGTTCGACGTCACCCAAGCCAGGGGGTTGTTGATTTCATGCGCGATGCCGCTGGCCAACGAGCCCACCGCCGCCAGCCGCGAGGCCAACACCATGCGCGACTCGAGCTCACGGTCTCGCGAGATGTCCTCCATCACGCCCAGCATTCGCAGCGGCCTCGTTTCACCGTCGTAGGCCAGGGCCGCTCGATCGAACACCCAGGCGTACGAGGCGTCGGCTCGCTTGAAGCGGTACTCGCAGGTCCAGTACAGCTCCCGCTCCTTGATGGCCCGCTGGAGACTCGACCAGGCGCGCTCGCAGTCTTCTGGGTGCACCCGGTCGCGCCACCAGGTGATGGTCTCGCCCTCGGCCTTCGGCACATGGCTGAAGGCATCCGTCATCCGCGCGTTCCACTTCACGGTGTCGGTGGGTATGTCCCACTCGTAGATGATGTGCTGGGTCGCCTGGGAGACCAGCCGGTGCCGCTCCGAGAGGTCCTTGAGCCGCCGCTCCGAGTCCCACGAATGGAGGAACCCCGCCGCCGCCTCGCCCAGCACCCGAACGGCCTCTTCGGCCACGGGCCGTGGCGCCAGCACCACCAGCGCGCCTTCGAGGCCGCCAGCGAGCCGAAAGGCGTAGCGGAGCCCCTTCTCGAGCCCTTTCCCCACCTCGGTCTGGAACAACGGGGCATCGGCCGACAACACCTCGAGGCCCACGGCGCCGTTGAACAGCACCGTCGGCGCCGACAAGCCCGGCCCTGGCCAGCTCGCCAACAGCAGCGGCTCGGTTCCTTCTCTGAGCCCGAAGAAGCTCTTGGCACCCTCGGCCAGGCCGGCCGCCTCGCGCACCAGGTCTCGGAGGATCTCCGACACCTTGGCCCCGCCACGAAGTCGCTCGAAGAAGCGGACAATCGACCCCGCGGCGACCAGCGGCCCTTCGGGTTGCGTCATGTCGCCAAGCCTAATGGATCCACGGGGCCATGAGACGAACCGCTCCAGCACTTCGTTCGAATCCATCATCATTCGTGCACTCGAAGCCGGGGAGGATTACTTTCTTCCGTTCATGCTGACGTCGCTCGGCGCCCCCGAGGAGGCAAGGTCGTCGCCTCGCGAAACGGTCCGGGCGGTCACCCACGTGGCTCGCCCCTTCCTCTGCCCCGAGCTCGAGCTCCGTCTCGCCCCCGAGCCGCTGGGGCCCTGGGAGGCGACCGAGCGGGCGACGGGCCAGGTGGAGCCACCTCCTTTCTGGGCTCATGCCTGGCCGGGTGGCCTCGCCCTGGCGCGTTCGCTCTTCGATGCGCCCGAGGTCGTCGAGGGCCGCGCCGTGCTCGACTTCGCGTCAGGCTGTGGCGTGTCGGCCATCGCGGCGGCCCGCTGTGGCGCCCGGAGCGTCACCGCGACCGAGGTCGACGCCTTCGCGCTGGCGGCCATCGCGCTGAATGCCGAGCTGAACGGCGTTCGGGTCGAGGCGCTCGCTCGCGACGTCATCGGGCTCGACGAGGCGTGGGACGTCGTCTTGGTGGGCGACGTCTTCTACCAGCGGGAGCTCGCCGCGCGGGTCGGGGCCTGGCTCGACGCCCTGGCGGCCCGGGGAGCCCTCGTCCTCATCGGCGACCCGGGGCGCTCGTTTCTCCCCCAGGCTCGGCTCCGCTGCGTGGCCACGTTCTCCGTGTGCGGCGTTCCGGAGTGGGACAGCGTGGTCGACCGCCCCGCGCGGGTCTGGCGGGTGGGCACGGCCGCTACCGGTGTTGGGGCTGGGTGAGGGCGAGGAGCGTCTGCTCGTAGATGGCGAGGACCTCGTCTTGGCTTCTCGCGGGACAGTCGTTCCATTCCATCAGCGTGCGAGGTGCGCTCTGCTTCAAGATGGGAGCTCCCCGTTGACGCAGCGCCGAGCCCACGTACCGCGCGGTCGCCTCGGCCAGGAGGTGCCCTTCCCATGGGCGCTCGGGGAAGCGGGCCATGCACTCAGCGCGAATCGCTCCGAAGGCGCACCAGCTCGCCGCCTCGGGGTGCTCTGGGGGAACCGGGTCGCCCTGGTGGGTGCGGCCCTGGTGACCGCTGGTCCACCCCCGGTGGAGCCGTCGCTGGGCCCCCCGCAGCACCTCGGAGGCGAGCGTCTCATCCCATCGTTTGTGGGCCATGCCCTCGCGCCTTCCAAGGGCCGCGCCAGCTCGAGCCTGGGGGATTCTGACCGCTTGGGGAGGTCCCGGCGTCTCGCCCGCGAGACGGGGCCATGACGGTGGACGGGTGGCCTGGTAGGACCATGGGGTGGAAGCCCTCGCCAGTCGGCTGTGTCGCGAGTGCGCGCTGTGCTGCGATGGCTCGTTCTTCGCCCGGGTGCCGTTGGGAGAAGGCGAGCCGTCACCGTCGGCGCTTCGAGTCGTCACGAACCAGGCCGGTGGGAGGTACGTTCCCCAGCCGTGCTCGGCGTTGGTCGGTGAGGAGTGCTCTTGCTACGGGGAGCGGCCCAAGGCCTGCCAGCAGTACCGCTGCACGTTGGTGACGGCGTGCGTGGAGGGAGAGGTCTCGCTCCGGGAGGCGCTCAAGACCGTGGCGCGAGCGAGGGACTACGCCACCATGGGAGACGTGGCCAAGGCCGATTTTTACTCCTTTGCCTTCGGGCGCAGGTGAGGCTCACTGGCTCTCGGGGCACGGGTATTCGACGTCTTGCTCCTCGTCGGCGACGACGGTGATCATCTTCACCTGGCCCGCGATCGCGTTCCCCGCCGCGTCGTAGCAGTCGAAGCGGAGCTTGTGTGGGCCCGAGCGCGCCCTCACGTTGTTCAGGGGCGAGGAGCCGATTTTCCTCCCGTCGAGGTACACGTCGGCGGTGTCCGAGGCCCGGAGGTTGAGCAAGCCGTCTCCCACGGGTGGAGGTCGTGGCGCTGCCGCGGCCACCGCTGGGGCGGCCTTCACGCCCGCATCGGCGGCCGCCGCGGGCACAGGCTCGGGCTTCGCCACGACGGCCGCTGGCGTGGGTGCTGGAGCCGGTACCGTTGGGGCCGGGGTCTTGGGCTGCGAGGTGCGGGAAGAAGGGAAAGGTCGAAGCGCCAGCGGATCGAGCGTGGGCCGCGAACCCGCGCGGGCCCGAGGTGCCTCGGTCACCGCGAAGGCGAGAGACAGCACCCCCGCGAGGCCGAGAACCGCCGAGAGAATCGTCTTGACCATCGGTTCACCGCTCCTCAAAGGGCCCGCGCCGCGCCTTCAAATAGTTATAGCCAAATCGCGCCACTGAACCCACTCTGCTACACCGAGACGAGCAAGGAGGGGCACCAATGCTGGGCATTGCGATGTTCGCCGCTGTAGTGGTTTCTCAGACTCCCGACGCATCCGCCAGCGCCACCGAGCGCACGGTTCAGGCCGCTGAGAAGGCCGCGCAGGCCGCCGAGCGGACCGCCGATGCAGCTGAGCGCATCGCAGACACCATTGCTCCGAGGATCGCTCCGGGGCCCGAAGCGCCGCCGCCTGCTCCGCCGAAGTGGGGAGGCAACGCCGGCCTCGGGCTCACCTTCCTCACCGGCAACGCGGAGGCGTTGACGTTGACCGGCAGCCTGGCCCTCGAACGGAAGTGGGTCGACTGGGCCTTTGGGCTCCGCCTCGCCGGCGCTTGGGGTCTCTCGAACCCCAGCAGCACCGGGGAGGCGACGACCAATACTCGGCGCGCTGCTGGAACGGTGCGCGGAGACCGGACCTTCGGGGGCGGGTTCGCCAGCCTCTTCGTCTTGGTGGGAGCGGAGTTCGACCACATGAAGAACATCGAGTCGCGGACCATCGGCGAGGTGGGAACCGGCATGACGTTCTTCAATGTGAAGGAGGGCGATTTCGAGAAGCTGTTCTTCCGGTTCGACCTCGCCGCTCGGGCAGGCTACGAGACCCGCTTCCAGTACTTCCCCACCGTCAGCGCCATCGACCCCTACGCCATCGCCATCCTCGCGCCACGGGCCGCGGTGGCCTTCCGGTGGGCGTTCTCGAAGCACGTGAGGGTGTCCGAGGAGCTCGAGGTCATCCCCTTTCTCCTCGCGCCGGACCTCGGGCGGCTCCTCATCAACAACACCACCAAGCTCAACGCTCGGCTGACCGAGTCGGTCTCGCTGAGTTTGAACTTCCTGATGAACTTCGACTCGAGTCCGCCGCAGCCTCCGGCCTCGGGCCTCCAGCGCAAGCAGACCGACGTGGCGCTCACGGTCGGAGTCGAAGCCGCCTTCTGACCCTGGCCGTCTGATGACGCGGCCGGGGCGACCATGACAAGGTGGGGCACCTCCACCAGGAAGGTTTCGTCATGAAGAAGCTCGGGGTGCTGACCAGCGGGGGTGACTCCCCAGGAATGAACGCGGCGATTCGCGCCGTCGCCAAGCTGGCCGCGGCCAAGGGGGTACCGGTGGCTGGGGTCATCGACGGCTACGACGGCCTCATCGATGGGCAGTACCGCGAGCTGACGCGCTTCAAGGCCGACGGCACGGTGGTGGTGGACCTCGAGGTCGACTCGGCGGGCGGTCAGGGCGGCACCTTCTTGGGCTCGGCGCGCTCCCCCCGGTTCCGGGAGCGACCCGGGCGGGCTCAGGCGTTCCAGTCGATGACCAAGGCGGGCATCGACGGCCTCGTCGTCATCGGAGGCAACGGCTCGCTCACCGGCGCCCACCTCTTCGCCCAGGAGCAAGGCGTTCGGGTCATCGGCATCCCCGGGTCCATCGACAACGACATCGGCTGCACGGCGACGGCGCTGGGAGTCGACACCGCCCTCAACACCATCGTGCACGCCTGCGACAACATCTCGGACACCGCCCGGGCCCACCGGCGCGCCTTCGTGGTCGAGGTGATGGGCCGCGACTGCGGCTACCTCGCCATGGCCAGCGCCATCGCCATGGCGGCCGACGCCGTGCTCATCCGCGAATCGGGCAAGTCCGAAGACCAGCTGGTCGACGACATCCGCCAAGTCATCTTGAGCGGCTTCGCGCGCGGCAAGCGCCGCATCCTCATCATCAAGGCCGAAGGCGTCACCGCGCCGTGCACCAAGCTGGTGCGCATGACGGAGGACCGGATGAAGCAGGAACTGCCCACCCTCGAGATCCGCGCCACCGTGCTCGGTCACGTGGTGCGCGGCGGCAATCCCAGCTACCAGGACCGTGCGGTCGCAGGCCGGCTCGGCTTCGGCGCGCTCAACTCGCTGCTCAAGGGCGCGACCGACGAGATGGTGGGGTGGCTGCCTCCCGTCACCGGCGGTACGCCCACCGTGGACAGTTCGGTGGTTCGCTTCAGCCTCGAGCGCGTGCTCGAGGAGACGCGCGCCCTCATCGATGGCAGTTCTCCCGTCACCAAGCGTCGCGTGGCCCTGATGACCCAGGCCTCCGGCGTGCTCGCACTCTGAAAGAATCCCATGCGCACACTCCTGATCCTCTCCGTCCTCGCTCTCTCCGCCTGCGCGCCTGACTACGTGCCGGGCACCTACGACTTCACCCTCACCGGCACGGACACCGAGACCGCGCCGCGCTCGCAGACGACCACGCCCGCGGGCGGCGGCACCATGGCCATCACCGTGGGCAAGAAGGTCGACTACCTGATCACCATCGCGCAGACCGACGCCACCCCCTGCGTGCTGGAGGCCGATCGCAACGACAAGGGCGACGCCGTCAACATCACCGCCGCGCAGAAGTGCACCTTCGTGTACTCGGGCGGAACGGTCACCGCGACCATCAACACCGGTACGGTGAGCGTCAGCGACAAGAGCGAGACGGCCACGCTGAACGTCTCGTACAGCTACGCGGGCACCATCATCGGCATCAACTTCGCCGGCACCGGCACGCGCACGTACGCCGGGCCCCGTCGATGAGCGAGTACATGGTGGTGTGCGGGCAGATCCACGTCGACAAGGCGGGCTGGAAGGCCGCGCTCAAGCACGACCTGAGGCTGCCGGTCACCGACTACAGCGAAGAGGGCGAGGGCTCGGACGCGATCTTCGCCACCACCGTCGAGGAGTTGTTCACGGTCGCCGAGAGCGGCGACGAGTGGTTCGACGCGCTCCAGCGAAAGTGGACGCTCAACGAGTACGACGCGAAGGCGAAGGTGTGGCGCTTCAGCGTGCCGCTGCACGACGATCTCTGGGCGGATCTCGAGGGGCGCGGCGCGATGCCCTCTTCGTTGCTCGAGTTGCTCCAGAAGACGACGAAGGGTGAAACCGACCTGCTGGTCCTCTTCTGGGATGTCGCCGAGAAGATCAGTGAAGCCTTCCGCATCGGAGCGGAGTCCGGAGTGTCGAAGGTTGCCCTGGGCTCCCTCCATCCGGCCGCGGTGAAGAAGCTGGTGAAGGGCGAGCTCTCAGCGGGGCTCGCCGCGCTCGGTCAGGCCCCCACGGTAGCTCCGGTCCAGGCGCCCCTGGTGAAGACGGCTGCTGCCGTCCCGAAGAAGATCGCCGCGAAGAAGAAGGCTCCGGCGAAGAAGCCTCGCTGACGACGCCCCGGCGCGGCCGAACATGAAGCCCGGTTGCGTCGAGGCATCGTGCCACGACGTAACCTTTGGCTTCGTGTTCGCAGACCTCGAGCCGGTCTCGCAGGTCTCTGTCGAAGGCGAGTCACCTGAGCGACAAGCGTGACGTGTCACAGGGCTGCTGGGCCGAGCAAAGGGTGGGCGTCGTTCTCGGCCAGCCCACCCGTCCTCAGCTGTCGAGCTCGTCGCTCCAACTCCCGCTTTCCCAGGGAGCGGGCGCGCCGCACTCCCGGCACCGGCGCTCTTTCGCGACGCGGAGTTTCGGGAGGTCCTGTGCCCCCCGCAGCCGGGCGGCTTCGAAGAAGTACTTCAGGTCGACCCGGTCCGCCTGTGCCCGAACCTCTTCACCCAGCTCCACCCGCGTGAGGGCAGGACCATCGTCGATCCAGTGAATCGCGTGCGCCGCTCCCCAGCCGCCCAGTTGGTCGAGCCGCAGCACGCTGCCCGTCCAGGTGAAGCGGCAGTTTCCGACCTCGACGGTCACGCTACCCAGCGCGCGCACGAAGGGCTCGTCCCAGAAAAGGTCCGAGGCTTCGCAGGGACCGACGACCTCGAGCGAGGTGATCGCCGGGAACGCGTTCCGAATGGCAGCGATCGAACCACCCTCGACGGACAGCCGGTTGATCCGTGGGCACGGCACTTCCGGCATCAGCTTCGCCGAGAGTCCCTTGACCGTGTGAAGCGCGGGCAGGGCCCCCAGGAAGCTCCCCATCTTGCCGATGAACCACGGCGTCTTCTGCCACTCGAGGTCCAGCACCTCGAGGGTGGCCCAGCGCGGGTGCTCGAGGCACACCGGGAACGCCGCGGCCCGAAAGCGCAGGCTCGCGCTGACCAGCACCCGCTCCCGAAACCGCTCTCCGGACAGCACTTCCGCCAGGGGCCCGAGCAGCCGTTGCCGTCGAGCCTTCTCCGATTCCTTCATCATCATTTCCGTCACGCCCTGCCTCCTTGTGAGTTGAACGACGCCCACAGGGTACAGGCAGGGTCTGACACCTACGCCGCGCGCCCGAGGTGATCTAGGCTGCGCCATGCCTTCGAAGATCGAACGGGAAGC
>PMBV01000028.1:9461-9841 GCA_003153055.1 Myxococcales bacterium
CTCTCGGGCTTCGTCGACCGGAAGAAGTCGGCCTTCGACCCCGCCGCGCGCGCCAAGCTGGTCGCGTTCGTCGCCGGTGAGATGCAGGGCCTGGCGAAGATCGCCGACGACAGCGGCATCAAGAGCGCGTTGCCCGAGCCGAAGCTCACCGACGACAGCATCAAGTCGGGCCAGGTCACCTGGAACGCCACGCCCGGCCAGGTCGCGGTCAACGGCTTCGGCATGGACGACGCGATGCAGGGGCAGGTCGGTGACTGCTACTTCATCTCGGCGCTCGCCTCGGTCGCCAAGAGCCACCCCGAGATCCTCGCCAACGCGGTGAAGACCAACCGCGACGGCACGTACACCGTCACCTTCTTCGAGAAGAAGCCGGGCGCGAC
>PMBV01000427.1 GCA_003153055.1 Myxococcales bacterium
CCAACAAGAAGGTGGCCATCTTCGGGCACCCCGACCTGGTGATTGGCCTGGCCGAGTTCTGCCGCGAGGTCGAGCTTGAGCCGGTGCTGCTGCTCCTGGGCGACGACAACAATAGATACAAGAAGGACCCGCGGATCCTCGAGCTCCAGAAGACCGTGGAGCACCCCATGGAGATCGTCTTCAACGCCGACCTCTGGGAGCTCGAGCGGCGCATCGCGAAGAAGGAAGTGCAGCTCGACCTCATCATGGGCCACTCAAAGGGGCGCTACATCGCCATCGACGCGAACATTCCCATGGTCCGAGTCGGCTTCCCCACGTTCGATCGCGCCGGGCTCTACCGCAAACCAACCATGGGATACCGAGGCGCCATGGAGCTCGGTGAAGCCATCGCCAACGCGATGTTCACTCACATGGAGTACACCAAGAACCGGGAGTGGATACTCAATACCTGGTAGGTAATTTGCGAAGGGCACGCGGCGAATCCACTCGCCGCGAGCCCTGGGCCCTGCAATGACACTCATCGACACCCTGACGACCGAGTATGCCGAGAGCCCCGAAGCGCGGAGGCACCAGCCGGAGTATCGGCAGCTCGAGCTCTACAGCAAGAAGCGACGGCTCAAGTTCGAGGACGCCTCAGCGAGGCCGATGGAGCGCCCCGCCCTCTTGAGCGCGCTCCAGGTCGGCTCGCTCCTCGATGCCTGGCTCGACGCGAGGGACCCATCTCGTGAAGGCAAGACGAGCTGGGAGCGGTACCTCGGGCTCCCACGCGCGAAGGGCGCGGAGAAGGTGCTCGCCGAGCTCGCGCGGGTTCTGCGCGTAGTTCGCCTCGCCGCGGTCCACGGGAGAGTGGAGGCGATCGACGGCATTCTCCAGCTCGACTGCACGTTCAATCGATGCGCGCTGGCGCTCCACATCACGCCGGTCGGGCTCGAGCTCCTCGGGGCCGCGACTCTCTACGCCCTCGACGCGGACCGGCAGCCCTACAGCGACGCCTACGTCGAGGCGATCGTGGCTCAGTACTTCGCGGACCTCGTCGCCGAGATCAAACGCTTCAGCGATGAGGATCGGGTGCTGTACCAGTTCAGACCCGGGCGGCCGTTCAATCGCCACTTCCGCTTCGACTGCGATAACCCGAAGGTACACCTCGACGAACGCTCGTTGACGATCGAGATCGGCGCCTTTCACTCCGACAGCGCGCGCTACCCCATCGACTTCTTCCTCACCATCGACGATGCCCTGTACATCGTGCCGGTGGAGGCCTTGAGCGATGGTCGGCTCGCGCGCGAGGAACTCCCACGCTGGCGTGCGCGCCTGGCCCCAGGAGCACCGCTCCCTGCCCGCTTTCGAGGTCGCTTCTACCGCGAGGCGGTGGTGGTCGGCCTCCCGATGACGTGACCCTCAGCCCAAGGAGCTCCCGAATGACCGCCGTGCCGAAGAT
Source organism: Myxococcales bacterium (assembly GCA_003153055.1). The sequence continues at coordinate 1,439 of PMBV01000427.1, forward strand.
CAAGATCGCCATCACCACCAATGACCTCGTTCGCGTCGACAGCGGCTTCCTGACCGCTCGAACGTTCGTGCTCTACGATGTGGGCCACGAGGACTCCGCGTTCGTCGACTGCGTGCAATTCGGCGCCGCGAGCACCGACCCCAGTGGCGCCACGACTGGACGAGGCCCGGGCGGTGGGCGCGGATGCTCGATGGGTGACATGGCCAGTGGTAGCAGCACTGAGCGCATCGCCCAGCGCGTGGCGGCTCTCGAGGGTTGCGGCATCTTGTTCACCTGCACGCTCAACGACGTGCAAGCGGTCGCGGTGCACCAGGCCAAGGTCTACCCGGTCAAGCTCGAGCGGCCGCGGAGCATCTCGGAGACCATCGATCACCTTCAGAGCATGATGCGAAAGCGCCCGCCGCTCTGGCTCCGGCGGGCCATGGGCACGGTCATCGTGCCCGACGATGTCCCAGAGGATCTCGTCGACGTCGCCTGAGCGACTCCCGTAGGTGGCACCGCTGAGCTGAGGCTCCCTTCGGGTATTCGGGGCCTCGACTCGCGGGACGAAACTGCTGCCGGAGCCTGGCCGAGCGGGCCCGATCGCCGCGTGCGCTGCCCAGTGTCCCGAGGCGCCGCGGTGTCTTCGAGGTCGCTGCCTCGCGCGCTCCCCCGAGCACTTGCCTCCTCGACGTGCCCGCCCCGGCTCCGAACCGTTGGCGGGCGATCGTGTGAGCAGAGGAGACCCGTACCCCCACGTACGACCGGTCGCGGCTCTTCGACGGATTCGTACGCTCAGCTGAGGCTGGAGTCGGCGAGAGCGTACGTTCGAGAACGAGAGGCTGCGTTCGTACCCCGGCGGCCGGTTTCCAGACGCACCGACGCCTGGCGCAGACCTTGCCGTTGTCTCCAGCGCATGAGCTCATCAGCGCGCCCGGTCACCCTCGAACGTTCCCTTCTGTCACGCTCTCGTCCCTCCCAACGATTCGCCAGCGCTGTGTGGCTCGCCACGCTGGTGGTCCTGGCTCCTGCCCTCGGGGGCGCCGACGAACCACTGATGGAGCCCGCGCCAGGCCAGGGGGAGCCGGTCCCCGAGTTCGAAGAGGTGCGGGTCGACACGCAACGGGAGCCACGAGTCGGCTCGGCGGCCAGCGGCTACCGATTCGTCGCCACCGGTGTCGGCCCTCTCGGCACGATGCCACTCCAGGACACGCCCTTCTCTCTGCACGTCACCTCGGGGGCGCTGTTCGAGAACCGTGGCGCCCACACCGTCTCGGAGGCCCTCAAGACCAACCCCTCGGTCGTGACGCTCATGGAGTCGAACGGCTACTCTTCACTTTCGCGGGTGATGATCCGAGGCTTCACCGCGGCAGATCAGAGCGATCTCCGCGACGGGCTGGTCGACCGCAGCTTCACCTTCGTTCCGCTCGAGAACGTGGATCGCATCGAGGTCCTCAACGGGTTGTCGGGGCTCCTCTACGGCTTCTCGTCGCTCGGCGGCTCCATCAACTACGTCAGCAAGGCGCCCACCACCGAGCGGTTTCTCAGCGTCACGCTGGGTGAGCACGGCGGGGGCCTCTTCTCCCTCCACGGAGACTCCGGCGGCCCCATCGACGAAGCGGGGCGCTGGGGCTATCGCGTCAACGTGTACGGAGAAGACGGGAGCACGTACATTCAGAACAGCCATCAGCGGCGCGACCTGGTCTCCGGCGTCCTTCAATTCAAACCACTCCCGAACCTCGTCCTCCATGCTGACATCTGGCACCAGGACCTCGACATGAGGGGCCTCCAGACGTACCTCAACGTCAACCCGGCGGGTGGCATCCCCGTGCCGTCGGCCGCCGGCTTCCGCGCCACGACCCAGTACGGGCAAGACTGGACCTACAACACGTCAGAAAAGAACCTCTTCGGAGGAGGCGTGGAGGCAACCCTCTTCGACTTCGTCACGATACGAGCCGCCTATCGCCGCGGCACGATGTGGCGCGATTACCTCTTCGTGGGCGCCACGCTCACCGATCGTGAGGGCAGCTACTCCGAGAAGGCGACCGGGAGCACACGGCAGGCCGAAACCACCAACTCACTCTACGCACTGGTGGACCTCGACCTTCACACCTGGAGTGTCACGCACAAGATCACCGTGGGCTACACCCACACGGACTACCTCTACACACGGGGCGATGACGTAACAACGAGCCTGGGCACCGCCACCGTCGCCACGCCTCAACTCTTCGCCAACCTCCAGTTCGCCATCGGCCCCACCAACGTCTGGTACCAGCAATTCTACCGCACGGTCCTGTTGGCCGACCGCCTCGACTTCTCCCCGACCTGGGCGGCGCTCGTCGGCGTGACCTGGGCGAACCTGCAGCAGAAGCGCTGGGGCTCGGGAGCCACCCTCGCCACGCCGGAGTACAATCAGCACCGTTTCACACCCAGCGCCTCGGTGATGTTCAAGCCTGTGCAAGCCGTCACCACCTACGCGTCGTACGTGGAGGGGCTGGCAAACGGAGGCACGGCCCCCAGCACGGCCGCCAATGCCTACCAGGTGTTGGCCCCCAGCGTCTCGAACCAGGCAGAGGTCGGCGCCAAGGCCACGCTAGGTCGACTCGAGCTGACGGGAGCCTTCTTCTATATCAACAAGGTCAACGAGTATCTCGACCCCACGGACAACGTTTACAAACAAGACGGCCGACAGGCGCACCTCGGAGTCGAGCTGTCGGCGACGGGCAAGCTCGTGAGCGCCTTGACCTTGGTTGGCGGCGTCACCTTCCTCGACGCGCGCATCACCAAGGCCAGCAACAACCCGAGCCTTGAGGGAAAGTCACCCGTGAATGTCCCACGGGTTCAAGCGCGCCTGTACCTGGAGTATGCCTTTGGCTCGATATTGACAGCGACCGCCGGGGGCAGCTACTCCGACCGACGGCCCGTCGACGCAGCCAATACCAGCTACCTCGATGGGGCGGCGACGTTCGACGTGGGCCTCCGACACGAGGCGACGCTGGCAGGGCAGAAGCTGGCCCTCAACCTCACCGTCAGCAACCTCTTCAACACGCCGTACTGGACCTATTTTCGCTCTGGCGACGGACTGTCGCTGGGGCCACCCAGGCTCCTCTCCTTCACTGCCAAGACGGAGTGGTGATGCGTCTGTTCATACCCATCACCCTCATCGCCGTGAGCGCCTGGGCGAGCGACGTGGACGCCGGGCGCCTCGTCGTCGACATGGCAGATCACTGGGTGCGTGTCCCCGGTGAGGTGCGCCGAATCGGCTGCCTCGAGGTCCTTTGCTACGAGAAGCTGTTCCTCCTCGGCGCGAGCGACCGCGTCGCTATGATGGTTCGAACCAACGCACCGTGGATGCGAGAGACGAACCCGGCCGTCGACGGCATTCAGCAACTGAGCTCCGATCCCTCGCTTGAGGAGCTGGTCCGTCAGCACGTCGATGTCGTCTTCCGAACCCTTGGATACCCGGCTCCGGGAAAGATCGAGCTGTTGGCCAAGCTGGGGGTCCCGGTGCTTGTGTCGCAGACGATGGGGACCGACTCCATCGACAGTGTCGAGGCCTTCGTCGAGTCGCGCAACCGCATGGTTCGCCTCTTCGGCCACGTGCTGGGCGCACCGTACGAGGAGCGAGCCGAGGAGTGGTGCGCCTATCACGATCGTCAGGTCGCCCGAGTTCGCGCCCGGGTCGACGCGATTCCTCCCGACCAACGAGCACGCGTCTACTATGTCCGAGGTCCGCAGGCCAACCACACCCAAGGTCGCGGCAGCAACACCTTCTGGTACGGGACGATCGCCGGGGCCGACATGGTGGTGCGGAACCGGGCGCTGGTCGGTCGAGGCGAGCTCTCGATGGAGTCGCTCTTGGAGTGGGACCCGATTGTCATCATCGTGGGGCGCCAGTACTCGAAGTCCCTGGTGACGCGCGACCCGCGCTGGCAACCCATCACGGCAGTGAAGACCGGCCGCGTCTACGAGCTCCCCGAGGGTGTCTTCTATTGGGATGGCTCCAGCGAGGGTGTGCTCTTGATGCTGTACCTCGCCAAGACGCTCTACCCCGAGCGCTTCACCGACCTCGACCTCAGGAAAGAGATCCGTGAGTACTACGCGCGCTTCTACCACCACGCGCTGAGCGACCAAGCGATTGATCGCATGCTCCAAGGCCAGGGGCCCGACGGCCAACGACACAACGAAATGGGGAACTGACCAATGACCGCTCGCCCCTCCATCGAACGACTGCACCGGCAGCTCGACGAGTACCCGCCCCTGGCGCCCGGCACGCCTCCGGTTCGGCTTCCACGCTCCAGCTATGCCTTGAGTCGCCAGCAGGCCGGCCGCCTGGCGACCGGGGGCTGTCTCTACGGTGGCCAGAGCGCAGCGTTCTGGGCCCCGCTGCGAGGTCTCCTCCACCTGACCAACGGGCCGGTGGGCTGCGGCGTCTACGCTCAAGCCAACCGTCCACAGGCGAGCGACCCCGACGGCGCGAGCACCTTCTCGGGCCTGAACCTCACCACCGACTTTCAGGAACCAGACGTGGTGTTCGGCGGTGATCGAAAGCTCGCCCGCGCCATCGCGGAGGCCGATGAGCTCTTCCCTCTCCATCAGGGCCTCACGGTGCTGTCGACCTGCCCTGTCGCCCTCATCGGCGACGACCTCGACACCGTTGCCAGGAGCGAGGCCCAACGCCTGGGTAAACCAATCGTCCCGGTGCACTGCGCAGGGTTCAGGCGAGGGGACGGCATTGGTCAGACACACGCCACCATCACTCGAACCTGGGCCGAGTGGGCCGCGTCGCGCCCCGAGCCCGAGCGCCACGGGGTGACGCTCCTGTGCCGAGAGGCGGGAGGGGCTTGGCGGGGCATCAAACGGCTCTTGAGCGACTTGGGGCTGCAGGTGAGCACGTGGCCAGCGGGCAGCAGCAAGGAAGAGGTCGGCCACCTGGGACATGGCCGCCTGACGGTCAGCGTCGGCATGGAGTACTGGGCGCGCCTCCTTCAGCGGCAGTTTGGGTTGAGCTGGGTGGAGGCGGACTTCCTCGGCGCCGGCGCGACCTGCGACAGCCTCAGAGCCATCGCGGCGCACTTCGGCGAATCGGTGCGCGAGCGGGCCGAGGCGATCATCGCGGCTCAGGCGCCTGCCGCGCGGGCAGTGGAGGAAGGGAGCCGAGCGCGCCTCGAAGGACGTCTCTACTTCTCGTTTGCTCCGCTGCAACCGAGGGACGTGCGCGCTTTCAAGGCGCTCGGGGTTCGCGTGGGCAGCTCGCTTCAAGGCTGGCCTGACCGCGAGGGGCACTGGCGGATGCCTCGGGTTCGCCGTCGAGCTCAGGAGCTGACCTGGGCCGAGGTGCGGGCGCTGCTCGACGAGGCCCAGCCCGACGTGGTGGACGGCCTAGGTGACTGGTGTTAATCGGCCCTCCGCCGCCGAGGCCGCCAAGTAGGGCGCTGGGTTGCGTGTGGAATTACGGCTCCAGGGGAGCGCTCAGCGGGCCCGATGGAGCGGTCCTTCTTCTGGAGGGCT
>PMBV01000423.1 GCA_003153055.1 Myxococcales bacterium
GAGCCATAAGTCGTTCTAACAGGTCAAGGTAGCATTTTGTTTAACGGAAGCGCCGATCGCCTCGCGGTGGTCGGCGCTCTGTTTTTCGGCGTGGTGTCGCGGACATACGCGGACATGCGCCGCGTCGATGGCTGCGACGAGAATCTCCACCACCAAAGCGGAGGACCCGGGAATTTCAACGACGGTGGATTTCGGGACTCTCCGGAGTGGAGAATGGGTCACCCCACCCGCAGAGAGCGTTTAACAGACCGGAGAATCGTTTGACAGTCGAGGGGGAAATGCAACCGCTCTGCGGGGCGCTTTCGGGTCGCCAAGCCCGCGGGATGCCGGTCGTATTTGCCGCCCGCTGTCAAACGGAGAGCGAAAACGAGGTTGCAGACTGAAGGGGCTGGTTTGCAACCTCCACGCAAGTCGCGTCGCCTTCGGCAGGGTGTCCTCCGATTGCGCTTGTTCGCCGTCGAGGGCGACATCAAGTCCGCTCTCCACCCTCGGGCCGGGCGTTCCGCCATCGTTGGACTCGGAGGCTCCAAGGTAGGTGCCCCAGGCCGCCGCTCAGGCTGGCCAGCTTCACCGGCTTGGTGAGGCCGGTTCATCACACGAGTGCGCCTTGACTTCGGGCGTCCACCCCCACCCACCGGGCGGGCGATCGCCGAGGCGAGTTCATCCCGAGACGGGATGGGGTGCGTCCTTCCATCGCTCCAGCAGGCGCACCATCGCCGCGCGGAGGGTGGAGGACTCGGCCGGCTTCGTAAGGACGGCGTCCATGCCTGCGGCAAGGCACGCCTCTCTTGCCTCCGCGAAGGCATTGGCCGTCATGGCGAGAATGGGGGTGCGGCCTCGGTGCTCTTTCTCTTCGAGCTCGCGGATGAGGCGCGTAGCTTCGAGGCCATCGAGCTCGGGCATCTGGTTGTCCATCACCACGATGTCCCATTGGTCCGTGCGCCACGCCTCCACCGCCTCGCGACCGTTCGCCACGGTGCGCACGCTGCAGCCGAGGCGCTCGAGCAGCCGAATTGCCAGCCACCGGCTGACGGAGTCGTCCTCTGCCAACAGCACGCGGCATCCGAGGAGCGCCATTGGGTCGACTGGCTCTTCAGTCTCCGAAGCGAGGGCCGCGCTCAGCTGCGCCCTGCTTGGCCGGTGGAGCGACGCCGTGAAGGTGGCGCCTTGCCCAGCGACGCTCATCGCCGACAGCGTGCCCCCCATCGCGACGACGAGACGCTTCGAGATGGCCAGGCCGAGGCCCGTGCCTCCGTAGCTGCGGCTCGTTCTGGCGTCGTCGACCTGGCTGAAGTCCTGGAAGAGCCGGTGCATCCGGTCCGCTGGTATGCCAATGCCCGTGTCGGTCACCTCGAGGATGAAGGTGCCGGTCGGAAACTGCTCATCACCTTCATCCAGCCGCGTGCTGATGATGACTCGACCGCCGTGAGGGGTGAACTTCACCGCGTTCGACACGAGGTTCGACAGCACCTGGCGTAGCCTCAGCGGGTCCGCAATCAGCCTCGTCGCCTGCGGGTCCATCTCAGCGCTGATGGAGATTCCCTTGGCCTGAGCGGCCCGCCCGTACAGCGAGCGAACGTCGTGGACCAGCGGCTCGAGTTCGCACAGGCGTGCTTCCAGCTCGAGCTTCCCGGCCTCCATCTTGGAGAGGTCGAGGACGTCATTGAGGATGGCAAGGAGCGCCTCGGCCGAGCGCCGGATGGTGTCAACCATCGGCCTGTGCGTGGGGCCAACCTCTGGGCCGAGCGCCTCCATCATGCCGATGAGGCCGCCGAGCGGCGTGCGGATTTCGTGGCTCATCATCGCCAGGTAGGTGCCCTTGGCCTGGGCGGCCATCTCCGAGGCGTCGCGCGCGCGTCGGAGCTCCTCCTCGGCTCGCGCGCGCTCCGCAGTCGAGGCGGCGGCCAGGAGCGCTGTCAGAGAGAGAATGGCCAGCGAAACCTGAAGTGCAAGCACCATCTCCCCTCCCTGAAATGGACCGTGCCCGAGGTGCGGTGATGCCACCGCTACCACCGCCACCAGAAGGACGCCGAGCTGAGCCGCCGGCTCCGGGAGCCTGAGCGCCGCCCAAAGGAGGGGCAACGCAAGCGCGAAGACGATGGCCAGTGCCGAGGGACTGCGGGGGCTTTGGCAGGCGCCGAGGGTGGTACCCACCAGCAGCAGGGCCACCAGCAGGGCCTCGCGGCCCGCGAGGCGCCGCCAGTCCAAGCCTCGCTTCGCCACGCGGAGGAAGGGACCGAGGCAGACGAGGCCGGTGAGCCGAGCCATGAAGCCCGGAGCCAACTGCTTCGTCCAGTCCCTCGAGCCCAGGGCGAGGTAGATGCCCGCGACGACGAGCGTCGATACCGTCGTCACAACAAGCGCGGCCGCCGAGAGCTCCGCCTCCTTTCGAAGGGATTCGGGGCGCGCCCTCCACGGTGGGGCCATGGTGGAGATGAGGAGCCCGCCCACCACGTCTCCGGCCCCGTCCGCGAGCGCCAGGGCGAGAGGCACGCCCATCCATGCCCCGCCGCCAGCGGCGGCTGCGAGGATTGCCAGGGCGCAGAAGGGCCGCCACTGTCGTGGGCTTCTCCCAAGGAGGAGCCACGCAGCCGCGGCGGGCCACCAGACGAGCGGTGCTCCGTGCACTGCGCTCGCCCAGGCCAGCGCATCAAGCAGGGGAAGGACGGCAAGAAGGATTGCCGCTCGCCTCCAGTCGGAACACGCCTCTCGCCATTGCATCACTGCTCCCCCCGGCCTTGAACCAAACAGAACGCCCCGCGCCCCTCATCGCACGAGAGTCAGCCCGTGCGGAAGGACTGATGCGGGTCCCCTCCCCGCTGCTTCGCTCAACTGGTGACGGCAATCGTCCGCATTCAACCCTCGGTGACGCGGACCATGACGCCAGTGAGGTTGTCGGCGCCGCCATTTCTCAGCGCCTGGGAAATGAGGTGCGCGCAGCCTTCGCCTGGCCCGAGGTGAAGGGCCGACTTGATGTCGCCCTCGTCGAGAGGGTCATACACTCCGTCGCTACACAGCAGGTAGGTGTCGCCAAGGCAGACGTCATGCCGGGCCACGTCGGCAAGGTGCGACCCCTCCACTCCGAGGGCCCGGATGAGTTGGTTTCGAGCCGGCAACCGTACATGGCCCGGCACGCCGCTGCTCTTGAGCGCCTCCCAGACCGAATGGTCGCGCGTCAGGTTGGCGAGCNNGCGCGACGATGGCCTCGTGGGCGGCCACCACGGCGGCATTCAAGAGGTCCTCCTCGTAGGACTTCGCACCCTCCCCGCGAGTCGAGCCGGCGTCTGCTGCGCCCCCGTCGTCTCGCAGGCCCCACGACACGAAGCGGCGTATGGCCTCGACCGTCAGTCTTGAAGCGACTTCCCCGCCCTCGTAGCCACCCATCCCGTCGGCCACCACGAAGAGGCCCAGCTTCGCGTCGGCAAGGAAGGCGTCCTCGTTGTTCTTGCGCTGCCCCACGTGCGTCCCACACTCAACCCCGAGTTCCATGCGCGGACCAATTGCAGTCCACGGGCCAAATGCAAGTCCCTGTAATGGCAGACGAGGGGCCAGGGCCACCGTCCGCCCCGGCGGACGGTTGGACGGTAGGAGTCCACAACTGGGACTCCGTCGCCCGCATGGCGGGCGGAGCTACGCCTGTCCCCCGAGGGGGCGACGCTGGCACTCGCGGTGCATCGAGCCCGCGAATGGTGACGCTGAGGTTGTGGGCAGAGATGTCGCGAGCCTGGGCTCGCGGCGCCCGGGCGGGTTGTCATGAATTCTCTTGAGCAGCTCGATAGGTGCCTTGCGACGGAGCGGAACCCCAATGCGCGGTCCGACGACTGGGTCCGGTTGGCGACGAAGCTGATCGACGAGCTCTCCTTGGTTGAGTGGGGCGAGCTCATCGGGCGCGAAGCTGCTCGCCCGACGGAATGGCGGGTCCGCCTCCTGGACGCAGCTTGTTCCGCCGGGCACCGGGAGGAGCGCGCGGTTCCTCTCGCGCTGGCGCTTCTCAGCTCCGAGGACCTGGCCACCGTGCACGCCGCGGTGGAGGCGCTCGCTCGCTGCCAAGACGTCCTCCACCTCGAGGACCCAGTCCTCCGGGCGCTCGAGAAGTTGCTGGGCGAATTGGCTGGAACGTGAGTCAGGGCTGAGGGGTCGCGCTTCGCGGCTGCGGCAGCCTCGGACCCGCAGGTTGCGCTGCGACAGTAGTTGTCGGCGTCATCGAGGCGTAACCTCCTCGGCGTACGCGAGGGCCTTTCGGTCGACGAGCCGACAGACGGTAGCTGTGCCAGTGTCCTTGTCGGAGCCTTCGAGATCCGTCCATGTGACGATGGGTGAATGCACTTGCTCTGGGTAGCGGGCAAGGGCAATGCGGGCCCTGAAGGGGAGTTTCGCGCCATGCGTAGAGGCCTTGACGTTGGCCTCACCAAGACGCGCGCACTGCCGTCCACCGAAGAGGTCCAAAGACCACTTGACGCACGCTTTGCTCATCTGTGTTGCCAACGAAACGGCACTGAGTTCCACCTGGCCGCTGACAAGGAATTCGTCGAACCAGGGACCCTGTGCTTGAGGGTTGGCCTCGATGGCGTCCGAGACAGGAGTGGCGGCATCCACGAGGGCCTTGGTGGTGGCCACCTGAGCCTCGGTGCGACTTGAGTCGTGGGGACCGAAGTGCAATCCAGGGTCATCGCACCGCTTCGTCTTGTCCAGCGACTCCATGAGAGAACGAAGCGAAACGCGCAGCGCTTCATCTGCGCGGGAGCGCTCAAGTTGCTGGGCAGAAGCAGGGCGCACGCGGGCGAACGGCACGTTTAGGGTGCCACCCAGAGTGAGGAGGAGTCCCGTGTCTGTAAAGGTGAGCGGGATGGGGTCGCGCAGGAGTGCGGCCGGAACCGTCCAGCCGCCTTCGCGACGCTCAAGCCTCGTGAGTAGCTGCGGCTTGGTTCGCGACTGCGAGAAGGCGAAGAGTTCCAGGAAGAGGCCGTCGCCCTCTTTGTAGATTCGAGCACCCCCAGCTTCGCTGACGAAGAAGCCCTCGGGGGACTTGGCGCAGGAGAGAAGGAGAAGGAGGAGGAGAGGATTCAATCGTCGCATGGGGATTCCGTTGATGGCTAAAGAAGACAGAGGAGAAGGCGGGAATGGATGCACTCACACCAGCTCAAGTGCCTCCACGGCGACAGTGGCGTGCAGCCTGATGAGGACGTTCGTGAGGATGTCGTAGCAGCCCTCCGCCACTCCAGAGTCCTCGAGCTGCGCGGAGACCGAGCCGTCATCGAGCTCGAAGGCAGGGTCGTCAGTGGGCGCGAGGAGAGAGTCGTCGGCGGAGACTTCCCAGTCTCGGTACCCCTGCACCGAGCCGCAACCAAGCCAGGTCTCGAGTGTTTCTAGGACGAGCTCGCCATGCGCATCCGACAGCGGCTGTGTGAATTCGATGTTGAGCTCGACGTTC